>JBEBWV010000004.1:0-116390 GCA_040391965.1 Achromobacter deleyi | reverse complement strand
ATACCGGGTGTGCAAGCCCGGTAGTTGATAGGCAGGGTGTGGGGTGACGAGCGGTTTCGGCCAAGGCTTAGGCAATCAGTGATTGTCCGAAAGCTGAGCCCGCTCAGCCACCTTCGACTATTCAGTCGTTGTGGTGAGCCAGAGCGGCGCCGAAGACTTCTTGGTCTTGGCGACCTCGCCGCAATACTCCTTGGCCTGGAAGTTTTTCGCGGCGCGTGTGGATGGCACAGGTATCCATCGCAGATTTGTCAACGTTCCTACCGAGGACTCTTTGACTTGTATGTTGGCATCGTCGCGCTCCGCGTAGGCGACGGTGATCCTTCCCGGTTCTCGTTGGTCGTCTAACGGCCAACCGCAAGCCATGACATAAAGCGGCGTGGCCTTTGGATCCAACGGAAATTTCGCAGGCTTCACGTTTCGCCGCGCCATCATTTGCAGCATCGACGGCTGGTAGGCGACGGTATGGAGCAAACGTACTTCCCCTGAGTCGAACCAGCCAAAAACTGCCATGCCGCCTGCGGGCGCGTCCCCCCCCGCCATAGCTGTGGCTCGGTCGATGAAGGTCGCGAGGATGGTGTACTTGCTTTTTGCGAGGTCGCGACTGAAGTAGTTGCCGCCAACCGACATCATTGCGAGCGCGTCCGGCAAGTCAGCGGCGCAGGTCTGCGCTGACCACAGCAAGCCTGCGAGCGCGAGTGCGGCGGCGGGAGCGCTTGTTCCCACGAGCCTGACGCCGCGTCGCGATGCGAGACACCGACTGATGGTGCGTGAGAAATTGCTCATTACCCCTCCGACGTTATGGCTCGTGTTTTTCATCGCCCCAGGGCAAGCGCGATCCTCAACCTGCTACGTCACGGTACGTATTGGTAACTGTCGCACACGTTTGCCCGTCGCCGCGAAGATGGCGTTGCACAGCGCTGGCGCGACCGGAGGCACCGGCGGTTCTCCCACGCCACCGGGCGGGACGGCATGGTTGTCATTTACCAGGTGCGTGCGAATCTCAGGTGGCGACGCCGCGTGACGCAATACCTCGTAGTCGTGAAAATTGCTTTGCTTGACGCGTCCACCCTCAAAGGTAATCTCGCCCAACAGTGCCAGACTGATCCCCATGATGGCGCCGCCTTCCATCTGCGCACGGATACGTTCTGGGTTGATTTGCGGCCCGCAGTCCATGGCCATGTCCACGGCCAGCACCTGCACTTGACCGTTGTCGTCAACGGCCACCTCAACCACGGTCGCGGTATAGCTCATGAAGCTGTAGCAGAAGGCTAAACCCAGCCCGTGGCCCTTGGGCAACTCACGACCCCAACCGGCGCCAAGGGTCGCAGCCTCGATCACATCGCGAAGGCGCCCCGTGTCGTAGGGATAAATTTCGGGCGATTCACTGTAGTTCCAGCTGTCGGACATCGCGCCGGGGTTTATTTTTCGAGGTGGTCCAATCAACGCCAGTGCGAACTGCTTATGATCCTGTCCGGCACGATGCGCCAACTCTGCAATGAAGCACTGCGCGGCAAACGCATGCGGAATATTGGACACCGAGCGGAACCAACCGATACGAGCGTGTGCCTCCACCTCTGCGGTTTCGATACGTACTTGCGGAATTTGGTACGGCATGTTGATGGCGGACATGCCGGCTTCGGATGGCATCTGGCCTTTTGCGCCCACCGCAAAAAGCGATCCGATAGTGGGCGCGGCGGTGCGATGCAACCACGTCTCTGGCTGACCGCCCTTGCCAAGCACGGCTTCGAGACGCTCGACCGAGACGGTGTGCAGATAACAGTGATGAATGTCGTCTTCGCGCGTCCACACCACCTTGACCGGCGTGTCCGGCATGGTCTGCGCAATGATGGCGGCCTCGTCCACGTAGTCTGGCTTTGATTTACGACCAAAGCCGCCACCCAGCAGCAGCACGTTGACCTTCACATTTTCTGGTTTGAGCTTCAGGCGCGCAACGACCGCAGCGTGCGCGGCTTGCGGGTTTTGTACCGATGTCCAGACTTCACAATGGTCGCCACTTAGCTTTACGGTTGCCACCGGCGGCTCCATCGTCGCGTGAGCCAAGTGGGGAATGTAGTATTCAGCGGCGAAGCGCTCTGCCTCGGGTGTTTTTGCCCAAACGCCCGGTGCGTCTCCTTCATTGCGCAGGCTCTTGCCTGGCGCACGCGCTGCGGCGTCCAGTATTTTTCGATACGCCACCGAGTCATAGGTGGCATTTGGCCCATCGTCCCATTCGATCTCTAGTGCCGCCCTGCCCTGCATCGCCGACCAGGTGTTGGTTGCTACAACGGCCACACCGCCCAACGGCTGAAAAGCCGGTGCGCCGCTATAGCCTGGAATCTCCAGCACTTTCAGCACACCAGGCACTTGCAATGCCTTATCGCTATTTACGCGGCGCAGTTTGCCGCCGACTACCGGTGGACGCGCGATCACGGCGTAGACCATACCCGGCAGATGCATGTCCATGCCGTAAATGGCCCGGCCCCGACCGATGGCCTCCAGGTCTACCAGACGTACCTCTCCTTTACCGATGTACCGATAATCTGCGGGTGATTTAAGTTTGATCGCTTCATTTTTTGGCACGGGCTGTTTGGCAGCGTCGGCGGCGAGTTCGCCATAGCCCAGCCGTCGACCGCTAGGCAAGTGCACGACCTCGTGCTGTTCAGCCCGAAGCTCGGATATGGGAACGGACAAACGCGCCGCCGCAGCCGCCTCCAACATGTGCCGGGCCGCCGCGCCCACCCGCCGCATTGGCATCATGAAGTGGCGCACACTGCGCGACCCGTCCACGTTCTGATTGCCATAGCGCGCCTCGTTGGCCTCGGCCTGTACGATTTTCACCCTGTCCCAGCGCGCTTCCATTTCATCAGCGACGATCATCGGCAAGCTCGTGCGCACCCCGGTTCCCATCTCGACGCGGTGCGCCACGATGGTGACCGTGCCGTCCACTGCGATAGACACGAACACCAACGGGTCGTCCACCGTGCCGCCAGACATACTGTCAGCGCCGTATTTCCTGGCGTCAGCTGCCCAAACGGCACCGGTGCCACTGACAGCCAACAACAAGACACCACCAAGGCCGCTTTGCAAAAACCGGCGGCGAGAAACGCTCTGTGATGTCGTCAGCATCATTTGCTACCTTGAGCCAGACGGCTGGCAGCCAGCTTGATGGCCGCATGAATGCGCGGATACGTACCGCAGCGGCAAATGTTGCCGCTCATGGCGGCGTTGATCTGGTCATCCGTTGGAGTGGGCGTAGTCTTGAGCAGGCCTACCGCTGACATGATCTGTCCCCCTTGGCAATAGCCGCACTGCGCGACATTGCTCTCAATCCAGGCCTGCTGCACCACCTGTCCGACGCGGTCGCTCTCAATGCCCTCCACGGTGGAAATGGCGTGCCCGGCCACCGCAGAAACCGGTGTGACACAGGAGCGGATGGGCGAATCATCCATGTGCACCGTACAGGCACCACAAAGCGCCATGCCGCAGCCGAACTTGGTGCCGGTCATGCCGAGCTCATCGCGCAAAACCCAGAGAAGAGGCATATTCTCTGGGACATTCACATCCTTCAATTGGCCGTTAACTTGGATACGTGTCATGGTGAGGAAGTACCGTGTCTGGAGGAAGGAACCGGATGGCGGGCGAACCGTGACTGAATGATAGTCTTCAAAGCCCAGCGAATCAGTACGTGGAAACGGCATGCCGCTACCATGGCCGTTTACGATCTGATGTTCGCTGGTTGGATATAAAAGCCTAGCTCTCCCCGGATCTTGATGCAATCCCCCGTCGTTATCGTCCTCGCTGCTGGCCATAGCAACCGTTTCCGAGTGTCGGGCGGCTTGGTGAACAAACTTGATGCGCTTTTGCAAGGGGTGCCGGTACTCGAGCATGTCATGCGAACCGTGAAAGCCTCCGGGCTTGCCTGGCATATAGTCAGGCCGGCGGGTGGTACGAAGGGCATGGGGGACTCGATTGCCCTTGGCGTTAATGCGACGTCTTCCGCTGCGGGGTGGCTGATCCTTCCGGGCGACTTGCCGCTGGTGCAACCAGAGACCTTGTGTCAGGTCGCCCTCGCGTTGGCCTCGCATCCTGTCGCCGTCCCTAACTGCAGGCAGCAAGCCGGTCATCCCGTAGGTTTTGGCGCAGAATGTTTTGACGCTCTGGCATGTCTCAATGGCGACGCCGGAGCCGCCGCAGTGGTGCGCGCACATAGGGCACTTGGACAGGTGTTGGACCTGGTCGTCGACGATGTCGGCATCGGAATGGATGTGGACACGGTAGAAGATCTGGCCTGCGCCCGCGCATGGTTGGAAGACGCAACACACGCCGCCAGTCAGGCAAGGGAAAAAGATGGAGAACATTGATCTCATGGTCTTGCGGGCGGCGCGCGACTGGCTCGCTGCAGACCAGCGCGTGCTATTGGCGACCGTGGTGCGAACCTGGGGCTCCTCGCCGCGGCCTATAGGCGCGATGATGGCGCTGCGCGAAGACGGGCGAACGGTGGGCTCCGTGTCGGGCGGGTGTATCGAAGATGACCTGATCCTGAACTACACCTGTGCCCATGGATCGGCGCAGATTCCGCGGGGTTCACCGAAACTCGTGCGCTACGGCGTGAGTGCCGATGAGGCTCACCGCTTTGGATTGCCCTGTGGTGGCACACTCGAACTACTGCTGGAATTTGATCCTCCGCTGGGCTCATTGCAAGAGCTGGTGAGCCGACTTGAAGCGGGTGAGCTTGTGCGGCGCATGGTGGGTCGCCTACATGGCGGCGTCACCCTGGAGCAGGCTGACGCGCCGCAGGCGCTTTTGTTCGACGACGATCAACTGACAAACACCCTGGGTCCAGGCTACCGCATGTTGCTGATCGGCGCCGGCGCGTTGGCGGAATACCTCGCCACTATGGCGCTGTTCAATGGCTTTGCCGTCACGGTCTGCGATCCGCGCGTCGAATACATCCGAGCGTGGACCATACCTGGCGTGCAGGCGGTGACTGATATGCCCGACGACGCTGTGCTGGCCTTCCGCCCCGACCAACGCAGCTGTGTTGTCGCGCTAAGCCACGATCCCAAATTGGACGATATGGCCTTGCTTGAGGCATTGCATAGCCCTGCTTTTTATGTGGGCGCCATCGGGTCGCGCCGCAACAACGCGAGCAGGCGGGCTCGGATGCGGGAACATTGCGGTGAAACGGACGAGTCCCTTCGACGTCTACGAGGGCCTATTGGTATTTACATCGGTAGCAAGACGCCAGCCGAAATCGCCGTGAGCGTGATGGCCGAGGTCTTGGCTGTGAAGAACGGTGTGCATCTGCCCACCGAGCTATCCATTATTCAAACCAAGCCTGGCCAAGACCCCGGGATTCGTTAAAACGGCATCGAGACCTTCAGCGAGCCCGCGTGGCTGCTGCCTTTGGCGGCGAACTCGCCGTCATACTGAAGGCGGAAGTCCAAACCGGCTGCGCTCAAGACTTGAAAGCCGGCGCCCACACGTCCAATCACATTGTCGGTTGGCATAGACGTTGTGAACGAACCCGTGCCAGCAGGCGCCTGGGCGAGACGCGCTTTTGTCTTCCAGCCATCTTCCGACAAGAACGACACGCCGGCATAGGCAAACGGTCGCATCATGGCGCCCTTGGGCAGATCTACTCGTCCACCGAGTTCCAGGGTCGGGCCAACCCCAAGCACAAACTGGTCGCTGCCATCCACTTTCAAGCTCAAGGCATCGCCCGACTCGGCGTAGCCCGGCATACGAGAGTAGGTGGCATCCAGATCCACATAGGGTTTCACATAGAAGTTGCCTTGCGTGAAAGTGCGTGCGGCGCGCAATCGTGCGCCAAAGCTATAAACATTCGGGCTGCTTTTGGCTGTGTTGCCATAGCCAGCGATGTTCATATTGCGGTCCATGTTGTAAGAGCCGTAGCCACCGCCCAGTGCGCCCGAGAACGTCCACTGATCCACTTGCTGTTTGAGCACCAGACCGGCATAACCTGAGTCGCCCGATCCGCTGACGCGGCGGTCATCACCCGCCAAACGGGTGTTCTGATATGCCATGGATCCACCCAGGAACGTATTGGGTGCAATCTCGCGCTGACCGCCAAACTGATACGTTGTGCTGTCGTAGTTAAAGCTCGATGTGCGTTCGACGCCATTCTGCTTTGTGCGACGCCCGCTGACTTCACCCCAAAAGCAGTTCTGTTCCTGGGTGAACGAGTCCACACTTTTGAACGTGGGGCAAGACATCATCGCCCCCGTGAATCGTGCCATCGAAAACTGCATTTGTGCAGCGGGTGCCAAGGCCACGCCTGGCGACAAGTCCGAGATACGCGCCTGGTACGCACCTGCACCGTTTCTTGATGCCGTATCCAAAACGGCGTAAAGCGACGACAGCGCGGCGTTACCGCCTAGATCCCAGCTGCGTTGCAGGTGCTTGCCCACTTCGGTTTGATTTGCAGCCAGCCCCATGGAGTCGACATTGAAGTTTGCGCCAGCCACATGGACATATGTCTCTTGACCGCCTTGCCGGGCTTCATAATTGAACACGGGTGAATCAACTGCCGTGAGCGCGCCTGCTTGCGCGCCATTTACTGTCAATACCGACAACTCACGATTCGGTAACAGCGCGCGCGGCGCGATGATCACGCCGCCGTTAAGTGTGGCCGGGCCGTTGATGAGCAGCTTGTCGGCTTCAAGGGTGTTGAAATCTGCGCCCGCTTGCAAGATTCCGGACGCGCTTTGGACGAAATTGCCCGTGAGCGTGGTTGGCACAAACCCTGTGCGCTGATAACCCGCGAGCTTGCCTTGATTGCCACCCAGTGCGACCAGGCCATTGTTGACGAGGTCGCCTTCAAATTGCGCTCCCGCCATCACACTGCCGTTGTTTACCATCGTGCCGCCATTCAACACGACGGAACCTTGGATCGTGCCATTGTTGGTGACTGCGAGCGCGCTACCCGTTGCGAGAATGGCATTCTCTTCTATCTGGGTCAGCTCACCGCCTTGACCAATGGTAAGCGTGCTTTTGGCCACGCTGTCTATCCATACACTAGCGCCTGGACCGCCGCCGCCTACCACCTGGCCGTCGATAGTCATCGTGACACCGCCGCTACCATTTGCGTTTTGCGCAAAGATACCGACACTGTTCATGCCTAACGCTCCGACATAAGCCCCGGTGGGCACATTCACCGTTACGGTGGCGTTGTTGAGTATTTCCGTTGTTGCAGAGCCCGCGTACACAGAGTTGCCATCGGCGCCCAGTTGCAGGCCACCGCCGCCCCCTACGCTTTGCGCCAAAATGCCCACGGCGCCATTGCCAGTGACGGAAATGGTGCCCGGGACGTTAACGGTGACATCTCCACCTGCCCCACTCCCTAGCGTTAACGTACCCGCCTTGCTGCGGTCTGTCGTCAACAGTGCACCCGTATTGGGAAGACCAATAATGCCCCCGCCACCGCCTACCGATTGCGCAAGAATGCCGTGAGCACCGGTGCCGAGAGTGTTGATCCTGCTGGCCGCGCCTAAGGTCACGCTCACCGCGCCGCCGTCTGAAACACTGTCTTGGAACTCCTTGGAGCCATAGATGGTGGTTTGGACGCTGGACGAAAGCTGCGCTTGGGAATTGGCAATGATGCCGCCACCGCCACCGATGCTCTGCGCCAGAATGCCGATAGCGTTATTGCCGGAGGTATTGACGGTAATGCTGCCTTGGTCCTGGAACGATACGGTGCCACCTCCACCGGAGTTGTAGCTTTCCAGGCTTCCGCTAATCAATTGGGTTGCCGGCAATGTCCACGGCCCGGCGCCTACCGTTTGCCCAGTGCCGGAGCCGGCATAGCCGCCACTCCCACCCACCGATTGGAGCAGTACACCAAAACCTCCTTCACCCGTGGTTGTGATCGCATTGCTGTTTTGGGTCGTCAGCGTGACATTGCCGCCGTGTCCGCCTGCGACCCCGCTGCCGCCGTTACCGCTGCCCACCGAAAACAGCCCGCCGGACTTGTCCGAACCGTCGGCTCCCCAGCCTCCGCCGCCACCGATACTTTGTGCGAGCACACCCGAGGCAGCATACCCCGCAGTCTTGATGGTGCCCCCCGACAGGTTGGTGGTCACCTGACCGCCATTGGCGCCCAGGCCGCCCGACCCACCAAGGGTAATGTTGGTATTGATTGTCACGTCGGGCACATATGCGAGGCCGGTTGCCGCGGCAATGCCGCCCTTGCCACCGCCACCGCCAATACTCTGAGCGACGATTCCGCTGGACCAGTCGCCAGACGTTTGAATGTTTCCCCCTGAACCAAGATTCAAGGTCACGTCGCCCCCGGTATTGCCAGTGCCTCCCGCTCCGCCGAGAGCCACGCTGAACGTGCCCTTGAATACTGCAGCCCCGGAAGCGCTATCGGCGACAGCCGCGTTAGTGATATTGGTAACGGCCGTACGGACGGCAGTGGTTGCAAGAATCGGGTTGTCGGCCGAAGCATCTGATCCGGCAGAACCTCCAAGGCCGCCACCACCACCAATGGATTGCGCCAACACGCCCACCGCGTCGCCTCCGCTCGTGACGATGCTGCCATCGACATCAACCACGACATTGCCACCGGATCCACCGGCGCCACCCGTCGTACCCACAGCGATATTCGCTGTGGCCGCTAGTCCGCTCCCGCTGACACCGACGTTGACCGATCCGCCTTGGGAGGTGCCGCCTCCGCCGCCTATGCTTTGTGCAATGACACCGATCGCACTCGATCCATAGGTTGTGATGGCTGCAGTGGGAAGGACTTGCACTTGCACGGCTCCGCCGTTACCGCCTGCGCCACCCGTCGAACCCAGCGTCACATTGGCCGTCAGGCTATACCCACTACCAAATGCTTGCGTATTTCCAGTCCCGAATCCCGCATCACCGCCACCACCGCCAATCGACTGGGCTTTAACGCCATTCGCGTAGTCGCCAAAGGTCGTGATCCGCGATACGGACGTGCCCGGCGCATCCGGCGTAAAACTGGCTTGTCCGTTTGAGACATTGATCAGGCCACCCAGTGCCATCGAGACAGCACCGCCGTTGCCGCCCCCGCCGCCAGACCCACCGACACTGAAGGTGGGCGTTACGGATAGGGAAATGGCGCCGTCTGGCAAATTTCCGTAGCCCACGCTTGCAGCAAGCGCCGACGAATCGCCGCCTGCACCCCCGCCTCCGCCAATGCTTTGAATGAGCACGCCGGTTCCCCCTTGTCCGCTCGTGGTGATGTTTGCACCGTTTGCCGCTGCAAAAGTGACGTACTCGCCATTGCCACCATTGCCTCCCTTACCGCCCAGGCTAACTGCCGAGGCAAGAGCGAACTGAACACTGCCGTCCGGGAGAACAGGAACAGACAAGGCCATCGCTTCTGCCGATGCCGAACCACCAAGCCCGCCTCCTCCACCAATGCTTTGAACTACCACGCCATAGGCGTCAACGGGCAATGGATTGTAGGCAATGGGTTGGCATGACCCGGCGCATCCACCAGCCAGTATCAAAAGCGGATTCTGGCCGGTGGCGATTTTTCCGCCAAACATTTGCGAAGAGGCCGGGGCGGCGTTACCCCCTGATCCGCCTGAGCCCCCAAGTGCGACTGACGCGGAAAACCCCATACCCACCGAACTCGCGAACGCCTGCCCTCCGGTACCACCACCGCCGCCGATAGACTGCACGATTAACCCGGCAGCTTTGGTTCCTGATGTACTGATGGCGCTGTTGTTCAGATTGACTGACGCGTTGCCGCCTGTGCCGCCATCGCCAGCCGCCCCACCCAGGGCCACGGACACAAAGAGTCCAGTGCTGCCGGCATTTCCGGCATTGCCTCCGCCGCCTCCAATCGATTGCATGACGATGCCGTGCGCACCGTCACCGCTCGTGGAAATGGTGGAGCTATTGAGGTTACCGGCGACTGCCCCGCCCGACCCGCCCAGGCCGCCGGTTCCGCCTATGCTGACGATGCCGGTCGAGCCACCGCCGTCACCGCCTCCTCCGCCAATGGACTGTCCCAAAATGCCGATGCCTGCGGTGCCGGTGGTCGTAATAGTGGCCGATGAAGCGTTTACCGTGACCGCGTTGCCATTGGCCGTAAATGGGTTAGTCGTTGAACTGCCGCCGATCGACACAATCAGTCCGCCAGCTTCACCGCCCGCACCGCCCCCGCCCGCAACCGATTGGGCCAGAATGCCTTGGGCATTACTGCCTGCGGTCGAGATTCTGCCGTTATGGCTGATGTTGACGGTCCCCACACTACCGCTTGACCCGCCCGTTCCAGCCCCGCTGTAGAAGACGCCATACCCATCTGCGCCTGCGCCGCCCGATCCGGAGAACGACTGCGCAAGAATGCCGCGTGCTGTGTCGCCCACCGTTGTAATGGCACCGTCATTGTTGACGGTGACCGTACCGCTATTGCCCCCAGCGCCCCCTATTCCCCCGGTTCCCGCCAATTGGCCGTCGCTACCGCCTCCATTGCCGCCCGCGCCACTGGCGCTTTGCGCCAATATGCCGCTTGCGCCAAGCCCCTGCGTGGTGATGGAAGAGGCGCTATCGATACTCACGCTGACGTTACCGGTAGATCCGCCGACTCCTCCCGGCGCGCCGTTGGCCACCGTTTGAGTGGCGGTCCCGCCGATTCCGCCGTTGGCTCCGACGCTTTGCGCGACAATGCCGGGGGAGTTGTCACCTTGCGTGGTGAGAATCGTCGCCGTCAAGTTCACATTCACGTCACCACTGTTTCCGCCCGCGCCTCCGGTGCCACCGGCCCCGCCGCCAATGGTGCCTGTCAGATTGCCACCATCCGCGCCCTTGCCGCCGCTCGCACGCGCATAAATGCCCGCCGAATTACTGCCGGTTGTTTTGACGGTAATAGGCAGTTGAGATTGTCCATTTAGCGCAATGTTGATTTGTCCAGCTGCGCCGCCGGTGCCGCCATTACCCGCATTGCTGGAACCCAGGCCAAGCGCATCGCCTCCGTAAAGGCCACCGTCGGCCCCGGCTCCTCCTTGCAGCAAGGCGACGACACCAGGCGCGTCCGAGCCGTCCGTCGAGAATGTGATGGCCGTTGTGGACGCTGAGACTAGAACACTGCCATCGCCTGCCACGCCACCACGCCCGCCGTTCAGGTCGTGGTAGCTTCCCGTGCTGAAATTGCCGCCACCATTGCCGCCTGTGGTGGTGACCGCAATGGCAGCCACTTTGTCTCCGGTGGTGGTCACACTGGCATCTGTGTCCGTGAATTGCGCCGATGCGGATGACACGGGCTTGCCGGACTGAATTTGGCCGGCATCGCCGCCGTTGCCACCGATCACGTCATCGTTATTAGAGGGGGCATCGCCGCCATTGCCGCCTTGAATGATGACGGCTGCTCCCGCACCCGTGCCAGGTGCCGGTCCGGTTTGATTCACCTGAATATTTCCGCCGGCATTCAGGGTTATCGACGCGCTCATCAATTGGGCCGCGCCCTGGCCTGCGTTGCCGCCATTGCCGTCAAGCGTGGCGGTGCCGCCGTTTCCGGATTGCGCCTGAGCACGCACGCCGTATAGGGTGGCGCCCTTCTCACTGCCGCTATTCCAATTCCAGTTCAGTGCGACGGAGCCTGAGTTCACAATGGAAACGGTGCCGGCCCCGCCACCGTCTAATCCGTTGCCTTCACTATTGGATGCACCGGAGCCACCTTCGCTCACGCCCTGAATGCCTGCATAACGACCCGTGCCCGCCAGCGTGACATTGATTTCACCCGTGTTGACCAACGCAATACCCATAGACTGGCCGCCTGCGCCACCGCTGCCATGGGTGGTGGCTCCGCCGCCCCCCCCTTCTGAAATGGCCGAAAGGGCGGCACCGGTAGGAACACTCGTTCCAGGCAGATTGAGGGTGATCGAGCCGCTATTCTTAAGCGACAAGATTTGCCCCGACGATTGGCCTGCAACGCCACCATTACCGCCGTCATGTCCATCACTGCTGCTCACGCCGTCGCCGCCTCGCATCTGGGCGAACAAACCATAAAGGGCGCCGCCGACAGCGGTCGAGCCACTTTGCAGCGTCAAGTTTCCACTGTTGGTGATGGTTAGACCCTGCGTATCGCCACCCGTCAGGGAACCGCCTGAGTTGCCGTTGTTGCCTAATGACAAAATTTGCAGCGCTGCCGACGTGGACGCTTGCACCGACACCGTGATGGCGGCCGTAGAGCCTACTGTCATGGCAGGTACAGGCGAATTATTGCCGGTCGGCTCAACCAATACCGCTTCGGAATAGGTTCCCGATATGGAGCAATTGAGTCCACTGCTCCCGGAGCAAGGCTGTGCCTGGCTTGCCGCGCTGGCGGAAAATAATGCGCCTGCAATTGCGGTGCTGAGCACAGTCAGCATTGAGGGAAACTGGCGATCCGTCATGTCGATTCCGTCCTTGTGTTGCCGGCGTAAATCAATGGCAGGTCGCTCATGAATCTCGAATGCTCACACAGCGTGTGCGGCATGGGATTCATGGAGGTGAGGCGTGTTTCTAGAACTCGGGCGACAGTCGCTCGAATAGGTCCTACGCTCGATCCTGTAATGAATGCCGTGATGCTTGTTTGAACGTTCCACCACATCGCCGTCCTTCGCAGATCGGAGATGCATCGTGGAAAATTCAAAAAATGGAGGGCTGATTGGAACAGCTATCAAGCAATCCAACATCCGACTAAAGTCGTAGAAGGACCTCATGAGACCGTTGAAGCTGATCGGGTGGCGACGTCGAGGGTACACATCTCGGTAGAAACCGACTGAACAGCCGCAGGCATCTTCGGCGTGCGGGCTTGGTGCCGACAACCCCGGGGCGTTGCACTGTGTGTGTTGCCATGTTTTAGGGCGAGTGTAAGCCAATGAGTGGCTAAGGCGCATCGGTCCAATTTGCACATTGATATTGGCTGTCCGAATGTCTAGTATGACTAAGCGCAGTGTTGCTTGGGCGCGCTGGCGAAACACCTTGCTCGCAAGAGCAGCGCCTCATACCGAGCGCCAGTTTTCCGCTCTTTACGATCGAAATACTCTTTCGGGAGTGCTGCGCGCTTCTATTCAGGAGACCAGTATATGAAGCCGTTAATCATATCGATCACGTTCACCGCCGGTTTGCTGGCGGCCATTGGCGCCTATGCCCAGACGCCCTCCACTGCTCCCAACCCAAAGGCCACCGCGCCGACAGCAACGGTTCCTGCAAAGCCCGCGCCTGCACCCGCCGCCAAGATGCCAGCGTCCAATGGCATGGCCAAATCCGCCCCTGCTGCGGGCGCCAAGCCTGGCGACGTCTGGGTGAACGCCAGTTCCAAGGTTTATCACTGTCCGAGCGACAAGTATTTCGGTACGACCAAGGCGGGTTCGTATATGTCTGAAGCCGACGCCGTCAAACAAGGCAACCACGCGGCGCAAGGCAAAAGCTGCAATAAATAAGGCCCTCATGCCGGACCATACGTGGTCCGGCAGCCGCCTCTATTCAGGGGCAGGCCACACTGACGAAGGCTTGCCCCCAAGCTACGCGGCTCAGCATCGAGCTAGTCAGAGTTGTTGAAATCGGTATACCTGTTATGTGAAATCTGCGCAGCGCGGTGGTGATGGAACCGCATAGACTTTCTTGCGCATGACTCGTGTGTCGATGGAGACCTCCATTGCACTCCACCTCCCGTGCGCAGAAATGTTGCGCGCCATCCGACGTGCGATGACGGCCTGACGTGCTCAGAGGATCTGATTAAATGAAATCCGTTTTCGTTGGCATGCTCTGTGCCCTGTCGGCGGTCACCTCCGCCAACGCGGCGCCTTTCCCCGATAAGCCCGTGCGGCTCATTGTTCCTTTCGCTGCGGGTGGCAATGCCGACAACCTGACGCGAATCTACGCTGAAGGCCTGACCAAGAAATGGGGGCAAACGGTGATCGTGGAGAACAAACCAGGCGCCGGCGCCACTATTGGCGTTGCCGCAGCGGCGCATGCTGCACCTGATGGATATACCTTGCTGCTGGCGAGCGTCGGCATGGCGACCAATCAGTTTCTCTTCACTAAGCTTCCTTACGACCCTCAATCACTCATACCGATAGCGCAGGTTGCAGAGGGTCCAAACGTACTGTTCATACGCGCAGATCTTCCCGTCAGCGATGTTCCTGGTTTGATTGCCTACGGCAAAGCGCGGGCAGGAGCCCTGACCTATGCCTCGTCGGGTGTCGGAACCAGTCCCCACCTGGCTGGCGAATTGTTCAGTGACCGCGCGGGACTGAAAATGATTCACGTGCCATACAAGGGCGCTAGTCCTGCGGCCAATGACCTCATTGGCGGGCAGGTCGACGTGTTTTTCTCTGTTCTTAATCTCATGCAATTCGCCAATGCCGGCAAGATACGCGCGCTGGCTGTCACCAGTGCGCATCGAATTGAAGAGGTGCCTGACTTACCTACGGTGGACGAGGCGGCGGGAACAAAGGGCGTTGTTTCCGGGACATGGTTTGGCTTCTTCTCGGCGAAGGACATCCCAGAGCCTGTCATGCGAGAAATTGGAGCGGCATTGCGAGAGGTCGCCAATAATCCCCGTACACAAGAGCGCGTCAAAGGACTGGAATTGACGCCTGTCTATAAAGACGGGCCGGAATTCGCTGCTTTTATCAGCGAAGAAGAAAAGCGCTGGGGTGATGTCATCATGCGCCAGCACATCTCCATTCAATAATCACAGAGAATGAGTGTGAAAAAAATGCCGCTTTCGCCTACAACCACAGCACGCATCTCCCCTCCGCCATTTGAGTCTTTAGATGAGGCGCAAAGGACGATATACAACGCGACTGTCGCCAATCTGGGTAAGCCAATAGGACCCAGAATGGTTCTGTTGCATCATACCGAACTGGCCCAGGCCTGGACTGAACTCGCCAATGTTCTCAAGAAGGCCAGCTATCCCGCCAGTGTGCGCGAACTCGCAATCTTGCTCGTCGCCAGGCATTGGGATGCTGATTTTGAATGGTATGCCCATGTCGACAATGCCGTTTCGGCTGGCGTGCCACCATCGGTCATCGAAGCCATTCGCACTAAACGAATGCCAGTGTTAGAAGATCCGTTGCTGGCCATCGTCTACACCTATGTCTCATCCTTATTGGGTAAACATAAGGTGTGTGAGGCCGACTACCGAGCGACACGTGAGGCATTGGGCCAGCAGGACCTGATTACGCTGACCGCGCTGGTCGGGCACTACTGTAATGTCGCGCTCACGCTCTTGGCGCACGAGGTGCCGCTACCTGACGGCGTTGTGCCGCCCTTGACGAACGCCAGCTAGTTTTGCAGGTCCTGCTGCCGCACATCGCTCGCTGCGCGTCGAGCTTACGAGCGACGGCAGATAGCCCATGCGCAGACAAGTAGCGGAATGCCCAGGCCGATCCAGGCCAGCACGTCGAATCCGCCCTCACCCAGCAATCCCGATACGAGTCCCAGGACAACTCCCAATGCCAGCCATAGCGGCCATCGGAAGATACGGCCATGGCTTTGGGTTGCACGCGGTTTCATGAGAGCGCTCCTTTGTGCTTGCCTGGGGCGGCGTTCATATTCCCGCGCGGTTTACGCAACCATAGGTACAAGCCACTGCCGAGTACAGCAATAGTGACCAGGTCCAGCAACGCCCACAGAATCTTCATTGGCATGCCACCGTAATCGCCGAAATGCAGAGGCTGAGACATGTAGAGCGTGGTCAAGTACCAGGGCGGTACCACGCTTCCAGCCACCTCGCCCGTGCGGGCATCAGCCAGTACCGGCTGGTAGAGCTTGGATGTCAAAGGTGTCTTGCCACGCATGTAAATGGCGTAGTGATGCGGCGTGCCTCCCAGTACCCCCGGAAAGGCAATGAAGCTGATGGCCATTCCGGGTTCGGTGGCTTGCGCCGACCGGGCTGCCAGATCAAGTGGTGCCAATTCATCAGGCGATGGTGGTTGACCGTTTTTGTACTGCTCGAGCCACGGCGTCAGATGCGTACTTTGCCAATAATTCACAGCAGGTACCGACAAGGTGTTGATGACGCCGGTCAGACCAACCACCAGCGCCCAGCTTACGGTGACAATGCCCAGCACATTGTGCAGATCCAGCCACTTGATACGCGCGGTGCGCGCCCGACGCACGGTGGCAAACGGAAGTTTGCGCATGAACGGCGCATAGAGCACAACGCCCGACACAAGGGACGCCACAAGTAGCAAGCCCATAAAGCCGAGAAACAACATGCCTGGCACTCCTGCGAACAGGTCAACGTGCAGCCGCAGCATCCAGAACATGAAGCCCTGGCTGAAATTTGGTGTGCTTAATAGCGTTGCAGTTCGCGCATCTACTGCCGCGACGTCGAAGCGCTCCCGTTCATCCAGGCGATCAGCCAGTGACACATACCAGAACGAGTCGTCGTCCTCTTCCTGGCTCATGTAGAGCACAGGCTTGCCGGGGAAACGTGCTTTGGCGGTATCCAGGACCTGATCGATACTGGCTCGGGGCGTATCTTTTGGCATTGAAGGGGCTTCGATTTCCGTGCCTAGCAAGTGCCCGATTTCGTGATGGAATATCAGCGGCAACCCCGTCAGACACAGCAGGAGCATGAAGACCGTGCAGACCAGACTGCTCCATTTATGTACCCAGGCCCAGCTTCGTAGAGTGGCGGTTTTCACATTTAGCCTTGACTGCGCCGACTCAGAAATGCACTGCGGCAGTCAGGCTGACGCTACGTGGATCGCCCGCCTTGATGTAGTCCGCGTACTGGAACATCCAGTACTTCTTGTTCAGTAGATTGTTCACCGCCAGGCGGAACGACGTGTCGTAGCCATTGATGGTTGTGTCGTAGTTCGCCCCGACATTCAGAATGGTGTAGCTGCCTACCTTCACATCATTGGCTGGCCGCAACATGGTGCTTCCCGTGTACTTGGCGGCAGCCACAAGTTTTAGTCCTGGCAATTGCGCCACGCGGTACGACACTTGCCCCGTCGCCATGAACTTGGGCGCGCCCGCAACTCGATTTCCGATGTAGTTGGCTCCCTTCTGGTATTCCGAATCAAGCAGCATCAGGTTGCTGCCGACTTCCCAATTGGATCCCAGGCGAGTCGATGCTCCCAACTCCAGCCCTTGGTATATCGACAGGCCATCTTGCACGAGCTCGTTCGCCGCATTGGTGTATTCCGCTTTCTTCTCAGTGCGAAATAGCGCTGCGGTTGCGGTCCAGCGTTCCTGCTCAGTCTTGATGCCAACTTCGTACTGCCGGCTCTTTAACGGACTGAGCAACGCGCCATAGTTGGCGTAAGTGGAACCGACCGACGTGCCCTGCTCCAGGGATTCAATGTAGCTGGCATACGCCATGGTCTGCGGTGCGAGCTTGTACATCAGCGCAACCGTTGGCGTCATGACACCGCTTTTCTTGTACGCCGAGGTTTCGGCACCGCTCGGGTCAAAGCCCTTCTGATCGTAGTTGGTGTAGCGCAGTCCGCCCAGGACCGACCAGCGTTCCGAGAGTTGCACGGTATCGCTGGCAAAAATGGCTTTCTGGGTAATTTCAGCGGCCCGGTACATACCCAGACTGCCCATCGTGCCAACACTTTGATAGGTATTGGTGTTCTGCGTCCACAGAGACCCCGTTCCCATCTGCTGGTACACGCCATTGCCCGAGTAATCGTTCTTTTGCGCCTGCCACGAGGTGCCAACCACGATGTCATGCTTGAATTGGCCGGTTTGGAAGTGGCCTTGCAACATGGCCTGCCACTGGTTGTATTGATACGCCTCGCCGTAATCGGAGCGAAAGTCCTTGTAGTTGCCAAGCTGATCCGTAATTTGCAGCACGGCCTCGTTGCGTCGCGTGGTGGTCGACGACTGGCTGTAATTCGTGCTGAGCGTCCAGTCTGGCGCAATCTCGTACTTCAGGCCCGTGGAGTAATAGCGGAAGGCATTATCGGCGAACGTCCCTTTGCCCACGAGCTGGCCATTGTCGTTGCGCACGGGAGACGGCAGGCTATTGCCCTTCATCAATCCGGTGTAAATGGTGGGATCAGGATCAATCGCCTTGCGATCCTGGTAGATGGTCTGAAAATCCCAGGTCAGGCGGTCGCTCAAGCGTGCGTCCAGCGCCAGCGAGAGCGACGTCCGATTCAAATTACCGTCGTTGTAGGTAGTGCCTTCTTCGTGTGTGGCGTTGATCCGATAGCCAAATCGGTCGTCGTCGCCCGCGCGTCCGCCCAGATCTACGCTTTGGCGCCACAGGCTTTTTGACGTAACGCCCAGCGTGATCGTACGAACGGGCTCGTCGGTGGGCTTTTTGGTGACATAGTTCAGCAGGCCGCCTGGTGCGCCAAAGCCATACATGAAGCCCGTTGCCCCCTTAAGCAGATCGATGCTCTCGAATTGTTCATACGGCAATGTCGTGACATAGCTGATGAATGGCCGTCCATCAATGCGATAAGAGTTCTGCCAGTCCAAGGGCATGCCGCGCACAGTCAGGTAGCTGGCCCATGCCCCATTGGCAGCGCCGTTGTCAGTCACGGAGGCGTCTTGCATGAACACATCGCCTAATTTATTTACCTGGCGTGATTCGATGTCTGCACTTGTGACGACCGCGGCTGAAAACGGCGTTTCCAGTTGGCTTCGCTTACCGAGTGCGCCGGCATTGACCGGAGTCTGAAGATGCTGCGGCGAGTCATCGCTTGCCGTTCCCGTAACCGTGACTGCGGACTGCTGGACGACGTTGTTTGTGCTTGAGTCTGCATTTTGAGCCCAGGCGGACTGCC
Source organism: Achromobacter deleyi (assembly GCA_040391965.1). Classification (GTDB taxonomy): domain Bacteria; phylum Pseudomonadota; class Gammaproteobacteria; order Burkholderiales; family Burkholderiaceae_B; genus Achromobacter; species Achromobacter deleyi_B. The sequence continues at coordinate 97,650 of JBEBWV010000004.1, read as the reverse complement.
CTGCCCCAAAACCTGTCGCGATCAATATTGCCAGCGGCGTGCGCACCAATACCGACGCTTTTCTTTGCATTTTCAATTCTATTGCTGACACGACAACTCTCTTGGGCGGTCAAAATGGAGAGATGAATTATATGCAGAAGATGCAACTCATACCTATTCGCAATAGCGTTTGAATTGAATTATTACTTCAGTTGCAAGCAGCCCGACAGGCCGCAGACAGCCTGACAACTCACTACCTTTGCAGCACGAATCAGGGCAATGGCATCTCGTTTTCTATCCAAGCCGTAACCGACGTGTGCCGGGGTTGCCAGGCCAATTCTGTGCGTGCGCGGCGGGCTCGCACGCGGCTGTTCGAGCCGAAGGAGTAGCGCGACGGGCCTTCACCCCAGGTAGGCGCGGCCTCGTCTACTGACCAGGACTGCACCGGCCCAAGACCGAGCCGCCGGGCAATCGCCGCGCCAATCTCGGCGTAAGAGGCCTCACCGTTCTCCACAAAATAGAAGGCTCCAGCGGGAGCATGGGCGAGTGCCCGCGCATAGAGCTCCACCACGTCGGCAATATGAACGTTGGACCAACGATTTATTCCGCTGCCGACGACTCGCACGACACCGGATTGCCTGGCCTGGCGCACTAGTGGCGGAATCTGCACGCTGTCGGCATGTAGTCCGCCACCCACGCCGTAGATCATGCTGTTGCACAGGACAAGGCTTCGTACTCCTCGAGCGGCTGCTTTCAGCAGCATTTGGTCGATTGCATGACGTGCCTGCTTGCTGGCCTCCACCACAAGCGGCGTTTCTTCGTCGAAGATCCGTGACGACAAGATATTGCCGCCAACATCATCGCCGATCACGCTGGAACCACTGGTATGTAGCAAGGGCTTGCCCGAGTCGCGCAAGCCAGCGACCAGTGCTTCTACTGCGCCGCGATGATCGCTGCTGGCGGCATTGATGACGCCGTCTGCCTGCGTTGCTTCATATCGAAGCAGTGCCTCGTCATCCAGGGTGCCGAGCACAGGGACGATGCCCAGCTCAGCGAGCTGGATTGCCTGCGTCGGGTTCCGAACCAGGCCGCGCACGCTATGCCCTGTGGTGATCAGGTGGGCGGCGACTGAGCCGCCGATAAAGCCGGCCGCGCCGGTGATGAAGACTTGCATGAAATGCTCCTGTACGTTTGCTCCACAGGCCAGTATCTACGCTATTCCTCTATAGAAAAACCATGCGGTGTGCAGAACACATTTGTTTCCAACGCAAGAATGGGCGGTCGGCAAAGAGTCGCTCAACCCACGCAACAAACTGCGAGCATGCAAGCCGGTGTAGCGTGGGTGGAGCTCGAGAAGACCGGCATGAGCACACGGCCATAGACCGCGCGCAACCCGCGACTCGTGACCAGCAACAGCTCATTGCTCGCTATCCAGATCGCGGGTTACGCGCGATCACCCTTGTCTCAATGATTAGGCCAATCGCGCGCTCCACCCACGCTACGCTTCCTTTCTGGCAGAGCGGCTGACCAGTACTTTGTGGTCAGCGACAGCACGCCTGATTGAGCGTCGTCGCCACCAGAGCCAGATTCCGCTGATACCCAGCCCGCTCAGCGCCAAACCGCCAATACCGAGCGCGGTTTCCAGTACGAGGCCACCGATTTCGCCGGTGTGGAGCGGAAACACCACGGCGATCGCTCGCGCACCCGGGTCTAAGGCCGTCCAGCGCTGTGCGGCCAGAACTGCCCCCGTGTGCGGATTCAGCCAGACGGAGCTCATGCCGTTAGGATGAGGATCGTCTGGCAGGCGCAAGCGGAAACGAACCGGTGTGTCAGCCTTGCCGGCAATCACGATGTATCCGATGGGCGACTTCTGCCCGAACTGCGATTGCGCGATATCTGCCAGTTGATCTAGCGGTAGCCACGGAGCTATCTCTCCGGCAGTCTGCGCAAGTTTGGGCGCTTTCACCGCCGGCGTCCCGCTCAGCCAGGTCACGGTGGCACCGAGGGGCCGCCAGGCCATATACGCTCCCGTGGCCACGGATACCGCAATCAATAGGCCAAATACGGCACCACCCACCCTGTGCAAATCAAAGAGTGCCCTGATCGCACCCTTGCGTAAGTCGATTTTCCAGGCTCGAGCCCATTGTTTCGGCCACCACAGTATCAATCCGCTCGCCAGCAAGAACAGATAGGCCAGCGCAGTCCAGGCAAGCAAGGCCTTCCCCGTGGCATCCAGCCAGAGGGAACTATGCAGTTTGAACAAGATGTTCAATGCCCCTTCCCGCTCACCCCTGCGGCCCTGCTCTGCTCCGGTTACGGGATTCAGATAGAGGCTTCCGCGCCAACTGCCACGCACGCGCACTTCCATGGTTTCGTCGGGCGCCCGGGGTGGTCGGATAACCAGGTTCGAGCTGGGACCGAATTCTTGCCTGGCGGCCTGCAATACCGACGCCAAGGACACCGCGGGTGTGTCGCTGGCAGGTTCGGATATGGCTCGGAATAGCTCGGGATGCGCCCACCGGTCAAGCGACGGCGCGATCAGCAGCGCCGCGCCGCTCACGCCGGCAAATATCAGCACCCAGCCAAGACTGAGCGCCACCCAGCGGTGGATCCGCAACCATAACGTGCGCAACGCTTTCATGCAGACCGTCCGGGCCACATGGTTTCAAGAGTGCTTGCGCTCAAAATGCCACCGATGCCTGCAGGTAAAGCGTGCGAGGTTGTCCTACGTACTTACCGCCGTTGTTGTCCGTGGAGCGTGTGAAGTAGCGACGATCAAACAGGTTTTTCACGCCAACCGCCAATTTCAAATCATTCATCTCATGGCCGAAGTCGTAGCCTGCGCGTAAGGCCAACGTGGAGAAACCGGGAATATCGCCCAGACGCCCCGACGCATCTTCCTGGGTGACGTAGACGGCGCCGGTGTCTGGCGAGCCGGGTGAACGTTGCTTTGACTGGGCAAACACGTCTGCATTGAAGGTCCAGCGATCCACCATATAGCGCGCCCCAATCGAGGCAACCTGGCGGGAGTAAAGCGGTAGATCCCGGCCTGCGAAGGCTCCGGCTTTTGAAATGGCCTGGGTGTAGGTGTAGCTGGCGTAGACAGACAGGCCGCGCAAGCTATCGCTCAAATCCCCAAGGTCGTAGCGCAATGCCGATTCCAGACCGCGGTGGCGTGTGGCCCCCAGGTCGGTCCAGACACCATCGCCCACAATGGAGCGGGTCAGCTGCAGTTCTTTATCGAAGTCGATGTTGAATAGCGTGAACTCGCCGCTCCAGGCAGGGCCCGCAAAGCGCGTGCCAAATTCATACGTATTGGCCGTCTCGGGATGCAAGCCTTGAGTGGTGGATGCCAATTGGCTGTATTGCTGAGGCCCAAACGATTTCCCGGCGTTGGCAAAAACAGACCATTGATCGTCCACGCGGTAGAGCACCGACAGCGTTGGCAAGGTCACCCGCGAGTCAATAGACGGCGACAAGGCGCTGGTGACGGTGCCTGCCGTGCTGAAATTGGTCACGTTATTAAAGCTGCTGATGTCCTCGAAGCGGATGCCCGGGGTGATCGACCAATTGCCGATGTCGATTCGGTCATCGATGTAGAAGGCTTGCGCCGTCGTGCCTCCCCGGCTTGTTTGATACGTGGACATGTTCAGATCGAACGCGTCACCGCCTGCATTCGGGTTGTAGTAGGCGGTACGCCCTGCGACCTCCGAACTGCTCTCTTTTAGATAGCGATACCCCACGGTGACTTCCTGTACGACCGGTCCCGTTTCAAATAAACGGGAGTAGCGCGGTTCAACACCGAAATAATGGTAGCTACGGGGAGCCGACGTCAAACGGTTCAGATTGGCAGACGCCCCACTGCCGCCCTGCTCAATGTAGCTGCCGCGATATGAGTCTACGTAATAGGTAAGCAGCTCAAAGTTATTGACGCCGTCGTTGTGGGTGTACTTAAGCGATCCATCTGTACGACGACCGGTGAACTGGTCGTAGGGTCGGGTGGACTGGAATGGGTCTTGTGAATACTGTGCCGTGGTCAACCCGCCTGGCATGCGGCCGGTGCCTTCGAAGTGATGCAGTGACACGGCTACGTTGTCGTTAGCCGAAAAGCGGTATGCGCCTTTCAGGATCACGTCGTCGATATCGGTCGTGTCGTTGCTGGATCGATAGCCATCGCCGTGTGTGCCCGAATACAGCACAGCACCGCCCAAACCTTGCTCGTTGGTGCCGCCAATAAACGCACTGGGTGTGGATTTGACGTTGCCGCCATGGCTGTACATCTCGGAGCCCACGCTCAAGCTGGCCGCGAAGTCTTTCGGTATTGGCCGCGTGATGAAATTAATGATGCCGCCCACGTTCTGCGGGCCATAGCGAACTGAGCCCGCACCGCGAACCACGTCAACCGATTCCAGATTGCCCAAGGACAAGGGCGCGAGAGAAAGCTGTGGCTGCCCGTAGGGTGCATAGGCCATCGGCACGCCATCCATCAGAATCGTGGATCGTGGCGACAGTCTGGCCGTTAATCCGCGGACGCCGACGTTCAATGAAACGTCGCTGCCGCCCGTGCCATTGCTGTCTTGCACCTGCACGCCAGGAATCTGCCGCAGCACATCTCGAACGCTGCTGGAACCGCTTTCCTCAAAGCGTTGTCGGTCAATCACCGTTCGTGCACCGGGGTGCGCGAGCAATTTTTCTTCAGTGGGCGAGGCTAGCCAGTTCCCCGTCACCGTAACAGCTGCCAACTCCCCCGCTTCGACGGGCGGCGCCTGAGCGGGTGTCTCCTGGGCTTGAACGTTGCCAACCATGCTGGCCAGCGCCGTCGCAATGGCGGCGGCAACATTGGTAAGTGGGTGAAAAAACACCCGTGCATTCTGCTTGGTGGCGTTCGCCATGTTTACTTTCTCTCAGCGCCTGGAAGAGGCATCGCCACAATGGGTGGTCATCCTCTGGGCAGCACATGAGCAGCGAAAGAGTCAATGACAGCAAAACCAAAACAACATGTCCGGCTTTCGGCGACGAGTATAAATAGGATTCATTCGCACGTAAATAGGCGCCAATTTTGTTGCTAATATGCCGCAAAGCGCAGAAATCCCTCTCTTACATAGCGCTGAAATAGTTCGATCATCTGGCCATTAGCCCCGCACGTTCCTCATGAACGCGCGGGATGCACGAGGATCACGGCCGAAAGCACAGGCTTCACGGCCCTGCGTTCTCCCCGTCTCAGTGAGCTGTCGATCGGGTGTTGGCAGCCGGTTTGTCGTGCGTCGCAAATCGGCCGATCATGGTCGCGCTTGCCTCGTTCAGTCCAACTACGTCCATCGTTGTGCCCTCACGTCGCAGCTTGCTCACGACGTTGTCCAGCGCAGCGACGGCAGAGATGTCCCAGAAATGCGCAGCGCTCACGTCGAGCACGACATGGTCGACGTCTTCTTTGAAATCAACGGCTTCAGAGAATTTTTCGGTAGACGCGAAGAACACTTGCCCGGCGTAGAAATACCGGCGACTGCGGCCATCCGATGACAACTGCGAACTGACGGAGAACGATCGCTTCACTTTGTGAGCGAAGAACAAGCCACTGAGAATCACACCTGTTAATACGCCTCTCGCCAGGTCGTGTGTCCAGACCACGACCACTACCGTCGCGATCATGACTAGCGACGATTGCCACGGATGTGATCGAAGATTGCGAATAGATCCCCAGCTAAATGTGCCGATGGAAACCATGATCATGACGGCAACCAGCGCAGGCATTGGAATCTTCGCAACCAGTGGCCCCAATACCACAATGAGGAAAAGCAGGAATGATCCCGCGACAAATGTGGACAGTCGCGTAGACCCGCCCGACCTTACGTTGATAACGGACTGGCCAATCATGGCGCAGCCGCCCATGCCGCCAAAAAATCCGGTCACGAAATTGGCGATACCCTGCCCTTTGCACTCCCGTCGCTTGTTGCTGGGCGTGTCAGTCATATCGTCCACGATTTGTGCGGTCATCATGGACTCCAGCAAGCCGACAGCCGCCATGGTCAGTGAGTAGGGAAAAATAATTCGCAGCGTATCGAGGTTGAAAGGAACGTTCGGAATCAGGAAAGCTGGCAGCGACGATGGCAAATGCCCCATGTCACCGACCGTGTTGACATGAAGGCCTCCAAAGATCGAGATAATCGTGAGTACGACGATCGCAATCAATGGTGATGGCACCGCCTTGGTCAAGCGAGGAAACAAATAGATGATCGCCAGACCGCCCGCAACCATGACATAGGTTAGCCAAGTGACATTGATAAGTTGAGGCAGCTGCGCGATAAAGATCAGGATCGCAAGTGCATTCACGAATCCTGTGACGACAGACCGAGACACATATTGCATCAGCAGATCGAGCCGAAGGAATCCGGCGAGCACCTGAAAAATGCCCATCAAGATGGTGGCGGCAAAAAGATAGTCAACGCCGTACTCTTTGACTAAAGGTCCGACAAGCACCGCGACGGCCGCCGTAGCCGCCGAGATCATGCCTGGTCGCCCGCCAACAAAAGCGATGATGACCGCAATGGAGAAGGAGGCGTACAGCCCTACTCTGGGATCAACGCCTGCGATGATGGAAAAGCCGATGGCTTCGGGGATAAGTGCCAGTGCGACAACGATGCCCGCAAGAATATCCGCGCGAGGATTGAGCATCCATTCGCGACGAAACGTGGAGAGAAAAGACATTGATTGGCTAACCTGAAGTTAGCAAGCGGGGCATACGCACCAAGTGATTGTGTGCAGTCGGTCTCGGGGCGAGCCCTAATTCGCTTGGAATTGTCCGAGGGATAGGCGCCCGGCCGAGCCACCCGGCAAGCCGGGTCCAATTGAGTCGCTAACGTAGCGACGTGCATCCTTTGCAGATGCAGCAAGCTCGAAATTTTACACGAATGCAGAACGCCGACGATGGCAACTGCCCGGTCAGGCAATAACGCCCGCGACACCATGGAGAGGTCGCGGGCGTTTTGGGTGCGCCGTCAATCAGGCGGCGTAGTGACGTGGCTACTTCGTCGCGGGCCGCAGTGTCAGCTTATCGCCCAACTCGGTTTCCACCTTGGCGCGTGTAAATGCCATGGGGAAATATTCGCCCGTTGCCCAGCCCTTCAGCAAGTCTTTGTAGTGCGGGCTGCTGGGGTTGGCGGACTGCCCTGGCACGTTCTGCACCATAGAGTTGTCCCAGTTGGCCACATCAATCACTTGGCGATACGACGAGCCGCTGATCTGACGGAAGTCCGTCTTGCGGAACGTACCACGGTGCACGGTGTCGTTGTCCCCCCCGACGGGATACCGAGGCGTTCCGAAAGACTGTGCCGTCTCGGCCGACAGCAGTGGTGCCAGGCTGTGGTCGAACTGGATGTGATGCAGATTGCCCCATGCCCACTTGGCGCTGTCTGGCCCGAGCTTGGCCTTCAAGTTCTTCATGCCGTCACCCAACGCGGCTAACAGCAAGGCATCACGGCCCTCTTGTGGACGCGGCCCGAAAGCGTTGTCCGGCACAGCCAGCTTGGCAAACACCTTGGGCAAGGCAAGCTCGCCGAACGCCGCACGACCGTTCGCCGGCACATACAGGTCCGACACGCGTTTCACGACCTCAGGCAGCATGAACTCGTAGACCGTCGCGGCTTTTGAGTCAGTGTTCACCCGAGAATCCCAGTCCTTCAGCAGGCGCAGGCCGGCTTCCGTGTCGGCATCGTTTGCCTTGAGCGGTTGCACCATGCTCATCAAGGTGCGCGCAGGGATCGACAGATTGTCGTACTGCAAGTCCTGCGAGCTCTTCACCGTCAAGCCACGCGAATCGGCCAAGACCTCGCGAATGCGCTGCACCCGGTATGGCTCGGCCCACGAGCGACCGGACATGTCCTTGTAGGGAAAGTTCGCAGGCAAGTTGTACTCATTGGCTGTGGCGATATAGCCTTCCGGGGGATTGGAGGCCCTGGGCAATGCGCTACCGGCCAGGTAGCCGTTCCATTCAAAGTCGCCATTGCCTGGCACCGGCAACATGCCAGACCAATCTTTGCGGGGGCGTATTGGTGCGATGCTGCCGCCAAACCAGCCGATGTTGCCATCTACGTCCGCATAGACCATGTTTTCGCTGGGCGTGAAATGGCGCTCCATGCCAGCGACGAACTCCGGCCAGTTCTGCGCCTGATTCAGCCGCAGGCTGGCGAGATACGACGCGGTGCCAGGAAACTCCAGGTAGGCGGCACGCAATGCGTATGCCTTGTGAGTCGTGGGGTCTTCATACAGCACGGGACCATGCCGAGTGAATTTCAGTTGCCGCCGCGCTTCGGATTGTCCGCGTACGCCGATGTTTTCGTCCACCGACGTCATCTTCTCCCAGCCCCCGCGGTATCGGTATTCATTGGGATTCGCCGGGTTGGTGTCGTAGACGTACAGGTCTTCTTCGTCACCGAAGGCGAAGATTGTCAGCCCGAACGCAATGCGATCATTGTGGCCCATGGACACGCCGGGCAGCGCCGGTTCGCCTGCGCCGATCACGTTCCAGCCCGGCGCATTCAGGTGCACCATGTACCGCAGCGAGGGCATCGTGATGGAACGGTGCGGGTCGCCTGCAAGAATCGGTTTTCCCGTTGCGGTGTGCTCACCGCCAATCGTCCAGTTGTTGCTCTCATAGCGCGGCGCCATGGGGTCGAACGACGGGTCCATCGACGCCAGTTGCACAGCCGACAGGCGTTCGGCCAGCTTCTCGCGCTCGGCCATCCCAAGTGGACTATTAGGAAAATCCTGAGCTGTAAATTTCTGACCATCGCGTGCCAGCGTGTAGTTGGCCAGGATAGGCCCCTTGATCTGGTTCACGTTCAAGCCGGCCGGCACTTGTAGTGCGATGGGAGGCTCGAAGACACTCAGGTCCTGCACGGTATTCACGCCTAGTGCGGCGATTTGCTGCGCCAATTTGACTTCACTGCTGACGTTACGGGTCAGACCATAGATTCGGATCAGTGAGGTTTCAGGGCTCCAGTAACCTGGTTCGGTGCCTGTCAGCTTGAACTCGGGCGGCATCTGGTCAGGATGGGCCTTGACCCAATTCACGTAGGCATTGATGCCGTCGGCAAATGCGGTGAGGATGGCTTTGCCCTGCGGGTGGTAGCTGGCGAACTCGGCATCCATGTTGCCGCGATAGCGGAACAAGCGTGCGGCGCGATCCTGCTCGACGAAGCGCGGGCCAAACTGCTCAGCCATCTTGCCTTCACCTTGACGTCGCCATTGATCCAATTGCCACAGCCGATCACGCGCCGCGTTGTAACCCTGCGCGAAGAACAAGTCGCGCTCGTTTTTGGCGTAAATATGCGACACACCGTGCTTGTCGCGCAGAATCTCAACGGGTGCCGTCAGCCCCGGGGTGTCCAATGTGGCTTGTTTGTTGGATTGTGTGGCGCACCCTGCCAGCAACGCCAATGCGCCACCAGCTACCCAGGTAGCCATACCGCGTTTGAATGAAATCATCTTGCCCCTCCCTTCCACGAATGAGTGTTCGTCAACAAGGATGCTGTGCCTGTTTGCGTTTAATTATTGATCTACGTCCGCCGACACAACATTGCAAACAATATATGGCGTTACCCATGCGGGGTGTTTCATTGCGTGACAGGTGTAGGGTGGCACGTCGTCATTTCGATCAGGGTGGCATTAGTCCGAGAAAGCTCACGAGCAACAAAATGGCAGCGCCTGTCGCCAGCTCAACAAGGGTGTTACGACGGATATGCCGCAGCGCCAACTCGCCAGTCTTACGGATGCGAGGAATCCAGCGATAGCGGTTGATGAGCGCCAGGCAGACCATCGCCAGCGCAAGCACAATCTTGACGAGGAGCAATCGTTGATAGCTGGAAGCGAGATCGAGTCCCACCGGTTGAAGGATCATCACCGCATTGGCGACTCCGCTCAGTAGTAGCGCTGCTACTGCAATATGGCCAGCCGTGGAAAAACGTATCAAGGCACCGGCGGCCTTCTGCCTTTGCGTGGGCTCTTGCCACGTCTTCAAAAAATACAGGAAGACGGGGAGTGATCCGAGCCAGAAGCCCGCAGCCAGACAGTGCACAAAATCGCTTGCGGTATGTGCAAGCTCTGTCCAGCCCTCCTCCATCGCCGCGTGCCCGCTGAGACTGAGTGGCAGCAGCGCAACCCCAGCCACCATCGCACGCAGCCTTGCCTGACCAGGCCGGGCACGCAGGAATACGCACAGCACCAGGATCGCTGTCAGCATGCGCAGACACCAGGCCTGGCCATAGCGCGTTTGAACTGCCACTGTGATCAGCATGTCCGGATCCATCATGGCAAGCCAGTCATCCGCAATGGTGGCCGTTTGCAGCGGCAACAAACACAACGTGGCGATTGCTCCGAGGGCCGCGGCGATGCGCAGAGGTGTACGGAAGGCAGTTTGCGCCGCGAGGCTCAAGCTGTGCGAACCGCTTAGTGCCAACATGACACTCGCACCGAAAAGCAGGAACGATGCGGAGTAGCTCAGGTATCGACAACTCGCGAAGGCGACAAACAGCATGCTCAGGGTTTGATGGTAAAGGACCAGGTACCTTGGGTCTTATGTCCGTCTTTGGACAGTGCCTGCCATTTCACGGTGTAAGCGCCCGCGGGCAGATCCTTGCCGATAGGCAGAACCATGGTTTTGTTGTCATTTGGTGCGAGAGCCGACTTTCCGGTGGGCACTGTCTTGCCCGCCGCGTCGACCAGTGTCAGTGAGGAGAATGCCGGCTCCAGTCCTTCGGTCACGGTCACACTCAGCGTGGATGGCGCGGTCTGAACAACCGCGTCCTTGGCCGGCACAGAGTGATCAAAGTGTGCATGAGCCCACACCAGTTGGGGCGCAAGTGCCAGAATTCCGGCGGCGAGAAGCGATTGCTTGAACATGGTCATCTCCTGACTGATAGCTGCACGACGCGTAGCCGCCCGTTGGAAAGAAAGCGGGCCGCCCTGACCGCTAGGCTACTGCTTATGGTGTGCTCGCGGGCGAGATCAAATGCCGGTGATGACTGTAGCGCGATCTATTTACTCACGCCGAGAGGTGGGTCTGTTGAACCGATTGAAGCGACTCGAAGCAGAACTGACGAGCGATGCGCATCGCAGGGCTTTCGCTGCGGCCCCTCAGGGTGACAAAAGCGAAAGCGGCGTCGACAGGAAAATCCTGCGACGCCGGCAGCTCAACAAGGCGGCCAGCCTCGGTCTGGGATAAGGCCGTGGCCAGAACACCTAGAAACACGGCGTCAGAGTGCTCAACAATATCTAGCAAGTACGCAATGTCTCCGCATTCCAGATGTAGCTCAAATCCACTGGCTTTATCCTTCATCGCATCGGCAACCCGGCGCTTGACGTCCGAACTCAGACCCGTCGAGACAAGCGGGTACTGCAAGACGTCGGCAAGCTGGGGGCTGCGCAGGGAGAGCAGCGGGTGCCCGGGACGGCACACAAAGCCTGAGACCAGACCTGGCATCAGGCGTACCTCCAGATCATCGTCATTGTCCAAGGTCCGGACATGCACGATGAGTGCGTCCAGTGCGCGCTCGCGCAAACTCAGCAGCATGGACTCCGTCGGGCCACGCGACAGCTTCGCTCGTAATCTGGGGTATTCACTGAGCAGGTGCTGCATCAGCGGCACGCTGAACAGTGCGCTGGGTGCCGCGCCTAATCCCAATTTCACCGTTCCGCCTTCACCGCGGGCAAGCATCTCTGCCTCGCGTTTGATTTCTTCAACCTCAAGCAACACGCGTCGGGCTCTGGTCGCCACCGAGGTGCCGAGCAGCGTGGCTTCGTTACGCTTGCCAATCCGGTCTATCAGCGGCGCGCCTAATTCGCCTTCCAGCAGTTGAATGCTTCGGCTGAACGCAGATTGAGAAAGATGGGAGGCCTCTGCAGCCCGCGTAAACGAACCGGCTTCGAGAAGTGCGACCAAATGGGAGAGTTGCGAGATATTCATACGAGCCGGGCACCCTGATGATTATGCATAAAACGCATTGTAATCATCCAATCAATCTGTTGGACAGGATTACCAAGCCCCTTCTAGCATGGCTACCGAACACTTCAAGCACAGGGGAAAAACATGAAAAAAGTCATCTTGTTTGCGTTAGCGGCGATGGCCGCGTCGAGTGTCAATGTCGCCGCATTTGCCGAGAGTTATCCAGCGCGTCCAGTGTCCTTAATGGTTCCCTATCCGGCAGGAGCCGCCAGCGATATTACGGCGCGCGCCGTGCAAGGTCCCATTTCGCAGGCGCTTGGCGGTCAGGTCATCGTCGAGAACCTGGGCGGAGCAAATGGCGCCATCGGTGCCAACCGTGTCTTGACCGCGAAAGCGGACGGCTATTACCTGTTTCAAGGTTCACCTAATGAGTTGATCCTGGCTGGGCTGACTAATAAGGCCGTCGCGTACAAGCCCGAAGATTTCCAATTTGTGGCGCCCGCCGCAACGTCACCCTATGTCGTGCTGACCAGAGCTGACTTGGGCGTTAGCAATGTTGATGAGTTGGTGGCGCTGGCCCGTAAGAGTAGTGTTCCGCTTACCTATGGCTCGGGCGGCCCTGGCTCGATGATCCACCTGATTACTGAGTCAATGTCCAAGAAGACCGGCGTCAAGCTGACCCACGTTCCGTATCGAGGGGGAGCCCCCATGATTACGGATCTGGTCGGCGGTCAGATCGATTTCGCCATCGTGCCTTTCCAGGCTAATTATCACGACCTGCGACGCGACAATCGCTTGAAGATTATCGGCACCTTGAACGAACAGCGGCTCCGGGCGCTCCCCGATGTCCCCAGCGTCGACGAAAGCGCTGAATTGAAATCCTTCAACTACAGCATCTGGACGGGTTTCCTGGTCAAAAAGGGCACGCCTGCGTCAGTGATCCAGAAGTTGCACGACGCCGTCGAGGCCTCGCTGCAGGACCCCGCTGTGCGCAAGACGCTTGAGGCCCAGGGAAAAATCATGTTTGAACCTCAAACCTTGGCAGAAAGCGAGGCGTTCTACAAAGCGGAAATCGTAAACCTGAGCGCATTGGTGAAGAACAGCGGTTTTCAAATCGAGTAGCGCCTGTTGTGCACGCCCCTGACCGTCAAATGATGAAGGAATTCCCCGATGTCTGAAGTGATCCAGCCCGTTCTTGCACACCTCAATGCCAGCCAGGCACCAATAGAGCAATGGCTTTTTGAATTTCTGCGCATACCGAGTGTCAGCGCCGATCCCGCTTTCAAAGAGGGCATGGACAGCGCACGGCGCTTTCTGTGTGAGCGGTTGCGCAACCAAGGTATGCAGGCCGTTCAACTACTGGACGGCGGTGGCGAGCCAGCGGTCTATGGCGAGTGGAATGGGGCCCCCGGCAAACCCACGTTGTTGATCTATGGCCACTATGACGTTCAGCCTGCGGACCCCATTGATCTATGGCGCACGCCTCCCTTTGAGCCTACGGTAGTCGGTGACAGAATTTATGCGCGCGGATCGTCAGACGTAAAAGCCTCGACCGCGATCGCGCTGGAAGTCATCTTTGCGTATTTATCGACCCTTCAAACATGCCCAGTGAATATCAAGGTATTCCTTGAGGGAGAAGAAGAGACTGGTAGCCCGACGCTGCGCACCGTCATTGAGCGTCATCGCAACTTATTGGAAGCCGATGCCGTATTGTCCGCTGACGGTGGGCGAGCGAGCGCAGTTGTCCCCACCATTAACACCGGCGCTCGTGGCAATGCCGCGTTAGAGGTCAAGCTGCGAACTGCCGTCAAAGACCTGCACTCCGGGCGATACGGCGGTGCGGTTCGCAATGCGCTGCATGAAATGGCGACGCTTATCACCACGCTGCATGATCGGGCAGGCAATGTGGTGGTCGAAGGTTTTTATGACGGTGCAGCCCCGCCCTCGCTCAAGCAACGGCAGGATACGGCTGCCTTTCCGTATGACGAGGCGGCTTTCTTCTCCGATGTGGCGGCTAGCTCACATGGTGAAGATGGCTATAGCGCCAGAGAGCGAATTACACTTCGCCCTGCGCTCGATATCAACGGCATGTGGGGCGGCTATACCGGTATTGGTGTGAAAACCATCATTGCCTGCGAGGCCTCAGCAAAGCTCACCGTCCGGATTGTCGAAGGACAAGACCCGGCGCAGGTCATCCGCGCCGTGCTTGCGCACTTACAGCGCGCATGCCCTGCGGATTGCGAGTTGGAAACCGTGGCCATGAACGATGGTTCGCCCGCCGCCACCCTGCCCTTGGGCCACCCGCTTGTGGCGGCGGCGGAGACCGTGTTGGAGAAAAAATTCGATCGCAAACCCATCCATGTCCGGCTGGGTGCGAGCGTGCCCATCACGTCGATCTTCAAGGAAATGCTAGGAATCGATACGCTCATGTTTGGCTTTAACCTGCCAGACGAGGATGTGCATGCCCCTAACGAGTTCTTTCGAACGGGATCGATCGGCGAAGGTCTTGATGCCTGGACACGTTTGCTGCACGAGTTGGGCCGATACCAACCTTCGGACTTTCCGAGGGCAGGCTAAGGCTCTGAGGGAGGGATGTCTCGGGCAAAAAAACCGTTGATCGGCATGGATGCAATGTCATTTTTTTGCGATGCAAAGCACGCTATCAGGTAAGGCAGGTTGTGCTACCTTGTCTTAACCAGGAGAGATTTGCATGCATGCCACTGCCCGCGCCGACACCCAGCCAGCCGTCGCTGGGGCCCCGCCCGCCGGTTACGACATCGTTCAGGACCAGGTATTTGGCAAGCGCCGCATCATGCGAGCTCGGTCGCCTTTATCGGGCGTGACCGGCGAGCGCGCGTACCTCCATGTGGGATCAGGCATGTCGGTCAGTGCCTCGCACCTTGTGCATGCAGCGCCGTCCACGGAGACCATTACGGGTGGTGGCGTCATTAAAGTTCACACACGCCTGGCAGGCGCCAGCCGTGTGGGAATTGGCAGCCATTGTGGTCAGGCCGTGGATATTGCCACCTGTTCTGCCCTGATCCATCCGCGCGGCGAACCAAAGATCGAACGTTTTGACGCAAACATTTCAGAACGCTCGGTCACCGTAGCCTGCACCGCAGAATTTTTGAACGAAGAGTTTGGGTTGGAGCAATTGCGCCCCACCCCCACCCCGATTGCCCGCTTTCTGGCGGGGCTCGAAGACAAGTTCTACGGTATTGACCTGCCTCTGCAATGGGACATGCGGCGCGCGGGCAGCGCCATTCTTGACGATTTCTTGGGCGGCTCGTCGGAAATCATGCTGATTGAGGCCCGTGCGCTAGAGATTCTGGGGCGCTTTTTTCACCACGTCTGTGCCGAAGCGATGCCTCCTGTCAGCCCGAGCTTGCGCCCTCACGATCGGCGTATTGCCCTGCACGCACGCGAAATGCTTGATGCTGCGCTCGGGCAGCCCCCCAGCCTGGCGCAGTTGGCTCGGGAAGTTGGCACACATCAGGCCAAGTTGATGCGCATTTTCAAGGCGGTGCACGGCACCACCATTAGCGATTATCTGGAGCGCGCGCGTATGGAACGCGCGCGCAGACTGCTCATCAATGAAGGGCTTTCGGTCACTCAGGTTGCGTTCGAAATGGGGTATCAGCACCCGGGAAACTTCACGACCGCGTTCAAACGCCATTACGGCATGCTCCCCAGCGCAATGCGCCCAGGACGATAAGACCCATAAACGGCGCGCATGACGCATAAGCAAATCGATGTCTGCGCAAAAGCGCGATAGGCACGGCGTGTGCATCATGAGAATTCTCCAAGACTTCACGCGCCGCAGGTCATCCCGGCCCGCATTGCTATTACGACGCCCCATGACATTGACGCAACCTGGCACGGCCCCCCTCAGCAACGCGCCCCTGACCCCGCACTTTTCACCGGTGCGCGTAGCGGGCTCATTTGTTTTTGTGTCCGGACAAATGGCATTCGGCACCGGATTCACCCTGGTAGCCGGCGGCGTGACCGAGCAGACGCATCAGTGCATGCGCAATATCGACATCGCGCTTGGGTCAGTCGGTCTATCCCTCGATGATCTGGTCAAGACTACCGTCTGGCTCACGCACACCGATGACTTCGTGGCCTTCAACGCCGCCTATGCCGATGCCTTAGGCACACGTACGCCGCCCAGCCGTTCCACACTGCGTGCAGACTTGATGGTGTCTGGCGCGCTAGTTGAAATTGAGGCCGTGGCCCTGCTTTCTCAGGCCGGGATCGATCCATACCCTGCCCTTCCCCTTTCCTTGCCCAAAGACCAAACCCTATGAGCCAGACCCTGACCCTGGAAGCCATGCGCAGCACTGCTGTCGCGTTGGCTCCTCACATTTTCACGACACCGGTTGCTCCCCTTGGCGGCCCCACCCTCGACCGCTTGCTTGACCCGTCGACGCACGTGCTGATGAAGCTGGAGCTGTTCCAAAAGACGGGCACGTTCAAGGCGCGTGGTGCCCTGAACGTGGCGATGCAATTGACGCCTGACCAACGCAAGCGCGGAATCACCGCCGTGAGTGCAGGCAACCATGCCATCGCGGCCGCCTTTGCGGCCAAAGCCATCGGCGTCAGCGCCAAAGTGGTGGTGCAGGACAACGCAAACCCCCAACGCCTGGCCGTCGCGCGCAGCTATGGCGCAGACATCGTGCTGGCTGCCGCTGGTGCCGCCGCGTTCGCAGAGATGGAACGCATCGTGGCCGAGGAAGGTCGTGCCATGATCCACCCGTTTGAAGGCATTTACACCTCTCTGGGTACCGCCACACTCGGTTTGGAATTAGCGGCGCAAGCCCCTGAACTGGACGCCGTTGTCGTGGCAATTGGCGGCGGCGGTCTGGCAAGCGGTGTTTCTGCTGCCATCAAAGCCGTTCTGCCCCACTGCCAGGTCTATGGCGTGGAGCCCGAAGGCGCCAATGTCATGAACATGAGTTTTGCCAACGGCGAGCCTATGCGCATGCCCCATCCTCCCAGCACCATTGCAGACAGTCTGGCTCCGCCGATGACATTGCCGGTAGCGTATGGCTTGTGCCGCGAACACCTGGACGATCTGGTCACCGTCAGCGACGATGAGATTTGCCGCGCCATGGCCGTGCAGTTTCTAGATGGCAAGCTCGCCGTCGAACCCGCCGGCGCCACCGCACTGGCCGCCGTATTGGGGCCACTGCGTGAGCGCCTGAAAGGTAAGCGCGTCGGAATCATTATTTGCGGCGCCAATATTGATAGCACCACGTTCGGCAGGCTGCTCGCACGTGGTGAGCAGGCGCTGGCCTGAACGCCATTCGCGGGAGGTTTTGAACCTCTCGTGAATGCACGCACTGCCGTCAATCCTGCAGCAGCTCGGCCATGGCCTGAGTGATGACCTGTTGTGAGCGCTCGAACACGGCCCGTTTCCAACGCGGGTCATCCGGATAAAAGAATCGCAACAAGCCCTGGCGGGCCTCTGATTCGGAATCACCCGAGCGTAACCCTGCAAAGGTCTGGCGATGATCGGCCAGGAGCAAGGCCAGCATCTGCTCCTGCGAATACGTGCCATATTCCAGCACCAACGCCATCACCCGTGCCTGCGGCAGGGCCTGCTCATAACCTGGCGTCGTGTGCCCGGTGACCGGCACTTTGTCTTCAATCCGAGTGGTGGACAAGGGGGCCAGAACCCATTCACCAAAGACGCGCCGGACACGTTCCAATGCTTCGCCACTTTGAAGCGCCACCACGCAGCCGTATGAGTAAGCGCCCAAACCCGTGTGGTAATCGACCAGATTCACCCGCTCTGCCACACCGGCATGGGCGCGCAAGATGCGCTCCATAGTGATGCGTGACCAATCGGGACGCGCACCGCCATAGCCGATGCCATCGGGATAGTGATACTGGCCCGCCATCAGCGCCGCGTATAACGCGGGCGTGCCATGCTCTCGTTGGAACTGCGCCAGCACGGCGTCGGCCGTGCTGAGCGCCTGCGCATCATGAGGGTCCACCGTCACGGCGTCGTGCAATGCCTCATACCCTTGCGCGCAACCTTGTACGTCGCCGAAATTCACGTAATTTCGGCAAAGATCCACATTGCCATCTGTGTAGCGCCGCAAATGGGCAGCGCCCCAGGGGTTAATCGCGTGGACCAGCACAACCGCAGTATCCGCTGGCAGAACCGTGCCTCCTGAGCGCAACAACCAGCCAACCTGACAACCCGAACCCGCCATCAGTTCCGGGCCATGCACGCCAGAGCTCAAGACCAGGACATGGCGTGCGGACATCGGGCCAATACGGGTCACATCCGTATAGAGCGGCGCCCCGTCTGGCCCGTTCAAGGGGTGCTGCCATGACTCGACGGCCAAGTCGCACACACGGCAGGCTGCCAGGAATTTCTCACGGGCGGCAGCGTAGTCAGGTGCGAAATAGTGCTTCGTTTCCAAAGTTTCAAACATGCGTACGTCTTCCTATTGCGCCTGGTAGCCCGAGGCCTTGATGATGGGGCCCCAAACCGCCAGATCCTGTGCGACAGCCTCTTGCAACCCTTCTGGTGTGCTGCTGGCAGGCACAAAACCAATCGGTAGGAGAGCAGCCTGGATTTCCGGTTTCGATGAAATGGCGCGCAGGGCTTGATTGACATGATCAATGATGGCGCGATCCGTACCACGCGGCGCAAACAGGCCTACCCAGCCGGAGGTATCCAGCGAGGGATAGCCTAATTCTGTAAAGGTCGGTACGTCGGGCAAGGCCTCCATGCGACGCGGGCCGGTAACCGCCAGAATCCTCAAGCGACCAGCACGGTGCTGTTCCACCATGCCACCCAGCGCGTCAATACCCGCAGTGACATGCCCGCCCAGTAAATCTGCAACCAGGGGCGCACCGCCTTTGTAGGGTACCGGCACGAGCGGCACATTGTTTTTCTGCGCCAGGGTGTACCCGATGAACTGCGGCGCGCTACCCGGTGCAGGAATACCGAACATGCCCGCATTTGCATCCTTCCTGACCATGCCGATGTAGTCGTCAAGGCTCTTGGCGGCAACGCCTTGCCCTACCGCTAACACGTGCTCAAAGCCAGCCATTTTCCCGATGGGTGCAAAATCGTTCACCGGATCGTATTTCACTGACGGAATGGTCAGCGGCAAGGTTGACATCATGTGGCTATTCGCCACCAGCAGCATGGAACCGTCTTTGGGCGCGGACAGAAAAGTCTGCGCTGCAATCTGCCCTCCCGCGCCCGGCCGGTTCTCCACCACGACAGAAAGCTGTAATGCCTCGCGCAATTTATCGGCGTAAACACGCGCTACGGCATCGGCTGCGCCACCGGGTGGATAACCGACCACGATCCGAATAGGTCCTTTAAGCGTCTGCTGGGCGTGCGCGCCCGACATCAACGCCGTGGCGCAAAACAATGCCGCGCAAACGCGGCGAACGTAACGGTGCGTCATGACAACTTCCCCTTTTCCCTTGTGATGTCTCGATCGATCGCTGGTCGACTGCCAGCCTGCAAGTCAGTGTAGAAGCGGCTTTGCATGTACGGTTCTGCGACAACGACGCAATTGTTATGGGCGGTGATGGGATTTTCTGTTGTTCTTTGTCCGGTGGCATAACGGTGTCGGCATACATCGCGACTTCCTCCGTCGGCGCGCAATCAGGCAGCCCGTCGTGATTAATTGACCTTTCAATACGAGTGACACCGCACCTGGATCTTTACGGGAGGTTTGCGCCACGCGTGAAGCACGCGGGTCGAGTGCACGCGCGGCATACGGATGTCCTTTTCATCTAGCGTAAAAACCAGTTGTGGAAACGTTATGACTCGTCTTAGAATTGATTCCTTCGGAAAGAACTTACTTCTGATCAAAAGCGCCGCTTAGGTTGAGGGTTCCCGCTGTAATTCCAATTAATTACACGTATTCCCTAGTTTCAGAATGTGGATTTTATTTGGAAAATAAGTGGAATCGTTTCCCTTTATGTGCGGAAATCGTCTCGGCTGACGCCATTTCGACTCTCTGCCGCAACGCCCTATTTCTTAGAACCTACACAAGATAAAACGCCATGTCAGCCAATCTACAAGCAGCACGCATCCAGACCGTGAGGGACCATATGGCGCTTGAGTGCGTGCAGGAATGGGACAAAGTTCTCGACACGTTCGAACACCCTCGCTACGAGATGCACGCAAACGGCGCCGTCTTCGATGGCAAGGAAGAGGTCATGGGCTACTTCCATTCCTCTCGTGACGCTTTCCCCGACCTGAAGAACGAAATCATTGCCGTTGCCGCGGCGGCCGACACCAATACCGTTCTGGTGGAGTTCTGGTTGCAAGGCACTCACAAAGGGGTCTTCACGGTGAATGGCAAAACCTACGACCCTACGAACCGTACGTTCCGCGTACGCATGGCGGCGTCATTTGAATTCGCACCTGATTCCGACAAGATCATTTGTGAGCGGCCCTACTCCTGCCAGGACGCCAAGCTGCGTTCGCTAGGTTTGATGTAAGTCCACGCAAGTTTGAAGTTTGGACGAGAGCTGCGTGCCCGCCGTCATTCGCTACACGGCCCCTCGCCCGCCAAAAGAAAGGCTCCCTTTCAGCCTGATGCCTTACGCAGACTGAACAGGGAGACCAAAAACGCTATATGGAGGAGATTCCAAATGAAATGCGTGTTCTCGGCAGCACTTATCGCAGCACTCTTCATCGCGCCGGTTGCCCAGGCAGATGAATACCCCTCAAAACCTATACGTCTGCTGTTGCCATTTTCGGCCGGCGGCGGTGGAGACACTTTGGGCCGCATCCTTGCCCACCGTTTTTCTGAAGAGCTCAAGCAGCCAGTAATTGTGGAGAACAAGCCTGGTGCTGGCGGAACGATAGGAATTCATACGGTTGCAAGGGCTGCCCCGGACGGATACACGATCACAATCGGCGGGATGACAACACATATCCTGGCGCCGGCCGTCTACAAAAACCTTCCGTACGATCCAATCAAAGACTTCACATCTATTGGCGCGATTGGCTCATCCGCCATCATTGCGGTGGTTGCCCCCGACTTCCCCGCCAATAATCTGGCTGAGTTGAAAGCACTGGCCGATTCCAAGGCTGAGCCCATTCAATATGCTAGCTGGGGGATCGGGTCAACCGGACATTTCTGCGGTGAAGTGCTGGTTCAGAAAGGTAAGGTCAAGCTGCAACATGTGCCTTACAAGGGTACGACCCAAGTCGTGACCGATGTCATGGGCGGGCATATCGCTGTCGGCTTTCTTGATATGGCCACGGCTACGCCCTTCGTACGTGACGGGAAAGTAAAAGGCCTGGCTGTCTGTACGCGCCGCTCGCCCAGCACACCCGATGTGCCGAGCTACACAGAACAAGGAATCGACTTCGACCGGGAGTTGAATTGGGGAATGTATGTGCCAGCGGGTACACCCAAGCCCATCGTCGAGAAGCTTTCTTCCTTGCTGCAAACAACGCTCCAAGAACCAGAGATTGTTCAAAAACTGCTGGGGCTGGGCATCACCGCTCACTACATTCCCGGTCCCGAACATGAAAAGGCCAACGCTGCGGATATCGTGGCCTGGAAAGCAATCGCCGTGGAAGCTGGCATAGAGCCGCAATAGATTCGCCCGCAGCGTCAATGCGGGCAGACGGATGGGTGCGTGCGCGCCCGCCTCCGTCTAAGAGATCTTCTGTGGTTGAGGTGAACATGAAATTACTTGAGAACAAAGTGGCCGTCATATCAGGCGGCGCCCATCCGAAAGGCATTGGCAAAGCGACGGCCCGACTATTTGTCGAGCATGGCGCGCGGGTGGCCATCCTGGACCTGGACGAAAACCTTGCTTGGGATGCGGCCAGGGACATCGATCCCGATCCATCGAAAGTCATTGCCTTGCGCTGTGATGTCAGCAGCATAGAGGAGTGCCAATATGCCGTGAGTCAGATCGCGCAATGGTCGTCCGGCAGAATCGATGTGTTGGTGAACAATGCAGCCATTACGCAGAAAGCGAGCTTCAACGACATATCCGAAGCTGATTTTGATCGCGTCACCGGTGTCAATCTCAGGGGCGTATTTTTCCTGTCGAAGGCGGTTCTACCGGTGATGCTGGCTAAAACCTCAGGCAGCATCATCTGCATTTCGTCCCTGTCGGCACAGAACGGCGGTGGCATCTTCGGGGGTGCGCACTACTGCGGTGCAAAGGCAGGCGTACTGGGGATGACCCGTGCCATGGCAAAAGAGTTTGGACCCAGTGGCATCAGAGTCAATGCTATTGCGCCGGGCCTCATCACGACCGATTTCTCGCGAACAGGCCGCTCTGATGAAAGCAAGGACGAATCCGCCCATGATTGGCCTTTGCGGCGTGCGGGCAGACCCCATGAGATTGCGAACGGTTGCCTGTTTCTCGCCAGTGACCTCAGCTCTTATGTGACAGGCACTACGCTGGATATCAACGGTGGCGCCTACATGAACTGAGTGGCTGGCGACGCACGACTCGTTTCGATGCGTTCCCCACTGTCCTTATTAAGCAGGTCAAACGGAGTTCAAGCATGAGTATTTTCTTGGGCGGCATTCGCCAGATCGGATATGTCGTCACAGACATCGAAAAGGCCATGAAACATTGGTCTGAAAGCTTGGGCGTAGGTCCTTGGTTTTACAAGGAAGACGTAGGCACGACCGAGTTTCGCTATTACGGCAAGGTGTCCCAACCGCCCAAGCTTTCGATTGCACTGGCCAACTCCGGCGATTTGCAGGTTGAGTTGATTCAGCAACGCGATGAAGCCCCTTCTCTCTATCTCGACTCACTCAAGCGCAGCGGTGACTGTGCCCAGCATGTCGCTTATTGGACGCGAGACCGCTTTGATGAGTTTGCGTCATCGTTGCAGAAAAAAGGCTACATCGAAGGACATGGGGGTCGCATGGGAAGCCGTGGGCGTTTCAGCTATTTCCTCCACCCTGATCTGCCCAGCGGCATGATCGAACTGTCCGAGATGACGGGCGGGAAAGGAGAATACTTCGACGAAATCAAACGTACCTGCGACATCTGGGACGGATCGGACCCTATCAGGCCGCGTAAATAGCGTGGAGATGACGCCGTTGCGCTGCGCGCGTGTATCGTAGCCGACCAGCACATCAGCAAAAAAGGGTCATCATGAAGGGTCGGATCACCATTCGCGACGTAGCAAAGCAGGCGGGCGTGTCACTCGGCACAGCCTCCAGAGCGCTTAATCGCACGGGTCGCGTCAGCGAGCAAGCCATCGCCGCCGTTACCCAAGCCGCGCGACAGCTCGATTACACGCCAGATGCGATTGCGCGCAGCATGCGCACGCGCTCGTCCGGCGTCATCGGACTGTTGGTCTCTGATTTGGCCAATCCCTTTTATGCCCGAATCATCACCTCTGCAGAATCCGCTTTCCAAGCGGCTGGCTACGCGCTGCTGGTGGCCAGTACGCACAACGAACGTAAGCGCGAAGCGTCGCTTATCGAGTTGTTTCGTAGCAGGCGTGTCGATGGGCTGATTCTAGGACCCTGCGAGAAGGAATCGCCTGAGTTGCTCGAGCGTTTGTCTCGTGAACTGCCTATCGTCGCACTGGATCGGGATTTCGGCCCGACGTCTACCGGCGTTCAAGTCGACCATTACACCGGTGCGCTACAGGCGACCCAGTATGCGCTGAACCTAGGGCATACGCGCGTCGCCCTGCTGACACCGGCGAGCGATCTGCGCACGGGCAAAGAACGGATTGCGGGCTTTAAGCGGGCATTCGAGGATCGAGGATTGACCCCAGTGGCAAACCTTATCCGGGCTGAGCCCTCGGCGATGGAGTTCGCATTTAGCGAAGCGATGTCGCTGCTTTCCTACGCGGAGCGGCCCACGGCATTCATTTGCCTGGGAACACGCATTCTCTCCGGCGTACTTCAGGCGATACGTCACACGGGCTACTCCGTTCCAAACGATGTCAGCGTTATCAGCATTGGCGACACCGATTTATCTCAACTCTTCAGCCCGACGATTACCTCGCTGAGCTGGGATCTGGAAGTCGTAGGGACTTGCGCCGCCCAGCTCATTCTTAAGCAGCTTGATCGAAAAACGGAAATCCAAACCGCCGAGCGCATCGTCATCAAGACGCAATTGATATTGCGAGAGTCGTGTGGCCCCACCGTGAAGCCATGACATTTAAGACTCCTCGCAACGAAATGAGCATCACGGAAAAATCATCCTGACGCAATTAGCGCAGTCACGCGCTCGTTAGTCTGCATCGCATTTTGTCATCGCTGAGTTCAACGTACGAGGAGTACAAAAATGGCTTTACCTACAACTATCACGACTCAAGAGCGCCTACTGTCTGTCAACATTGCAGACGGTGTATCGCTTCCTGGCGCCGCACCTGGCTCGGTCATCACTCCCCTATTCCTGGATCGTGAAAATGGCGTCTGGGTCTTGTATGGCAGGTTCGCGCCGGGTACCCGACTTCCCACTCACTTTCATACCGGCGTCGTTCATTTCTTCACGACCAAAGGGAAATGGAATTACCTGGAATATCCGAACGATCCGCAAACGGCGGGCAGCTATTTGTATGAACCGGCTGGATCTATCCACACGTTTTCGGTTCCGGAAGATGCGCCTGAATTTGCGGAGGGCTTTATGGTGGTGTTCGGTGCGAACATCAACTTCATTGACGGCGTATTCGCCAATATTCGAGACGCTGGTGCAATAGAAGACTCCATCCTTGATGCGGCAAAGAAGGCTGGGCTTCCTATTCCGCGCTATATCCGCCCGAAAGGCGGTGCCGAGTTCACCCGGGACTGAGCCCTGCAGACACGAAGACGTGCTGTCTACATGCCGGTTCGTATGTGCGCTGCCGTTCTCGCAATCTAGCGAGGAAAGCTCTATCAGGCTCCCGGCGAGCAGGTCCGGCACGCGTCATACGCAAATATCGACTGCGTTTTTACAGGAACGGGTATGAAGCTATTAGGTAAAGTCGCCTTTATCACGGGAGCGGGAACGCTAAAGACCGCGTTCAGTTCTGCCGATCAGGTGGGCAATGGTGCGGCCTGTGCCCTCAGGTTCGCGCAAGAAGGCGCCGTGGTCGTTTGTACTGATCGCTCCCTTGCCGCCGCGCAGGAGACGGTCGCCTTAATAAAGGCAAAAAACGGCAATGCCGTCGCCTATGCGCTGGATGTGACGAATTCAGAGCAGATCGACGCCGTCGTGGCTGCGGTGCTTCGTGAATACGGCACGATCGACATCCTTCACAACAATGTGGGCATTGAGATCCAGGGAGATCTGCTTGAGGTGGACGATGCAGACTGGGACCGCGTCATGGCGATTAACCTGAGAGGTGCCATGGCCGCATCGAGGGCCGTTCTTCCGCATATGCAGCAACAGAAAAGTGGCTCCATCATTAATGTGTCTTCCACAGCCAGTCTGAAGTGGAGTCCCATGCAGTTTCTGTCGTACAGCACATCAAAAGCGGGTCTTAATCACATGACCCGAGTAATCGCCCGGCAATATGCGGCAGATCAGGTTCGTTGCAACTGCATTGTTCCTGGCATGATTCGTACGCCCCACGCCGATGCGCTTTACAAAAATGAAGCTGAGGCGGCGCAAGGGCATGCCTTCAGAGATACTCGCTGCCCCATGGGGCGCCAGGGCACGCCATGGGACATTGCGAATGCAGCGCTGTTCCTGGCTTCGGACGACTCAGCATATGTCACTGGACTACTTATGGTCGTCGATGGCGGCGCAAGTTTATAGCACCGCAGAATATAGTAACGATAGGGTAGCGTGGGTGGAGCGCGAACCGGCCTCAATAAATATGGGCCTGCTGGCCGCGCGTAACCCGCGTGTTGATTCCCGAGATATTGCTGATCAAGAATCGCGGGTTACGCGCGTTCAATGGGTGTGCCCGAGTGTCGGGTCGTTCGCGCTCCACCCACGCTACCCTCGAAATAACGGACGCTGGAATGGGCATCGGGGATGTGATCACCGCAAGGATCGCAGCAGCGAAGGCGTAATATTGGCCAAAGCGCAACGACGTCACGACGCAGCCGCTTTTTCTATCGTCGGCGCTGCGTCGGACGTGTCGCCACAAAGGCAAATTTAAGGATGGGCGCTAGTGCGCCGCGAGATCCGTATGAATGCGTCGAACGTCCAAGCTTCATGGAACGGGATCGTGAAGTTCCTGCACTGGTTGATTGCGCTGCTGATTTTCACGCAATTCGCACTAGGCTGGCTGGCCGCGACGTGGCGGCTATCGCCAACCAAACTCAATCTTTTCGTGTGGCACAAGTCCATCGGCATCTTGGTTCTTGCGCTCGTGGTCTTTCGGCTCCTATGGCGCCTGGCCACGTCAGCTCCACCACTTCCGGTCAGTATGCCGGCCTGGGAGCGGGCAGTTGCACGGGCGAGCCACGTGCTGCTCTATGTCGTAATGTTTGCCATGCCGCTCACCGGGTGGGTAATCAATTCCGCCTCGGGTGTGCCGTTCAAGATCTTCTGGTGGATTCCGCTGCCGTCGATCATCGCGGTTGATCGGCATGTGGCACATGTCGCAGCGCAAGTGCATTCCTCGCTCGGTATCCTGCTGGCCGTAATCCTCGTCGTGCATATCGGCGCAGCGCTGCGCCATCACTTCATTCAGCGGGACAATGTGTTGATCCGCATGCTGCCTCTAAGGACGTCTCCAAAATGAAAAGACTGGCCGGTCTTGTCACCCTGCTCGCGTGCTCAGTGTTCCAGGTCGTGCTCGCGGCCGACTGGAAGATGGACCCGTCAGGCAGTCGCCTGGCGTTCATTCCCTCTTTTGAGACCGTGCCAGCACCTGGTGTATTCAAAAATTTTGACGTGCACGCCAGTTTTGACACCCAGTCTCCCGTCGGTGGCAAGCTAGACGTCACCGTTGATGTAGCCAGCGCAGACATGGCAAGCGATGACATCAATAAGGCAATAGCGGGTGCCGAGTGGTTCGATTTCGCCAAGTACCCTCAGGCGGCGTTCCGCGCCGTCTCCATCGCCCGCGATGCGAGCCGCTACGTGGCGCATGGCACGCTCACGCTCAAGGGAGTGCAACAGCGGGTCGACGTCCCGTTTAACTGGACGCCAGTGGGCGACGGCGGGACGATGGACGGCGAATTCGTAGTCAAGCGTGCCACATTCGGCATTGGTACCGGCGAATGGACCGCGACCGACGTCATCGGCCCCGATGTGACCATTAAGTTCAGCGTGCAACTGCGCAAGGCTGGCTGAGATGACACACCTGCGCACGCGGTGGTTCGCTGTTCTCTTTGCGCTGGTTGTGGTCGGGTGCACGCAGCCGGGCCACGAGGCAATCCGGGAGACGCCTCCCGAGGCAGCGTTGGCACCGGTGACGGCGCTTCGCAGTGCCTACGCAGCGCTGGCCGCACAGGGGCATCCGGTCTATCGCGTGGATGCTGCACAATCGCTGGTCGCGATCACAGTGCGGCGCGGGGGTTCACTGGCGCGTCTGGGTCATGACCATGTGGTGGCCAGTCATTCCGTCCAGGGGTGGGTTGCGCCCGACGCCAATCGCGCGGATCTGTACGTGCCACTGTCGCAACTTACGGTCGACGAACCCGCTCTGCGCGCCGAGGCCGGCCTGGATACCCAGCCGAGCGCCTCCGATATTGCCGGCACGCGCAGCAACATGCTCGACAAGGTACTTGAGACACAGAAGTTTCCCTACGCACTGATCCATATTGCCAGCGTCGACCGCAACGCGACCGGCGTGAATCTGAATATCGCGATTACGCTGCGCGAAGTGACTCGGACATTCGTGGTCCCGGCTACGCTCAAGAGCGATCCCGACACGATGGAAGTCGAAGGCGTGTTCGATTTCAAACAGTCGGCGTTCGGCATCGTGCCGTTTTCGATCCTCGGCGGTGCGGTCAAGGTGGAGGACACATTGCGCTTGCGCTTCATGATTCAGGCACGCCGCGCGGTCGCGCACGGCCTGCCGACCAAATAGCGGCACGCGTCAAGAGGGCAAGGTCTTCAACGCAGCCTGGAGCCAACTCACAAATTCCAGCGCCAATCGCGAATCTCAGGCATATCCTCGCCATGCTCGCCGATATAGAGCTTGTGCCGTTCCATGGTGGTCCAGTAGTTTGCAGTCGCCTGTGGCAGCAAATGCCGTAGCCGCTTAATCCGCGTGATGGCATCTAGCGCCAGTTGGTAGCGGTCAAGGTTGTTCAGCACCACCATGTCAAACGGGGTGGTCGTTGTGCCCTCCTCCTTGTAGCCGCGAACGTGAATATTGCTGTGATTGTGCCGTCGATAGGTGAGTTTATGAACAATGGCCGGATAGCCATGAAACGCGAAGATGACCGGCGTGTCAGTGGTGAATAAGGCATCAAAGTCGTGATCTTCCAGTCCATGGGGGTGCTCCGACTGCGGTTGCAGCACCATCAAGTCCACCACGTTGACTACTCGGATTCGGATGTCAGGCACATATTCGCGCAAGAGCATCACGGCAGCTAATGTCTCGGTGGTTGGCACATTGCCGGCGCATGCCATGACGACGTCAGGCGCGCCGTCGGCGTTACTGGCCCACCGCCAAATGCCGGCGCCCGCCGTGCAATGACGCACGGCCGAGTCAATGTCGAGCCATTGGAATTCGTTTTGTTTGCCTGCAACGATCAGGTTGACGTAGTTGCGGCTACGCAGGCAATGGTCTGCCACCGACAGCAGGCAATTTGCATCAGGCGGCAGATAAATACGCACCACATCTGAGGTTTTGTTCGCGACATGATCGATGAAGCCGGGATCCTGGTGAGAAAAACCATTGTGGTCCTGTCGCCACACGAGTGAGGTCAGCAGATAGTTCAGCGACGCGATGGGTTTTCGCCAGGGAATGCCCCGGCTCACCTTCAGCCACTTCGCATGCTGATTGAACATGGAACCAATGATGTGAATAAAAGCTTCGTAGCATGAGAACAGACCATGGCGCCCGGTGAGCAGATACCCTTCGAGCCAACCCTCACAAAGATGCTCGCTGAGCACCTCCATCACTCGGCCGTCGGCACTCAGGTCGACGTCCACCGCCTCTTCGTCAGCCATCCAGGTTTTGCGGGAAACGTCATATATCGCTTGTAGACGGTTCGATGCGGTCTCGTCCGGCCCGAAGACGCGAAAATTCTGCTTATCCAGGTTGAGCTTCATCGCATCGCGAAGAAACGCGCCCAATACTGCGGTTGCTTGCGCCTGAACGCCGCCCGGCTTTGGCACCTGCACGGCGTAGTCATGAAAAGCCGGCAGTGAAAGCGGTCTCAGTAGCTCTCCACCATTGGCATGCGGATTGGCACCCATGCGCCGCTGCCCTGTCGGCGCGAGTGCGGCCAATTCTTCACGAAGTTTTCCGCGCTCATCAAACAACTCGTGGGCCTGGTAGCTCTTTAACCAGTCTTCCAGTTGCTGAACATGCTCAGGCTTCGTGAAATTAGCGATAGGGACCTGGTGCGAGCGCCAGGTCCCTTCTACGGGTTGCCCATCGACGACTTTCGGTCCCGTCCATCCTTTGGGCGTACGAAAGACGATCATGGGCCAGCGTGGACGCTCTGGTTTCTGTCCAGGCTGCAGCGCGCGTGCAGCGCGCTGAAAGCCCTGAATCTTTGCCAGGATAGTGTCAAGCGCGTCGGCCAGAAGTTGATGCACCAGCGCCGGATCATCGCCTTCGACGAACACCGGCTCATATCCATAGCCGCGCATTAGATCCGTGAGTTCCTGGCGACTGATACGAGCCAGGACGGTCGGATTGGCAATTTTGAACCCGTTCAGATGCAAGATCGGCAGTACCGCGCCGTCGCGGGCCGGATTCAGAAACTTATTGGAGTGCCAACTTGTCGCCAAGGCACCGGTTTCGGCCTCGCCATCGCCGATGACGCAGGCGACGATCAAGTCGGGGTTATCGAAGGCGGCACCGTAGGCATGCGCCAGGCTATAACCCAATTCCCCCCCTTCGTGAATGGATCCGGGAATGTCTGCTGACACGTGACTCGGAATGCCGTTGGGCCAGGAAAACTGCCGAAAAAGCCGCTGCAGCCCGTGACGGTTGCGCTCAATGGCGGGATAGCGCTCGGTGTACGAGCCTTCAAGATAAGTCTGTGCCACGAGCGCCGGACCGCCATGCCCCGGACCCGTGATGTAGATCATGTTCAGGTCGTTTTCTTTGATCAGCCGGTTAAGGTGCACATAAAGAAAGTTCAAACCCGGCGTGGTGCCCCAATGCCCGAGCAATCGGGGTTTGATGTGCTCTCGCTTGAGCGGCTGCTCGAGCAAAGGGTTGTCTTGCAAATAGATTTGCCCGACGGAAAGATAATTCGCTGCGCGCCAATAGGCATGCATTTTCTGCAGGAGGTCGGCCGATAAAGGTTCAGGCATCAGGTGCTCCAAATAATCAGACAAAGCTGTTGTATCGCTAGCAATTGTCCCGGTGTGCCGGGTCGTCTTGCGTTCAGGCTAACGCATACTCGACCCCATTCGCGCATTCAGGAGCCACTTGTAGCCGCGCGACAATCTATCTTCTGTGCGGTAGCACGCAGTGCAACATCCTGCTTTTCGCGTTGTGGTGCCAAATATGCTCCAGGTTCAGGGCGTATTGGCACCTCTATTTCAACGGCATTGAACATGCGGATGGGTATCATTTGCGCGCTGCATTGCAATGTTGACCTGTACAAGTCCATCTGCTAAAAGTTTTTCAATTCGCAACGAGTCGACAGTTACGCATTTCCATTTCGTATATAGCGAGTGAGAGGTGATGTATGGTCAATGAGCCTGTTGTGCGTACTAAGCGACAAGAACTCGGTGTCTTCTTGCTCTTGACCGCGGTCATGGTGCCTGTGCTGACCGTTTTGATTATTGCGGCCTACGGTTTCTCCGTTTGGATATGGCAAATGCTGTCGGGACCTGCCGGTCACTGATGCCATGTTCCCCACTCCGGCCCTCCTCCCCCTTGCCCTTGCAGACGCTCATCTGGCTTCTGCACCACCATAGATTCTGAATGCCTAGACGCGGCAAAATGGCGGCCGTTGGGCGCTATCTTGCGGCTGGTGCACCAGCACGCAGTTACCTTGAAAGCAATGAGGAGATCGGCGATGTCAATGGCTCGACGTGATTTCATCAAGCAAACGGCTGCCGCAACGGCCGCTGTGGTCGCCGGCATTCCCCTGGCCGGACACTCCCAGAACATTGTTACCGACTCCGAAGCCGCGAAGCTGAAATGGTCTAAAGCGCCCTGTAGGTTCTGTGGCACCGGCTGCGGCGTGAATGTGGCCGTAAAAGATAATCAAGTAGTGGCCACCCATGGCGACTTCAAGGCGGAGGTCAATCGCGGACTGAACTGTGTGAAAGGCTATTTTCTTTCCAAGATCATGTATGGCGCTGACCGGTTGAAAACGCCGCTGCTGAGAATGAAGGACGGCAAGTATGCGAAAGACGGTGAGTTTGCCCCCGTCTCGTGGGATATGGCGTTTGACGTCATGGCGGAACAATTCAAGCGCACCCTGAAAAACAAGGGGCCGGGTGCGATTGGGATGTTCGGTTCAGGACAATGGACGATTTGGGAAGGCTATGCGGCGCTGAAGTTGATGAAGGCCGGATTCCGCACCAATAATATCGATCCGAATGCGCGCCACTGCATGGCTTCTGCGGCCGTTGCGTTTATGCGCACCTTTGGCGCTGATGAGCCTCCCGGTTGCTACAAAGACATCGAGGCTGCAGATGTCTTTGTATTGTGGGGTTCCAATATGGCGGAGATGCACCCCATTCTCTGGACGCGGGTCACGGACAGGCGCATGACTGCGCCCAACTCCAAAGTGGTCGTCCTATCGACGTTTGAGCATCGCTCATACGACTTGGCCGATATGACGATGACGTTCACGCCACAAAGTGATTTGGCTATTTTGAACTTCATCGCCAATCACATCATTCAGACGAATCGAGTCAATAAAGATTTCGTCGAGAAGCATACAAATTTCCTGCGCGGTGAAATTGATATTGGCTACGGGCTGCGCCCGGAAGATCCACGGCAAAAAGCAGCCAAAGGCGCAGCCAATGCCGGCGGGTCAAAACCGATAAATTTCGATGAATTCGCCAAGTTCGTATCGACCTATACCGTGGACTATGCTGCGAAGCTAAGCGGTGTTTCAAAAGAGAAACTGCTGGCGTTGGCTGAGATGTATGCCGACCCAAAGCTGCGCGTCATGTCGTTTTGGACCATGGGCTTTAATCAGCATACGCGTGGGGTATGGGCCAATAATATGGCCTACAACATCCATCTATTGACGGGAAAAATATCAACGCCGGGTAACAGCCCATTCTCATTGACGGGACAACCATCAGCCTGCGGCACAGCCCGTGAGGTGGGCACGTTCTCGCATCGATTGCCTGCAGATATGCTGATTTCGAATCCGGCAGATCGCGCGCGTACGGAAGAAATATGGGATCTTCCTGAAGGCACCATACCCACCAAAGTCGGTGCGCATGCTGTGCTTCAAAACCGCATGCTGAAGGATGGTGAGATCAACGCCTACTGGGTGATGGTGAACAACAACATGCAGGCTGCGGCCAACATGATGAACGAAGGTCTCCCGGGTTATCGCAATCCGGAGAATTTCATTGTTGTGTCCGAGGTGTATCCCACCATTTCTACAATTGCTTCAGATTTGATATTGCCCACGGCCATGTGGGTGGAAAAGGAAGGCGCCTACGGCAATGCAGAGCGGCGCACGCAGTTTTGGCGCCAACTGGTCAATGCACCGGAAGGTGCGCGTTCAGACCTGTGGCAGTTGATGGAGTTTTCCAAACGTTTCACCACCGACGAAGTGTGGCCACCTGAGTTGTTGGACAAAAGACCCGAGATGCGCGGGAAGACCTTATTTCAAGTGCTGTTCGAAAACGGAAAAGTTAATAAATTTCCAAATTCGGACCTGGACCCCGAATACGCCAATGATGAGTCCAAGGCATTCGGTTTCTATGTTCAAAAAGGGCTGTTCGAGGAATACGCCATTTTCGGACGCGGCCACGGACATGACCTGGCACCGTTTGACGCCTATCACGAGGCGCGTGGCCTTGTCTGGCCGGTGGTCGACATGAAAGAGACATTCTGGCGCTATCGCGAAGGCAGCGACCCCTATGTTCCTGCAGGGGCCGGTTTCAAATTTTATGGGAATGAGGATGGGCGGGCCAATATTTGGGCGGTGCCTTATGAGCCGCCCGCTGAGGTGCCAGACAAGGAGTATCCATTCTGGCTGTCCACGGGACGGGTGCTTGAGCATTGGCACTCTGGGTCAATGACGCGTCGTGTGCCGGAGTTGTACCGCGCGTTTCCCAACGCAGTCTGCTTTATGCATCCCGACGATGCCAGCGCCATGGGCCTGCGCCGCGGGTCTTTGGTCGAGATTGCGTCGCGTCGAGGCGTCATGCGCACGCGCCTGGAAACTCGCGGACGAGACAAGCCGCCCCGAGGCCTGGTTTTTGTGCCGTGGTTCGATGCCAGTCAGTTGATCAATAAGGTCACGCTTGATGCGACAGACCCTATCTCATTTCAGACTGACTTCAAGAAGTGCGCAGTCAAGATCACCAAGGTTTGAGCCGGGTGTTCGGAGATAAATCATGAAAACTCTCGCCTCCTCGGTGCTTGCGTTGCTTCTCATGCTTGGGTCAGTGGCATGGGCGGCACCGCCCCTGATGACGGTAGATCCGCTGCGGGGCCCTACTCCCCTGGCAGATCCCACCAACCCGCCGCTGATCAGCCCGGTAGAGAATAAGGACATTCGCCGAACGCGTAGCTATTCCATGCAACCGCCGACCATTCCTCACAAGATCGACGGCTATCAGATCGACAAGAATTTCAACCGCTGTCTGGCTTGCCACGCCCGCGTGAATACCGAACAGACGCAAGCGCCGCCCCTGAGCGTGACCCACTATATGGATCGCGACGGTAACGTATTGGCTGAGGTCTCGCCTCGCCGCTACTTTTGTCTGCAATGCCATGTGATTCAAACCGAGGCCCGGCCGCCCGTGGCTAATACTTTTGAGGATGTCGATCAAATACTAAAACGCCTGACGAGTACCTCGACACCCAAGCGCTGACTAGGATGACATCATGCTCAATCTGCTAAAGCGTATCTGGGGCATTGTCAGTCGACCCAGTGTCTATTTCAGTCTCGGCTTTCTGACTGTCGGTGGTTTTGTGGCGGGCATTGTGTTTTGGGGCGCCTTTAATACAGCCATGGAACTGACCAACACAGAGAAGTTCTGTACAAGCTGCCATGAGATGCGGGATAACGTTTTTGCCGAGCTCAAAGGCACCATCCACTACACCAATCGTTCCGGGGTCCGCGCCACCTGTTCGGATTGTCATGTGCCACATAACTGGACCGATAAGATCGCCCGCAAGATGCAAGCGTCCAAGGAGGTCTGGGGCAAAATTTTCGGCACCATCAATACGCGCGAGAAATTCGAGGACAAACGATTAACGCTCGCCCAGCACGAGTGGGCTCGCTTAAAAGCCAATGATTCACTGGAGTGCCGCAATTGCCATAACTATGAGTACATGGATTTGACGCGTCAGAGCGTCAGAGCGCAGAACATGCACTCAACCTACTTGGCGGATAAATCCAAAACTTGTATCGATTGCCATAAGGGCATTGCGCATCACCTGCCAAACATGCCGGCAGATCAGATTCCCTATACAGGTGCGCCGGCCGTGCCGAAAGATGGCGCGTCGGCCAATCCAGCGCCTAAGTCTTCCCCATAGAAAGCCACTCAGGAACCTCTTAGGAAAACACGCCCTAGCGCTTGTCAGCGTCATGCGGAGCGCGTGTGCCCGGATAGGCACCGCCTTCCTCGTATTGCGGTCCTTGCGCGTTGGGTTTTTTCTTGCCCTTCTCGGGAGTAGGCCGGGAACCTTCCTGCCGACCATACGCGGGCTCATCGGCCCCGAAAGTGCCGCTATTTCTTGTGGCGTGTTCACGCGAGTGGGGATTATCTTCCTCGGTTTCGGTGTGCACGGTGTTTTGATCTTTCTCTCGCTTGCCAGATGTCCGTTCCGATTGATCGGCGCGGGAGTCTGTTCCTGCTCGCTTCGTGTTCATGTTGCATCTCCTAAGCCCTGCGGCGCCAGGGCGGGTATTTGCGCATCGAGGCGAATGAATGGCCGCACTATTTTTTGGGCGGAATTTTGACCCCGGCCTTTCTGGCTTCCGACAGCCCTATGGCAATGGCCTGTTTGGTGGACCGATGCGGTCCCTTACCCGACCGAGCGGCATGAATTTCCGCTTCTACAAAGTGCCCCGCCTGTGTCGACGGGGATTTGCCCTCGCGGCGATCCGCCAGAGCCTCTTTCTTTGCTTTCTTATCCGGCATGTCATGTACCTCCGGAGGAAACTTGTAAATGCTGGCGTATCGAAAATATGCTTTCGACGCTCTCCAGACGTGTTGCGCGCTGAAAATTATTTGGCTGGGACGGGAGTGCTTTGCTGTAATGCTTTAGCCATCTCCAGATGCTTTTGCAAATTCGGCAAGGTTTTGGCAGCGAATGCTCTAACGTCAGGGTCTTTCGCAGTACTCGACGCAGCCTGAAATAATTTCACCGCGTCTTCATGGGCCGACACGCCGATTTCATCAGCATAGGCTCGGTCAAAGCCCTCGTCACGCAAACCCAGTGCTTTCAATTTGGCCTGTTGCATCAGAGAGGGACCCGTAGGTACCTCATACCCCTTGCTCTTGGCCAATGCGTCCAGCTCTCGCGCTACGGCCCCATGATCTTCGATCATTCTTTGTGCAAA
Source organism: Achromobacter deleyi (assembly GCA_040391965.1). Taxonomy (GTDB): domain Bacteria; phylum Pseudomonadota; class Gammaproteobacteria; order Burkholderiales; family Burkholderiaceae_B; genus Achromobacter; species Achromobacter deleyi_B. The sequence goes on along the minus strand of JBEBWV010000004.1, from coordinate 61,956 downwards.
TGACTTCACGTCAGCACTGCGTGCCTGTTTCAAGGCGAGCATGCTTCCTTCTATTTCCATCTGCCCGGCTTGCGCCGCATCATCCAGAAAGCTCCGGTCCTGGCTATCTAATTTGGCAGAGGAGGACATTGCTCCACCCTGGGGCGCGGGCGTTTGCGCCATCCCCGGGGACGTCATAAAAAGGCTCGCTACCGCCAGCACGCTGGCCGTCAGATATGGGAACTTCATGAGACTCTCCTACTGGGCATGTTGCCCCTGTTGTTGGGATGGATCGATTCAATCAGATCGAGCTTTTTCGCGAGAAATTAGCATGTCCTTCTCTCCGGAGTGAGCAAGTTTCGTGCCCTTCGTGCATTGCCGAACTGGTCCGACTCCTCTAAACGACAGCTCTTGTCGTGTGAGCGGAGGCGTCGTCCTGCACTGGAGGGTTTAGGGGATCAAAATCCTCCCACTTACCGCGAACCCAGCGTCCGATCGCACGTTCGATGTCGACACCGCCCGCTGCTCGTAACGCAGAGCAAGCCTGCCCGGATTGCTCTGGCGAGACATGCAAGGCTAGCAATACGCCGGCTTTGCGCAGCGCAGGCACGGCCTCATCTGGCAACGCGTTTGCTTCATGATGGCTACGCTTACCGCGGCCCGTGATCCAGAGTGCACCAATCAGGGAGCCAACATAGGCGCCAGCACCCGCGGCGGCCAAGACCACAAACATGTCATTGGCGACCTGTGAGGCGATAAACCCGGCCATCACGGCGGCCACCAGCCCAATGACACCTGCCCCCGCAAGCGCACCATACGAAGCCCCTTTTGAGTCGGCATCGGCAAACTGATCGCCACCAATAGGAAAGCGATCATGTTCACCCGCAGTGTTGACATAAAAGGTGTGAATATCGTTTTCTGAGAATCCCTGACTGAACAGGCTCTTGGCAGCCGCGCTTGCCTGTTCGAACGTCTGAAACCGAGCAGCAACGATCAATGACATAGTCTTCCCCTGGCTAGGCGTCGGACTATTCACAGAGCAAGTAGCGTTCCCGGCCATATGGTCCGACAGCACAGATCAAGTCCCGATGTTCACTGCGTGTCATTCAGGCTTGAGGACGCACTCCACTGCTGAACATGGCTTCTGACGAAATTTTTACAGCCGATCGGCGCTTTTTACCGCTACCTGCCGGGCCGAAACGACATCGCCGCCATGGCGCGGCTGATCCCTTGCGGCGCATAGTCAGCCCAAGGCTCATTTCCAGCGTCAAGGCGGGCATGAATATTCGCAATCGTCCATTGCGCAGAGCTCGTGATGCGGCTCAACTCATCCCACGCCAGCGGGACCGATACCCCCATGCCAGGCCGGGCCCTTGCTGACCAAGCTGCTACGGTGGTGGCACCAAACCCATTACGCAGGTAGTCCACGAAGATTTTTCCGATGCGATTCTTCGGACCGCTTTTCGCCACAAAATTCTGGGGCAAGGCTTGCGCCAAGTGCTGCACAATCGCCTGTGAAAATGATTTGATGGTTTCCCAATCGTATTGTTTTCGCAGCGGCACAATCACATGCAGCCCCTTGCCCCCGCTGGTTTTCAGCCATGCATTCAGCCCTATTTCCTGTAGCAGCACATGCACGAGCTGAGCGCCCTGCTGGAGCGCCGTCCACGTGACGCCTTCTCCTGGATCCAGGTCAAACACCATGCGGTCTGGCTTGGCTATGCTTGTCTTGATGGCATTCCAGGTATGAAATTCCACCACGTTCATCTGCGCCGCCGACATAACGCCCTCCAATGTGGAGATTTCCAACAATGGGGGGTGATCGGGGTCAAGACGCGCAGGTAGTGCTTTCACGCCGGGCATGGCGGCGTCCAAGTGCTTCTGAAAGAACTGTTGCGCTTCGATTCCTCGAGGTGCTCTTAGAAAAGAGACGGGCCGGTCTTTCAGGTGAACTAAGAGCAAGGGCGCCACAAGGCCGTAATAGCGGGCCAGGTCCAGCTTGGTTAGTCCGGTGCTGGCGTCTATTACCCTGTCGGGGTTGGACAGCTTGCTGCTCAGGCGCCCAGCCGATTTTCGGGTCGTCTGACTATCGATGGATGGAGCTTTGGCCGTCTTGTCCTGATCTGCGCGCGGAGCACGCGATTTTTCACGTGTAATGTCGCGTGCCGGCTTGTCTTGGCGCAAGCCTTGGAATACCGCGTGGCGGATTTGACCTGCGGCGGTCCATTCGCTGAACGACACCTCAACAATCAGCTCAGGTTTCACCCATTGCACAGCACCGCCGCCGGTGCTGGTGGTCACAGGTTTTTCCGCAGTTTTCAGCGCATCCAGCTGCTTTTTCAGCGTCGTCAAGGTGTGATCGTCGAATCCCGTTCCCACACGTCCCGCATAGTGCAGCCGCCCGTCTGCGTCGTGCACACCTAGCAACAACGCGCCAAACCCCGCACGCTTGCCCTTTGGCTGCGTGCACCCGAGCACCACGAATTCCTGGCGTTGACCACATTTGATCTTTACCCAGGTATCTGTGCGACGTGACACATAAGGCGCCGACTGGCGCTTTGCCATGATTCCTTCCAGGCCCATGTTGCAGGCGGATGCCACTAAATCGCCCGGTGCTGCGTCGAAGGCCTCACTGAAGCGCAGATGCTCGTCGTCGGCCGCAGCGATAAGTTGCGCCAGCAGCGCGCGACGCAGGTGCAGAGGTTCCAGACGAAGATCCCGGCCCGCAACATATGGCATATCGAAGGCATAGAAGACAATGTCCTCGGTATGGTTCTCGCTGAACGCGCCCTGTAGCGCCTGAAAACTGGGCACACCGTTGTCGGCCATGAGGACAATTTCTCCGTCAATCCACTCTGACCGCACTGGGAATGCCAAAAACGCTTTCACCAGATGAGGAAGTTTGGCGCTCCAGTCGTGGCCATTGCGGGTGAACAGACGCACCGAGCCTCCATCAATCCGGGCGAGCAGTCGGTAGCCATCAAATTTCACCTCGTAGAGCCAATCTTCGGTTTGGGACGGCACGCTATCTACCAGAGTGGCTAGTTGAGGCTTGAGCAACGCAGGCAGTGCAGCCGCTTTGCCAGGAATACCCGCGTCGGCTTTTCTTGCTGCCGCCGCTGTGCGCTTGGCCGCGGGTCGCAAACTTTGGGACTTGGCTGCAGGCGTCGCGGCAACACTCTCGGGCATTTCGTCCACCACGCTGAACGCGCTTTCCGGCCGGGCATACGAATCTGCTTCTTTGATCAAAAGCCAGGCCGCTTGTTTATCCGATTCCTTGCCCTTCATACGTATCAACGCCCAGCGGCCCTTCATTTTGACGCCATGTAACTCGAACTTAAGATGCCCGGCACGGTAAGCCTGGCCGGGGTCTCCTATCGGCGTCCAGGTTCCTTTGTCCCAAATGATGACCTTGCCTGCACCATACTCACCCTTGGGGATCTGCCCTTCGAAGCGGTTGTAGGCAATAGGATGATCTTCCACTTGAACCGCCATCCGTTTCACCTTCGGATCGTAGCTGGGGCCCTTGGGCACGGCCCAACTTTTCATGGCTCCCGCAAGCTCCAGCCGGAAGTCATAGTGCAAGCTTCTGGCCCAATGTTTCTGAATGACAAAGCTGCGTGCGTCCTCGGCAGATTCGCCGCCGTCAGCGGGCTCCGATGTCTTCTCGAAGTTGCGTTTCTTGCGATAGGTTTTGAGGGAGTCGTCCATCGCTTATGCCGCCTTGCGTGCTGACTTCGCCGCCCTTCCTGCGGTCTTCTTGGTGGCTGTTGGCCGCGCCGCCGCTTTCTTGGTCGTTTTCTTCGCTGGCGTGGACGGTTTACTGGTTGCAGCCCTGCCCTTCAGACTGCGCTGTAGCAGTTCGGTCAGGTCGATGACGTTATCTGCGTAGGCGGGCGCCTCTTCTTGCGGCGCGATGACGGTCTCTGTCTTGCCCGCCTTGACCTTTTTTGCCACCAGCCCCATCACGGCGTGTTTGAACTCGTCTTTGAACTGCTCGGGATCCCACTTGGCTGACATGTCCTCGACCAGCATTCTGGCCATTTTCAGTTCGCTCGCACTAGGCGTCGTGCTCTTGGCGCCCGCTGTCGGAAGATCGAGATCGTCGGCCGACTTCACGTCATCTCCCCAGCGCATGAGGTTCAATACCATCGCATCGCCAAAGGGAATCAGGGCCGCCAAGTGCTGCTTGGTTTGGATGACTACCCTGGCGATGCCGATTTTTCCCGTTTTGAGCAGGGTGTCGCGCAGTAATGCGTAGACCTTGTGCCCCTTATTTATCGGAGCGACGTAATAAGGTCGTTCCAGAAAGATAAACGACACATCGGCGGCGTTCACAAACTGCTGGATCTCAATCGTCTGGGTAGTGCGGGGATACGCGTCGGCGATGTCGTCGGGGGAAATAATGACGTACTGGCCCTTTTCGTACTCCACCCCTTTGACGATATTTTCCCGGTCGATTTCCTTGCCCGTACGCTTATTGATGCGCTTGTACCCGACCGGATCCATGGTCCGCTTATCAAGCCAGTCGAAATCGATGCCTGAATCCGTGGTGGCGGTGTGAAGTCCAACCGGGATATGAACGAGCCCAAAGGAGATAGCGCCGTTCCAGATGGTTCGTGTTGCCATGATTCACCTCGTGTTCAATCGGGCCGGCAGCAAAGCCGACCCCCGAATTCATGTGACCCAAGGCCGTGCTGACAGCCACGGCCCACACGCTGAAGGTGAATCTGAGCAGCAATATTCGTTCCCGCCTAGCCGTTGGGGGTCGCCTTGGGGCGATGGCGTCCAGGTCAGCGTACAGCTCCTTTTATAGCACCGAGAATTTCACATTTTTCACGGTTGTGTTGTCCAGCAGCGCATCCATGCCGCGTTCCTTTCCGATGCCCGATTCCTTGTATCCGCCGAATGTTGCGTCGACGGAGGCCTTGATAGGTTGATTAATCGCCACATTGCCAACTTGCAGCTCGCGAGCCATTCGCATGGCGCGGCCGCTGTCACGTGTGTAGACCACCGCTGCCAGACCGTAGCGACTGTTATTTGCTGTGGCGATGGCAGTCTGCTCCGTATCAAAACGCATGATTGCCTGAGCGGGGCCGAAAATTTCTTCCTGGGCAATTCGCATCCCGTTGGCCGCTTTTAGGAATAAGGTGGGCGATACAAAGTATCCGGAACCCAACTCCTTGCGTTCGGACAAGTCGATCTGAGCTTGTGGCGATGCGCCCTCCTCTTGCCCGATCTGAATGTACTGGCGTACGCGGTCAAAGTGCGGCCGACTGACCAATGGACCCATCTGCGTCTTAGGGTCCTGAGGCAAGCCCAACCGGATGGCAGCATAGCTGGCGCGCAGTTTTTCCGTGAATGCTTCGGCCACTTGTTCCTGGACTAGCAAGCGGGTGCAGGAGGTGCACACTTGCCCGCTGTTCTTAATCACGTCGTCCATTGCGGTTTGGACCGCAGCGTCGATATCGCCGTCGGCAAACAGGATCAACGGAGATTTGCCGCCGAGTTCCAGCGTGACATGTTTCAGACGATCTGCCGACGCGCGAAAAATTGCCTTGCCTGTTGCCGTTCCGCCGGTGAAAGAGATTTTGTCGACTAACGGATGATCCACTAACGCACTACCGACATCAGCGCCGCCGCCGTGAATAATATTGATCACGCCAGGCGGAAACCCGGCCTCCAGGATGGCGGCCCCGATTTCCACCGTAGATAAGGGTGTAATTTCTGACGGTTTGATCACGACGGTGTTGCCAGCCGCCAGCACCGGTGCCAACTTGAAAATCGCTAGCGTGGTCGGATAGTTCCACGGCAGGATCAGCCCGCATACCCCGATGGGCTCACGCAGTGTGAAGTTCAGCACTGACGTGTCCGCCACGTTGGTAGTCTCCCCGCCTAGCAGCCGCGATATGCCAGCGAAGTACTCCAGCGTATCGCCCAGGGACAATAGTGATGCCCTGGAATGGGTAATGGGTTTCCCCACATTCAGGGTTTCCAGCCACGCTAGTTGATCCAGGCGTTTCTCTAGTGCGGCGGCCAGTTTTAGCAACAGCTTGCCGCGTTCCTTGGCTGAGGTTCTGCGCCAGTGTCCGCTGAACGCGCAATGGGCCGCCTGCACGGCAAGGTCCACGTCATGGCTGCTTGCCTGCGCAACCGTGGCAAGCACTCTCCCCGTGGTGGGATTGTAAGTATTGAAGGTGCGCCCTGAGGAGCCGAGGGTCTCCGTGCCATCAATCAGCATGGGATACACGCCCGTGCGCAGGGGGTTAATTTCGGTATTCATGATCGTCATGTCTCAGTGAGGAAAATGGCCACGAGTAAGGCTTTACAGCATCGCTACATAAAGCGCGCTGATCTGCTCACGATTTAAGGGCGCCGCATTCAACTGGGTGGGGCGTGTGTCGAGTGCCCTGTCAGGTAGCGCGACAAGCATTGAGGCATCAACACCCAGCGCACTTAATGTGACATCCAGGCCAATTGCCATGCGCAGCGTCATCAGACCTTGATAAAGCGCTTGCGCGGCTTGGGCCTGCGGCGTATCTGTCGCAGCGAAGCCGCATAGGCGCGCGGCTTTGGCGTACACCGCCTGGCAGGCGCCGAGGTTGTGCCGCATGACATGGGGAAAGATTGCCGACAGCACCAAACCATGTGGGCGGTCGACGATGGACTCCAGCGGAGTACATAAGCCGTGGATGGCATCTACGCCCTTCATCGAGATGGCTAGGCCCGCCAGATAGCTGGCCAACAACATATGGCTGCGCGCCTCCACGGACGAGGGATCTTGCACGACTCGGGGCAAGTGTTGGACACCGAGGGCCAGGGCCTCGTAGGCCAACGCCTCACCAATCGGATTGTCTGTGATGTTACTCAGCGCGCCAAGGGCGTGCATCAGTACATCGAAGCCAGTCGCTGCAGTCATCGATACGGGCACAGACAAGGTCAACAGAGGATCAAGCATGACGCGTGTAGGTCGTGCGCGCAGGCTACGCATCAGGCGCTTGCGTCCTGCCGAATCTTTAATGAGTGCTGAGCTGGTGCTTTCGCTACCGGTACCCGCCGTTGTGGGCAGCACAATAAAGGGCGGAGGTTGACGAACCATCGCCGCATCGCCTTGCATCAGAAGTGCATCCCAATCGCTGTCGCTGGCGATGGAGGCCACCAGAACCTTGCTGGTGTCGATGACACTGCCCCCTCCCAACGCAACCACGGTATCGGCGCCGCATTGATTCCACATCGCGCGTGCCGCGATCGCGTTCGCAATAACGGGATTAGGCTGAATATCGTCGAACACAAAGACCGCGAGACCTGACTCGGACAGGCCGCTGACGATGCGCTCAACCAAACCACTGGCGTGTAAACCACGGTCAGTCATTAGCAATACGCAACGACCGTCCATGGTTCGAACGCGATCGGGCAGCGTTTGCGCCACCCCTGCGCCGAACTCCATGTTGGCGGGCCAATGCGTGGAAAATGCAGGCGAGTCGGTCTCAGGACCGGCGGGATAAAGACTCATGGTTTGGAATGCTCCTGGAACCGTACAGCGGACCCTGTCCGCAGCGGACGTTCGCTTAGTCAACAGATAAGTTCAGTTCACGTACCAAGGTCTCGGCAACCTGTTGCTCCCGCCCGAGCATGGTGGCGAAAGCTTGTTCGCTCGTGCCTAATGGAGACGTACCCAGCTGTTCCAGTTGAGCGGAGATTTTTGGTGTCTGCACTGCCCCGGCAAACGCCGCATTGAGTTTATCGATGACATCAGGTGGCGTGCCAACGGGTACCACCAAGCCCAACCACGTCGTGACATTGAAGCCAGCCACCCCAGCTTCGGCAATGGTGGGGACATCGGGCAGATCAGCGACTCTCCTCCCGCCCGTCACCGCCAGGGCGCGCAAGCGCTTGTCACGCAAGTAAGGCATGGTCGGCGAGCGACTGTCGGCCATAAAGTCGAGTCGTCCGGCCAGCAAGTCCGTCATGGATTGACCGCTGCCTTTGTATGGCACATGGACCATCTTGGTGCCGGTCGCGCGCTCCAGCATGGCGCCGACAAGGTGCGACGTAGACCCGTTGCCGGTAGACCCAAACGACACGGTGGCAGGCGCCTGCTTTGCCTGCGCGAGCAATTCAGGAAAGGTATTAATTGACGAACTAGTTGGCACCACGACCAGCAGCGGGCTCTCGGTCAATTGCGTGACCGGTGCGAATGCCTTTTGTGGATCAACCTTGATCGACTTGTATATCAAGGGGTTGTAGATCTGCGAGCCCGGGTTGGTAAGCAACAAGGTGTAGCCGTCGGGTGCAGCGGCAGCGGTGGTGTCGTTGGCGATGTTGCCATTGGCGCCGGGGCGATTTTCAACGACTACCGGTTGGCCCAAACGGGCTGCGGCTTCAGGGCTGACCAACCGCGCCACGATATCGGTGGCGCCGCCCGGCGCGAAGCCAACGATGAGACGGATGGGTTTTTCGGGATACTCGGCTGCGGCGCCGGTACACACGGCCAGTGACAAGGCGATGGCACTGCCACCGCGAAACAGGTCGAGCATGATTTATGTCTCCTCTTGTTATTTGTATGGATAAGGGCTGCTTGCCAGGTGCACGCAGCCCTTTCGTTCAAATCATTGCAAAGCCACCGCTCACCCCGATACTTTGTCCTGTGACAAACGCCGCTTTCTCCGAAGCCAGGAACAAGACCATGCCTGATACGTCTTCAGGGCGGCACATGCGCTTGAGGCCGCGTGCGATCGGGTAGGCATTGAGCATCTTGGCCAGGCGCTCATTGTTTTCTGGCGTGGAGTCAGGGCTCAGTGCCCCGCTCTTGATGCCTTCATGTGACACCGCACCTAAAGCCACTACATTGACATTGATGCAGTCGCGTCCGTGTTCTCGGGCCAGGGCTTTGGAGAAACCAAGGATCGCGGCCTTGGCGCCGGAGTACACCGCAAGATGCGCTTCACCCAAGCGACCGGCTTCGGACATGATGCTGACAATCTTGCCGCCACCACGCTCGCGCATGCCCGGCAATACGGCGCGGCAGCAGTTCATCGTGCCGTACACATTCAAGTCCACGACTTTGCGCCAGTCGGCGAGTGGCATATCCAGAAAATTCGGCGGAGTGCCTCCTTTCTCCCGGCGCTCTGGCACGACACCGGCGTTGTTCACCAGGATATCGACGGCGATCTCACCCGCTTCGCGCAGGCCTGCCTCAATGGCGCGTTCGGCCGCTTCATAGTCGGTAATGTCCGCCACCGCAGCTACAGCTCGTGCGCCCGTTGACAGTATTTCGTCGACCACCGCCTGCGCGCGCGCCGCAACCAAGTCGTTGACCAACACGGTGGCGCCTTCTTGCGCCAAGTCCAGACAGATGCGACGCCCGACGCCTTGGCCGCCGCCGGTCACCATCGCGACTTTCCCTTGCAAACCCAATTCCATCTGATGCTCCTAGTTCCCTGAAACGGGTGCGCGTTCCGGTGCGCACCCTAGACCGATTAGCGCCCTTTGAACACCGGAGCTCTTTTTTCCACGAAGGCGCGCATACCTTCGGCGCGATCCTCACTATTGATAATCATCGCGGCGGCAAACTTCTCAAATTGCAGTGCGTGATTGATGTCGACCTCTGCCCCCAGATTGATCGCCTGTTTGGCGAAACGCACCGCAAGCGGTGGTTGCTGCGCGATTTGCAGAGCCAGCGCGAAGGCCTGCTCCTGCAACTGCGCGGCGGGCACCAGACGATTGACGATGCCAAGGCGCTGCGCCTCATCGGCCATCACCATGCGGGACGTGAAGATCAACTCCTTCGCGACAGCAGCTCCGACCAGACGCGTCAGCCGCTGCGTGCCGCCTGCCGCCGGGATGACGCCAAGCTTCACCTCTGGCAGTCCGACCTTCACATGGTCGGCTGCCAGACGGATATCGCAGCAAAGGGCAAGCTCCAGGCCGCCGCCGAGTGCCACGCCATTCAGCGCGGCGATGACGGGCTTTTCAAAGGACTCGATGCCGCAGAAAAGCTCATGGGTACGTTGCTGGGCAAAGAAGTAATCGTGCATACCCGCGACGCTCGCTGCACGCTCTTTGATGTCTGCACCCGCACAAAAGGCGCGGTCCCCCACGGCAGTCAGCAGCAGGCAGCGCACGTCGTTGTCGTTGCGGGCATGTTCGAAAAATGCCGTCGCCAGGTCTTGTTTCATTGTGCCGCCCAGCGTGTTCATGCGCTCGGGGCGATTCAGGGTGATGACGGCGACGTGGTCCCGGACCTCGTATGTCAGCGTTCCAATGTCAATCATGATGGTCTCCAGTGCTTGAGCGCAGGCGCATGCGGCGGCTCGCCATGAGGTATGCGGCGTCAAGCACTGGCGTTCCAGCCAGCCAGTACGTGCGCGAACGCCACTGAGCCCAACCCAATCATGTGGGCCAGGCCCACTTGTGCGCCGCGATGCTGGCGCACGCCGGCTTCGCCGCGAATCTGGCGAGTAATTTCCGCGATCTGCCCTACGCCGGTGGGCCCTAGCGGATGGCCCATTCCTAATAAACCACCCGAGGCATTCACGGCGCAGTGCCCGCCAATGGCTGACGCGCCTTCGCGTAGGTAGTGCGCACCCTCGCCGGGTTTACACAGGCCCATCACTTCGGTGTACAGAAGCTCTTCAATTGAAAAGGCTTCATGCAACTCGATCAGGTCCAGGTCAGATGCGCCAATGCCAGCCTGCGCATAGGCCTGTTCGGTAGATTCGCGCACCAACTCGACCACAGAGGCTTCTTGCTCTGATCCCAGTTTTTCGCTGGCTGCTACCGACGCCAGCACACGCACGGCGCGCGACTTGGGGTAGCCGATGCGATCTAACGCTGCACCCGATGCCACGATGACAGCAGCAGCGCCATCGCCACGCGGGCAACACTGTTGCACCGTCAAATCGCCTACGACTTGCGGCGACGCCAGCACCTGTTCAAGCGTGCGTGGTTTGCGAAACTGCGCATAGGGATTCAACGACGCATTGCCATGATTTTTCACCGCCACCCGAGCAATGGCCTCAACGGGCAATTGGTGCCGACGCAGGTAGTCGCGTGCCAACAACGCGAATTTCACAGCAGGAATGGTTGACGTGGGACTGAGCCGGTCCAGACCATCCTTATTGATCGCGCGCCGACCATCACCAAATTTGTCTATACCAATTGCCAAGGCGATGTCGGACTGCCCACTTGTGACATCCAGGCACGCCAGCCGAAATGCAGCGCAACCTGATGCGGACGCGTTCTCCACTTGGGTGACGGCCAGGCCAGTGGACCCAAGGTGCTGAAACATCACGCGACCGGCGGCCATGCCCAGCGCTGCCGTACCCACATAGGCTGACTGCACTCGGGCCCAATCAAGGGCTGCGTCCTGAAGCGCCTCGCGCACGGCACGCAGTCCCATGGGCACGTAGGCTGCCTCGTTGGGAAAAGTGTACGGGTGCAGGCCTATTCCAATGACATAAACGGGTTGCTGCTGCAAAAGCGTGGTCATAGAACGGGGTCCTTATTGAACGCTGGTGCGCCGACATCGCGCGGCGCGAAACGACAGAGGAATTGGTCGCTCAATTGTGGGTCTGGCACGGCAACGGCGTGCAGTTCCATGCCCGGCGTCAGCTCAGCCTCGGACGTGACAGTCAAAATGCTCTCTTCGATGAGCCCTGGTGCCAACTCGACTTCGCCGACGATGTAAGGTGCCTTGGCCGCGGGGCTTAAGTCGGCATACACCGTAACGAAATTGTGCAAAATGCCGTGACCAGGACGGACCTCAACCTTCCCCTCATCAGCAGGCGCGCCACAGTGCTGGCAACCGTAGACCGATGCGGGGAAACTCAGTGCTTCGCAACGTCCGCAACGCAGGAACCTCAGCGACAAGGTCGAAGACCCTTCTGTCCTGCCGTACAGCGTGGACTGACTCGGTGTTGGATCCAACATAAACATTCCTTTTTCAATCCAGGCGCACGCCCGAATAGTTGATGACTTCGCGCCACATCTTGGTTTCTTCTTCGATGAATTGCGTGAACTTGGGGCCAGACATACCGGTCAGCGGCTGACTGCCGAACTGGGTCGTGTACTCATGGACTTCGGGCGCAGTGAGGGCTTTTTCCATTGCTTGAGCCAGGCGCGTGACGACGGCGGGCGGTGTGCCGGCAGGCACGAAGACTCCAGACCAACTCGAAGAAACCGCCTTCGGATAACCCGCTTCTGCAATGCTGGGCACATTGGGCAAACCCGGTAGGCGTTCCCTGCTTGTCACCGCCAAAGCACGCAAGGTGCCGGCTTTCAGATGCGGACCAGTGCTGACTTGGTAGTCGAACATCAGATCGACGGTGCCGCTCAGCAGGTCATTGATGGCGGGGCCACTCCCCTTGTATGGCACGTGCGTCATCTTCACGTCGGCGGCCTTCTGGAAGACCTCGCCGGTGAGATGAGCACCCGTGCCGATGCCCGGGGACGCCATGTTCACCTTGCCTGGGTTGGCACGGGCATATGCGACGAGTTCCTGCACGGTTTGATAAGGGCGAGCCTTGTTGACCACCAGCACATTGGGGGTGGTGAACATACCGTGCACCGGTACAAAGTCCTTCAATGGGACATAGCGCAAGGACTGATAAAGCGACGGGTTGGCCGCCATCGTGCCCTGCGTACCGTAAAGAATGGTGTAGCCATCGGCTGGAGCGCGGGCGGCAGATTCGGTGCCAAGGACACCGCCTGCTCCGGCACGATTTTCCACAATGATGGACTGCCCCAGATCGGCCCCGAGCAGGCGGGCCATCATGCGCGAGGTGTGATCGGTGATACCGCCGGGGGTGAAAGGAACGATCCAGGTAATGGGTCGAGTGGGGTAATTTTCAGCGGCGTATACAGGGGGAGCAACAGTGGCCAAGGCCAAGGCACTTGCTAGGAACAACCTCCTTTGTTTCATTTTGGTCTCCTAATTTTTAATAATTTTATTCACGAAATCCCGTGACAGGCGACAGTATATCGTGATGAAATTAAAGCTCAATAGATCAAAAGCACTTTATTTCAACGCTTCGAAGGACCTGAGGCAAAATTACGGCTCTTGAAAAATTCACGAAATATCGGAGCCCACCTTGGCTGCAACTATCCCCGCCGTCGCCCGCGCGATGTCTATTTTTGAGGTCTTCGCACGCGAACGCCGCGAGCTATCCAATTCGGAGATTGCGCGGCTGATCGGAATGCCCGACAGCAGTTGCGCTGACCTACTTCATACGCTTTATCAAAGCGGCTACGTCACGCGGACCGTGCGTTCAAAGCGCTTCTATCCCACGACTCGCTTGTTCGCAACAGCGCAACTCATCGCAGAAAACGATCCGATGTTGCGTGTCAGCTCCGAAGCCATTGAGCTACTCACTGAGAAAACCGGGGAGACCGCGTTGTGCGGTCGGCTCGAACCTGGGTTTGTGCGAATCATCGGATTTAACGAAGGCCGCTACGAGCTGCGCTACATCCTCAAAGTGGGCGAAAAGATCGCTATGCATGTATCGGCACTCGGAAAATCCTTACTGGCGATCGTGCCCCCCGAAGATGCGAGCCGCCAGTTGCGCATCAAGCCTTTGAAAAAGCTCACCCCGGACACCGTGACCGACCCCGCACAGCTGGAGAGGGAGCTGAGCACGATCCGTGAACGTGGTTGGGCCGAAACACTGGGCGAAGGTGTGGGCGGTGTGGGTGCGCTGGCTGTGGCTGGTTTTATTGGCGGCGAACCCTTGGCCGTTTCGCTGGCCGGGCCCGCCGAACGTATCGCCGCAAATCGCGAGCAGTACCTGCAAGCATTACTCGATGTGAAAGAAATGCTGTTCACCCCGTCAGAGACGGGAGATGCCAAACCGGCTGTGCCTGACGAACCTAAGCGCCGAGGCAGGCCACCGCTACGACAGAACATTCCCGAATAAAAAGCCCAAGGAGGCAGGAGACCATGTTGTTCGAACTCGATGCAGACCAAAAACTACTGCGCGACAACATAAGGAGATACGTCAAGGAACGGGTGACCCCGATCATTACAAAACACGAAGCAGCCCAGACGTTCCCCTTTGAGTTGTTGAAGGACTTGGCCGAGTTTGGCTACATCGGGGGCATGCTGTCCGAAGAGGACGGAGGCATGGGGTTGGACTATCCAACCTGGGCCATGATGATGGAGGAGATGGGTTACGCATGGATGTCCTTGCGCACCATCCTCAACATTACAAATGGCGGTATTAAGCGTTTGGCCGCGTTGGGTACCAAGGAACAAAAGGCTCGCTTCCTGAAGCCCCTGTTGGCCAGCGAGCGACGCCCTTTCATGGCGATCAGCGAACCCGATGTCGGGTCCAACGTGGCGGGCATCCAGACACGCGCCGACCTGGAGGGCGACCACTACGTGCTGAACGGGCGAAAACTCTGGATCACCAACGGCATCTTTGCCGACTTCGGTATCGTGGTGGCGCGCACGTTCAGTCCCACTTGCCAGGGTGCACTGTCGCTGTTCTTGATCGAGCAAGATGTCTCACCTTTCGACGTGCGTAAGGTCGAGACTATGGTGTTGCGCTGCTCTGGCACCGCCGAGCTGGCCTTCCAGAACGTCCGTATTCCACGTGAGAATTTGCTGGGCGAGGAAGGTCGGGCCTTTAGCAAGGTCATGTCGGGACTGGACCCGGCTCGCCTGAATATTGCAATGGGCGCAGTCGGCGCCGCACAAGCCGCACTGGATTTGTCGGTGACTTATGCCAAAACACGCAAGCAGTTCGGTCGCCCGATAGGCAGCTTCCAATTGATCCAAAAACACATCGTGGACATGACGATGCGCGTGGAAGCAGCAAGGGCGCTGGGCTACCGTGCAGCGGCAGCGCTGCAAGCTGGCATTCCGGCACGAATGGAGTGCTCCATCGCCAAGCTCTATGCGACGGAAATTGCGCATGAAGTGGCCAGCATGGCGTTGCAGGTACACGGTGGCCTGGGCTATGCCGTTGAATACCCGATCGAGCGCATATTCCGCGACACCCGTGGCGGCATGATCCCCGAAGGGACCACCGAAATCCAGACCCTCATTGTCGGCCGGGAGATTCTCGGCATGTCTGCTATTGCGTGAGCTGAACTTATCCATGACAACTCTGAACCAAGATCTTAGTGGGTTGATTAACCCTCAGTCCGTCGCCCTGATCGGGGCCTCTGATAACCCCAACAGCATAGGCGGTCGTGCGTTGCAAAACCTGGTCGAGTTCTCCGACTTCCAGGGAGATCTCTATCTGGTGAATCCCGGCCGGGACCGCATTGGAGAGCAGCGCTGCTGGCCGTCCGTTGACGCGTTGCCCGCCGTACCAGAACTCGTGGTGATTGCCGTTCCTGCCGTCGCGGCGGTCGACATTCTTGCGCAGTGTGGCAAGCTGGGGGTGAAGTACGCCATCGTGTTTACCTCCGGATTTGGCGAAGGCGGTGGTGATGGTCAGGATCTTGCCAAGCGTTTGCAACAGATCATTGCCGAAACGGGCATGCGGATCTATGGCCCTAACTGTCCCGGTCTGTGCAACGTCAATAAGCGTCTGGGATTTACGTTTTCACCGTCCTTTCGCAATGATCTGCGCGCAGGTCCCATCGGACTGGTCACGCAAGGTGGAGGCTTGGGCCGCAATGTCATGCAAGCCATGGATCGGGGGGTAGGCATCGGCTTGTGGTGCTCCACCGGCAACGAACTGGATTTGCAGGCCGCAGACTTTATTCGCTACATGGCCGACGCGCCCGACATAAAGGTCATCGTCACCCTCTTGGAAGGGATCAACAACGGCCCGCGGTTTGTGGAAGCCGTTCAGCATGCCGCCCGCCAAGGCAAGCCAGTGGTGGCGTTCAAGGTTGGCAGGTCAGAATATGGTCAACGCGCGGCGCAATCCCACACCGCGTCCTTAACGGGGTCTGCCGAGGTCAATAGCGCCGTTTTTCGTCAACTGGGTGTCATCGAAGTCGACGATATCGATGAGCTGGTTGATACCGCGTGGCTCTTGTCGCGCGCCCTGCCCGACCGCCCAAACCCGGAACTCGCGGTGTATTGCTCGTCGGGCGGCACCTCGGCATTGACCGCCGACTTGATTGGTACCCAAGGCTTGACACTGGCCACGTTGTCGACCGCCACGACAGCCATTCTGGCCGCCCGCTTGCCTTCCTACGCAGCCATCAGCAATCCTATCGATACAACGACGGCCGTGCTGGCGGATCTGTCCATTGTCGACGAGACCCTGCTCGCCGTATGCAATGACCCCAATGTGTCACTCGTGTTTTTCCCGATGGCGCTGGACTATGGCGCAGTCACCGAGAAAATCGCACGCAGCATTGTTTCCGTGCAGCAGCGCAGCCCCGTGCCCATCGTGCCGGTGTGGATGAGCGACCGCACTGGCAATGCTTATCGCGTATTTGCCGAGGCAGGAATGGCACCTATCCGCAGCGTCGGCAAGGCGGTTAAGGCGGTCGAACGCTGGAAGCAATACGGCGTGTGGCGTGCTCATGCGGATCTTGATTTCAAACCTGCGCTGCTAAAGCTCGAACCGCCTATCGCCAAAGAAACCACTGCCTTGAGCGAAGCCCAAGGCAAGCAATGGCTACGCGACAATGGCGTGGCGGTACCCAATTTCGCCTTGGCGCGCGAACGCGAAGAGGCGGGCCGATTGGCCTGCCGTCTTGGCTTTCCTGTAGTGGCCAAGATTGCCAGCCCCGACGTGCAACATAAATCAGATGTCGGTGGTGTGTGCCTGAACCTCATCGACGAGGCGCAGGTGCAGCAAGCCTGGGACGATATCCACCACAGGGTGCGAAGCGCCTGCCCCGACGCGCGCATAGACGGTTTGCTGATTGAGCCTATGGCACCGTCGAAAGGCTTTGAGGTCTTGGTCGGTGTCACCCTGGATCCAACGTTGGGCCACATTATGACTTGCGGCTTGGGCGGCATTTATGTCGAGATTTTCAAGGACACCAGCCGCCGGATGCTGCCGCTCTCGCTCGGCGAGGCCACTGCGATGCTCCGCGAATTGCGCTGTTATCCCTTGCTTGCGGGCGTGCGAGGACAACGACCGCGTGATGTGCAGGCCTTGGCAAACCTGCTCGTGCAGATATCCGACTTCGTCGTGGCCCAAGGCAGTTCGATCCAGGAAATGGACCTGAACCCGGTTTGGGTGGGTGAGGAAGGCGCAGGTGCCTATCCGCTGGACTGTGTGATCGTGGCGCGCGGCGGCGACTCTCGGCATGATTGAGCACAAGGCCCCAAACCCAGGAACATCGAGCGGCCATCAAGAGGCTTCCCTGCCCGGCTTCACCGCCGCGCCGCTAGATGGCATATTCATCCTCGATTTCACCGAATTGCTACCTGGCCCTTTTCTAACGCAAAGCTTGGTCGAAATGGGTGCAACGGTGGTGAAAGTGGAGCGCCCGCCTGACGGCGATCGGCTGCGCAGGGCCGCGCCCGCGGTATTCGCCTCCGTCAATCGGGGCAAGACATGCCAGACGCTCGATTTGCGCTTGACGCAAGATCGCGCAGCCGTGCATGCGCTGATCGCGCGAGCCGATGTGTTAATTGAGGCATATCGACCTGGGGTGATGGCTCGCCACGGACTGGACTACGACGCCCTGCGCGCCAATTATCCGGGTTTGATCTATCTCTCGCTGACCGGCTACGGCCAGACGGGTCCGGACGCGCAGTTGCCGGGCCACGACATCAACTATTTGGCGGCGGCTGGTGCACTCGCCCTCAGTGGCTCAATTGGCACTCCGCCGCAGACCGGTGCCGGCCTTCCGATGGCCGATCTGTGTGGCTCTACCTATGGACTGGCCGCTCTGCTGGCCGCGCTATACCAACGAGAACGCACGGGTTTGGGCCAGCACCTGGATGTGGCGCTGACGGACTCAGTCGCCCATTGGATGAATGCCCGTTTGGCCCCCATGCGGGCAGCCGGCCTGGATACATCGCTGGCCAGGCGCGAAGCGTTGCGACGGCCAGCCTATGGCGCGTTTCGCTGCGGCGATGGTCGATTCATCAGTCTGGCGGCCCTGGAAGACCATTTTTGGCAACGGCTGGTGGATACGTTGACGCTCACACCGTACACGGACCCCATCTACCTGGAGGGCGCCACTAGACGCGCCGCTACCGTCGAGATAAACGCATCTCTGGCCGCACACTTCAGTACCCGCGATACAGATCAAGTCCTGACCCAACTCAAAAACGCCGACGTGCCGGTCATGGAAATGATCGAACCTGACCATTTGGCCAATACGCCACAGTTTGTCGCAAGAGACTTGTACGTCAGTACCGAAGCTGGCCCCTTGTGCCGATTCCCGGTGCGCTTGCTCGGCATGGGAGCCGGAACCGCGTGCGACGGAAAGCGAGACAGGGCTTGCCTGAGCGAAGCCGCGTCCGACCGCCTCGGAGCGGATACAGGAAGCTAAAACCATGTTCCGAACAGCACTTACCGAATTA
Organism: Achromobacter deleyi; assembly: GCA_040391965.1. Lineage (GTDB taxonomy): Bacteria > Pseudomonadota > Gammaproteobacteria > Burkholderiales > Burkholderiaceae_B > Achromobacter > Achromobacter deleyi_B. The sequence continues at coordinate 43,526 of JBEBWV010000004.1, read as the reverse complement.
CTCGGCATTCGACACCCCATCTTGTGCGGAGGAATGATGTGGCTGTCCGACGCAAAACTGGTTGCCGCCGTCGGCCGTGCAGGCGGCCTGGGATTTCTTACCAGTCGCTCGTATGACAGCGCCCGCGCCTTCGGTCAGGCATTGCAGGATTGTCGTGAATGGGCACGAGGCAGTCCCGTTGGCGTCAACCTGACATTCTCTGCGCACACCGACAATAGCCAATTGGAGATCCGTACACAGCTGGCGCTGGATGCCGGCGTACGTCACTTTGAAACGGCCGGCATGGCGGCGCCGGCCTCTCTGATCGCTCGCATTCATGCAGGACGAGGAGTCGTAATCCACAAGTGTGCCTCGCTGCGCCATGCCTTGGCCGCCGAACGTGTCGGCGTGGACCTCGTGGCGCTGGTAGGCTGGGAAGAAGGCGGACACCCAGGCGCGGGGGCCTTACCCACCTCAGTACTGGGCGCGCTTGCCGCGCAATCGCTACGCCTCCCTTTCGTGATTGGCGGCGGCATCGGCCATGGCAGTCAACTCGTTAGCGCGCTGGCCCTGGGCGCCGCAGGCGTGGTGATGGGGAGTCGATTCCTGGCATGCCAGGAAATCTGGGCGCATGACGCCTATAAGGAAGCGATGGTGTCTGCGCAGGCGCACGAAACGATCACGGTAATGGGCAGCGTTGGACGCACCTGGCGGGTGCTCGCGAACGACACCGCCCGTGAGGTCGCCCGGCGCGAGACAGCTGGCTTGCGTGAACATGCAGACTACGCAGATCTGATTGCCGGTGCTCGCACGCGAGACCATTGCTACAGACAAGGTGATTGGCAAGAAGGCATGTTATCTGCGGGGCCCGCCATTGGATTCATCCGACAAAGGCAAACTGTCGGTGAAATCATGGAAGAGCTCATGCAACAAGCCAAGTCGAGTATGCAAGGGTTGCTCGGCTTATCGACCATTGTTTTCCCACTTACGGACCTCGCCTCATGACGCCCGAGTCCCTGGACACCATTCAGTTCTATCTGGAAGATCTTGACGAAGGCCAGTGCTTTTTGAGCGCGCGCCGGACTCTGACGGAAGCAGACATCGTGAATTTCGCCGGTCTCTCCGGTGACTTCAACCCCTTGCATATGGATGCCGTGCACGCTGCGGCCCATCCGTTCGGCCGTCGATCCGCGCATGGTTTGCTGGTCCTGTCTATCGCTTCTGGCTTATGTGCCCAGATGCCGATTTCGCGCGCCACCTCAAGTGCCCGTCTCGCCTTGCTAGGCGTGAACTGCAAGTGGGTCAAGCCCGTGTATATCGGTGATACCTTGCAAGTCACGATGACGGTGGTGGGCAAGCGCGACCTGCGCTCTCGTCCTGGTGTGGGGGCTATTCGTTTTGACCGGACGGTACGCAACCAGGACGACACCGTCGTCCTGGAAAGCCAATGGGACACGTTGCTGCGCCGACGCCTCAGAAGCGCTGGGACAGCGTAACCAACGCTGTCCGACCTTCTCCGTAGAACACCGAGTTATAAAAGCCCATCGAACGGTAGTACTTCTTGTCCGCCAAGTTCCGCACGTTGAGCTGCAATTGCGTCTTGCTGGTGAAGTTGTACTGTGCCATGAGGTCGAACAGCGCGTAAGGTTTTTGCACGATGTCCCCGGAACCCAGACCGTAATAGGTCTGGGCACTTGTGCGGCTCTGCCAGCGAACGCCGCCGCCCACGGTCAGTTTGTTCAAGTCGCCAGGTAAGCGGTAGGCCGTGCTTACCTTTAGCAACTGCTCGGGCTGGGTTGTCTGAACTTTCCTGCCGTTATTGTCTTTGGACTGGCGATACGTGTAGCCCGCGAAGACGTTCCAGCCAGGAGTTACTTCACCCGCCACCTCCACCTCGAACCCACGCGTACGAGTGCCATCGAGTATGTAATACCACCCGTCATTGCGCTCCAGATCGAAGCCACCGTACTCGGCAACATCTTTCTGATCCGTCTGGAACACGGCAACAGACGCATTGACGCGGCCGTCGAGATAGGCTGCTTTAAGACCGGCTTCATAGTTGTGGCCGAAGGCTGGCCCGGCCATTTCCCAGTCTCGCGTTTTCACCATCTGCGGCTGGAAAATATTGGTATAGCTGACATATGCGGTGTAGGTGTCATCCAGATCATAGGTAGCGCCCACATAGGGCGTCACTTCGGAATAGGTATGCGAATAGCCAGGTACGCCATCATCAGTTTCCCGAGATTGCCAGCGCGTCCAGCGCGCGCCCGTCAACAGATGAAGGCGATCAGTCAGACTCATGCGTAGCGTGCCATATAGGCCAGTCTGTTTGAAGCGGCTGGTCTGATTCAGAATAGGAATATCCCAGGCTGGTTCGGGCCAATTGCCGGTCCAGTTGTTGACGTCGGGGATGGGGTAGGTAGCCTGATCCGTCGAGTCCCAGCCTTTGTTCCAGTTGTCGATAACGGAGTGTGTAAATCCCAGGTTGAACTGATGGTTGCGCTCCAGCGCATTGAAATTTCCATCCATTGAGCCACCAAATACGTCTTGGTCGCTGCCACCTTTGAACTTGCGCACGAGTGGCGGTGAATCGAAACCGTCAGTCGAAAAATTCGCTGGCACATCCGATGTAAATAGCAGTGGTGCGTTAAATGAGTTCTTCAGATGCGTATAGGACAGTCGACCGTTCCAGCCGTTGGAGAAACCATGATCCAACTGGGCGAAATACTCACTGGTATCGGTGTCCCAGCGTGCCCATTTTGCGCCCATGGCCTGACCTTTTGGCCAATCAATCGGCTTGCCCTGCCCGTCCAGCGCGGGCAGCCCACCCCAACTTACGGCCCGGGGTCGTGTGCGCTGCATAGATGCGCCGACACTCAGCACCGTGGTCGCGGCCAGATCAGCCTCGACGATGCCATAGAGCACGTCACGCTTCTTTTTGTACAAGTCCATCGTGTCACCGCGAGAATCCAGTGCGCCTACCAATCGCCCGCGTACGGCACCCGACTCGCTTAGCGGTGTAGACAGATCTATCTCGCCACGATAAGTGTCGTTGTTGCCGCCGGCAAGTTTCAGTTCACCCTGGAATTCGCGGGTCGGACGTTTACGAATGAAGTTCACCGAACCACCTGGGTTGCCTGTGCCGCTCATCAAGCCGGTGGCACCACGAATGATCTCCACATGGTCATAGATGACGGGGTCCAGATTGCCGTCGCCAAACTGATACATACTATTTATCGGCTTGACCACGCCATCAAATTGGAACGTATCCAGAGAGAAGCCACGCGAGTAATAGCTGAGGCGGTCAGTTTCGGCTTGCTGCACATTCATGCCTGTGGCATTTTCCATCACGTCGCGCACGCTGCTTATCGCCCGATCGTCCATTTGCTGACGCGTCATCACGCTCGTGGATTGTGGGGTCTCGCGTTGTGACAGGACAAGACCGTTGGCAGAGCGCATCCAGTCCGCCGTGTACAGGCCGGAGCCTTGCGTTGTGGCTCCCGCACCCAGCACCTCAACGGGCGCAAGCAGCGTTGCGGACTGGTCGGCGCGCTGTAGCAGGTAATCACGGTCAGCGCGTCGGACGATCGCCAAGGAGGTGTCCGCCAACAGCGCGGAGAATCCCTGTTCCACACTAAAGCGGCCATGCAGGCCCTTGCTCTGCAAGCCCGCAGTCAATGCCGGGTCAAACGACAGCAGCACCTTGGCCTGTTGAGCAAAACTGGCTAATGCTGTGCCGAGTGGGCCTGCGGGCACGTTGAACGCGTCGCTGGTTACGATCTCAGGGCTGACCTGGGCTTGCACGGCGCTGGGCGACAGCACACCGCCCACCATCGTGGCCAGGATCAATGCCACTACGGCGTTCAGACGGTGAACTGAGCGCGTGGCGGGACGGGAAGACAGAAAAGGCATAGACATTTCGATGGGTTCCAAGCGAAGAGATTCGAGGCTTCACTCGTATGCCAATCGAAAATGGAAAAGTGACAATTCTGTTTTTGCCCCGCCGCTGAATTCAGCTTCGGGCGCGCAAGGTGACCCAGTAGCGGGTGAATCGATCCGCCCTGACGGGCAGCGCCCATTCGAGCGCAAGCAGAATGCGATCGGTGTCACCCAGAGGGTAGGAGCCAGAAATACGCAGGTCGGCTACTCGCGGGTCGCAGCTTATTCGGCCTTGCCGATAGCGGCCAAGTTCTGTCACGAAGTCGCCCAGCCGCATGTTGTCGGCAAATATCGATCCCTGAACCCAGGCATCTGCATGCGGTGCCTGGCGCACGGGCTGCACCGCATATGCGTTGAAATGCGTACCGTCGCCAGCCTCGACGATGCGGGCTGCCTGCCCACCACCTGCTGACGGTTCGATCCTAACGGCGCCTTCGGTCACTGCCACCCAAATCTGCCGCGAATGCATCCTTAGTACGAAACGGGTGCCGAGTGCCGTCACGCGGCCCATGGGTGTGTCAACGACGAATGGCCTGGCGGGCGTCTGAGCGTCTTTATGTGTGGCAACGTGCAGTTCGCCCAGGCGCAGGAGGATGCTGCGCTGCGACGAATCAAAGCGGACGTCGGCCGCGCTATCGGTGTTCAGGGTGAGCACCGTGCCGTCGGCCAGTGTCACCGTGCGTCGCTCCCCAATCCCGGTACTGAAGTCTGAGGCCCACACTTGCCATGGCAAACGTGTCGCCGCCAGGCCCCCCGCCCCGATGCCAACCGCCAGGGTCAACGTCTTGAGAGCCTGTCGTCGACCGCGCGAGCGCGGTCGATCCAGGACCATTAGCCCGGTTTGTGGTTCGACCTGGCCGAACTGGCGACCCAGGATTTCGACACGTTCCCACGCCGACCTGTGCAAAGGACTGGCTTGCAACCAGCGTTGCCAAGCGGCGTTATCGGCCGCACTGGCCTCCTCCGCAGCCATTCGAACAAACCACTCGCTGGCTTCGCGTATCACTGACTGCGGCAGTGCGGCTCGTGACACCGTACTTGGGTTCACCATGTGCTCAGACAGTGCTGCATGGCGCGCGCCAGATACTGGCGCACTGAACTCACCGAGACCTGCATGCGTTCGGCGATCTCGCCGTGGCGCAAGCCTTCCAACTGGGCGAGCAGAAAGGCCCGACGTACTTTGGATGGCAAACCGTCGAGCAAGCGGTCTATTTCGATCAAGGCCTCCAACGCGAGGGCACGGCGCTCCGGCGACGCGGCAGCGCCGTCGTCGAGCAAGGCCAGGCTGTCCAGGTAAGCGCGTTCAATATCGCGGCGGCGAAAAAGATTCACCATCAGCCCGTGCGCGATGGTGGTCAGGTAGGCGCGTGGCTCCCGGTAGCGGCGTGTGTCGTCCTCCCGAACCAGAATTTTGAGGTAAGTGTCGTGCGTCAGGTCAGCCGCATCGAACGGGCAGCCTGTTTTTCTGCGCAGCCAATCGCGCAGCCAGGAGTGATGCTGGATGTAGAGCCCCTCAATGGGCGCTGGGGAACCACTCTGATTCATGACATTCGATGGACCGAAAGGCGGGGTTGCTAATGATAGCCATTATCAGTCGCAATAGAAACCCTGAGCAAAGAAGGCCCGAATGTAGCCAGGCTCCAGGTGTACCGCCTTTTAGGGCCCCAACTGCCCTCCCGTATGTGCGCTAGCGCGCAGACCTCTCCATGGGCCAAATTTAGAGTTAGGCAGATAACGCGCAACGTCAATTGTGGTCCGACGTTCGCCGACGATCTGGGAGCATCAGTATGCAAATTGGCATGGTTGGACTGGGACGCATGGGCAGCGATATGGTGCGTCGACTGGTCGAGAAAGGCCACGACTGCGTGGTCCTTGACCTTAACGCGGCGCTGGTAAAACAGCTCGAACTTGAGGGCGCACACGGGACTTATTCGTTGGCCACACTCGTGAATGGCTTGGCGGCGCCACGTGTTGTGTGGCTAATGTTGCCTGCGGCGTTGGTGGATCATGAGCTGGCGCAGTTGATGCCTTTGTTGGCCCCGGGCGACATCGTCATCGATGGCGGGAATTCCTATTACCACGATGACATCCGGCGAGGCGCCGAATGTTCAGCGCTAGGGGTTCACTACGTGGACGTTGGCACCAGTGGCGGCATATTCGGTCGAGAACGCGGATACTGCCTGATGATCGGCGGTGAAAACGTCGCAGTAGAGCATCTCGACCCCATCTTCGCGGCCTTGGCACCAGGCAATGACAGTGCCGATACGAACGCAGTGCAGATAGCCCTGACCAGTACGGCGGTGCGTGGCTATCTGCACTGCGGGTCGTATGGGGCGGGCCATTTCGTGAAGATGGTTCATAACGGTATCGAATATGGACTGATGGCCGCTTACGCCGAGGGCATGAACCTCTTGCAGCATGCCAATGTCGGGGCGGCAGAGAGCCACGCCGCCGATGCCGAGACAACTCCGCTTCGTCATCCAGAGTTCTACCAATACGACTTTGATCTGCCGGAAATCGCGCAGGTTTGGCGTCGTGGCAGTGTCATCAGTTCCTGGCTGCTGGATTTAACCGCCGCAGCCTTGAAGGAAGACCCGGCGCTCACGCAGTACGAAGGCCGGGTGTCCGATTCAGGCGAAGGCCGCTGGACGATTCTTGCTGGCGTGGATACGGGCGTGCCTACGCCCGTCCTTAGCGCCGCCCTCTATCAACGCTTCAGCTCGCGCGGCGCGTCAGATTATTCCAATAAGCTCTTGTCCGCGATGCGCCATGCATTCGGTGGCCACATTGAAAAACCGGGCTTGAAAAAGGGAGACTGAATATGGCCTCCCGCTCTGACGCATTTGTTTTTTTTGGCGCCACAGGCGATCTGGCTTACAAGCAGATCTTCCCTGCCCTTCAAGCACTTGCTCGCCGCAAGCAACTCGACATCCCACTACTTGGCTTGGGACTCGCACCGATGAGTCATGAACAATTCGTGGCGCGTGCACGAGACAGTATTGTGGAACATAGCGTCTTGGACCCCGAGGCGTTTGACGCGCTTGCTGGCAATCTGAGCTACCTCAGTGGCGATTACCAGGACCCCGAGACCTATCGTCGTCTAAAGCTCGCATTGGCTGAGGCGCGTGCGCCCCTGCTCTATCTGGCGATTCCGCCGGAGATGTTCGGACCCGTCAGTCAACATCTAAGCGACTTCGGTTGCGCGCAAGGGGCAAGAGTCATTGTGGAGAAACCCTTTGGCCGCGACGTGGCTTCGGCCGCCGCGTTGAATGCGTTGCTGGATAAATCTTTCCCGCCGTCATCCGTTTTTCACGTGGATCACTATCTGGCTAAAGAGGCCGTTCAGAACCTGCTGTATTTCCGATTTGCAAACGCACTGCTGGAACCTGTTTGGAACCGTCACCATGTGGCAAGTGTGCAATTGACCATGGCTGAAGCATTCGGCATACAGGGACGCGGGGCGTTTTACGATAGCGTGGGGGCCATTCGCGACGTGGTGCAGAACCATCTGATGCAGGTGATCTGCTTACTTGCAATGGAAGCACCGTCTACGTCGCACTCCGACGCCCTATTTGACGCCAAATTGCGGCTATTTAAGTCAATGCGCCCTATTTCGCCCTCAGAGGCCGTGCGCGGGCAGTTTGATGGCTATCGACATGAACACGGCGTCGCCCCGAATTCGAACGTGGAGACCTATGCGGCGGTATGTCTGCATATTGATAACGATCGCTGGGCAGGCGTGCCTTTCTACATTCGGGCGGGCAAGGAGTTGCCAGTGACGGCCACGGAAGTGGTGGTGACCTTAAAACCTCCGCAGCACGCTATCTATGACAAGCAGCCAAGCGGTCAATCCAATTATTTTCGGTTCCAGATCAGTCCGGATGTGCTCATCTGTGTAGGTGCCCGCGTAAAGGCGGCGGGTGAGGCCATGGCGGGTGAGGAAGTCGAAATGGTTGCGCACCATCATCCGGGTGGCGAAATGTTGCCCTATGAACGTTTGATTGGAGATGCGATCCGGGGAGATTTCTCATTGTCTACCCACTACGACGGCATTGCCGAGGCCTGGCGAGTTGTGGCACCTATTCTGGGCGATGTGGTGCCGCTGATGCGCTATGCGCCGCAAACCTGGGGGCCACCCGATGCCCTGATGCAGTTGCAGCCCGAAGGCGGGTGGCGTGATCCCGTGGCGCCGGAGACCGGTCATGTCACGCGTCGATGAGCACGTTTTCCTGTTGGACGTCGACAATACTTTGCTCGACAACGATCGGTTTCAGCACGATCTGATGGTGCATGTGTCCAGCGAATTGGGTGCAGAAAACCGCGAGCAATATCGAGCGATCATTGAAGAATTGCGAACTGAATTGAGCTATGTCGATTATTTGGGCGCATTGCAACGATTGAGGCTCATGCATATGCATGAGCCCCGTTTATTGTTGATGTCGGCTTTCATTCTTGATTACCCCTTCTCCGACTTATTGTTCCCCGGCGCGCTTGCGGTACTGCGCCATTTGGGAACGCAGGGACCTACGGTAATCCTGTCAGACGGCGATATCGTGTTGCAGCCACGCAAGATACAACGCTCGGGGCTCTGGGATGCGGTGCAGGGCCGCGTACTGATATACGTGCACAAAGAAGAGATGCTGGACGCCGTGGCCCAGCAATATCCTGCACGTCACTACGTGATGATCGACGACAAGTTGCGCGTGTTGGCAGCGATGAAGCAGCAATGGCAAACGCAACTGACCACGGTCTTTCCCCGGCAAGGCCACTATGCCCATGATCCCCACAATGTCCGGACCTATCCGCCGGCAGACATGATGGTTGAACATATCGGGGACTTGGCAAACCAGAATTTTGCATGCGCTGCGACGGATTCCAATCCTGACGCACAGCGATAGCGAGGGCTTATGACTGCCGCCACCGAACTCCACCAACTTGGCCAAAGCCTCTGGCTGGACAATATCAGCCGCGACCTCCTTGATCGTGGCACCTTAGCGCAATATGTGAAGGACTACTGCGTAAGTGGGCTGACGTCCAACCCCACGATCTTTGATCAAGCCATCCGAAATACGGATGCCTACGATGCCGCCATTCGCCACAAGGCGAATCTGGGTTTGTTTGGGAAATCCCTGTTTTTTGAATTGGCTCTTGAAGACCTGACGCAGGCAGCAGCTCTTTTCCGTCCGATCCACACAGCTACAGGTGGTGTCGATGGATGGGTTTCGCTGGAAGTGTCGCCACTGCTGGCCGACGATACCGAGGCGACGATTGATGAAGCGGCGCGTCTACATAGCGACGCTAACCTGCCCAATCTCTATATCAAGATTCCCGGCACCCCGGCGGGCATTCGTGCCATAGAGACGTCGATTTTCAACGGCATTCCCATCAACGTCACCCTGCTCTTTTCGCGCCAGCAATACCTGGACGCCGCCCACGCGTATGCGCGGGGCATACAGCGCAGGCTCCTGGCTGGCCTGGATCCAAAGGTTGGTTCGGTGGCATCACTATTCGTCAGCCGCTGGGACAAGGCCATAGTGGGCAAGGTGCCAAAGCAAATGCAGAATCGCCTGGGACTTGCGATTGCCGGGCAAACATACTGCGCCTATCGCCAATGGCTGGCGGACCCGGTATGGCGCCAGCTAGCGGCCATGGGTGCTTTACCTCAGCGCTTGTTGTGGGCAAGCACGGGCACGAAAGATCCCGCCTTGCCGCAGACGTATTACGTCGAGGCACTCGCCGCGCCCGACACCGTTGATACGATGCCGGAGGCCACCTTGCGCGCGTTGGCCGTGCAAGAAACCCTGCACGCGTCTTTGCAAGACGACGGCCGTGACGCCGAGCGCGTGTTGGCGGAGTTCGAGCAAGCTGGCATAGACACCACAGCGCTAGCCGCGCAGTTGCAGCAGGAAGGAGCACAGGCGTTCATCTCCTCTTGGAACGATCTCATGGCCGTGGTTGCCGACAAAATTGTGCAACTGAACCGCACACCGCCAAGCCCCGGGAGCGCACCACGATGAGCGACCTACAACATCAGCAGCCGTCATCGTGGCTTACACAGCGTCCCGAGTGGACCGCTTTGGCGTCGCACTTCAATGCCATCGGCACGGTCCATTTGCGGCAGTTCTTTGCAGACGATGCCCGGCGAGGCACGCGTTTTACAGCAGAGGCCTGCGGCATCTATCTGGATTATTCCAAGAACCGTATCACCGATAAAACGATCGGGCTGTTATTGAGTCTCGCCCGCGCATGTCAGTTAAATGAACGCATCGAAGCCATGTTCACGGGCCAGAAGATCAATGTCACCGAACGCCGGGCAGCCTTGCACACCGCGCTTCGCGTGCCGGACGAAAAGATCATGCTTGACGGGGTGGATGTGGTTGCAGAAGTGCACGCAGTGCTGGCGCAGATGGCTGAATTCACACACAAAATTCACGATGGACAATGGCTTGGGGACACGGGATTACCCATTCGCAATGTGGTCAATATCGGTATCGGTGGCTCTGACCTGGGGCCGGTCATGGCCTGTGAGGCCTTGCGTTGCTATAGCCGACGCGACATGACCTTCCGATTCGTCTCAAACCTGGATGGTTCAGACTTCGTGGAAGCAACGCGAGATCTCGATGCCGAACAGACCCTGTTCATCATCTGCTCCAAAACATTCAAGACCTTGGAGACACTCACAAACGCTCGATTGGCCAGACAATGGATCGTCGACAAGCTGGGTGAAACTGCGGTTGTGCGGCACTTCGTAGCTGTCTCCAGCAATGCGCAAGGAGTGGCCCAATTCGGCATCGATACCCAGCATATGTTTGGACTCTGGGATTGGGACGGCGGTCGGTACTCCATGGATTCGGCCATTGGTTTGTCCACAATGCTGGCCATCGGTGTTGACAATTTTTATGCAATGTTGGCGGGCTTTCGGGCCATGGACGTTCATTTTCGAACGACGCCGCTTGATCGCAATCTGCCAGTCTTGATGGCACTTACGGGAATTTGGAATCGGAATTTTCTGAAAGCCCCGACCGTGGCGGTGTTGCCTTATGCGCAATATCTGAAACGTTGGCCTGCCTATCTTCAGCAATTGATGATGGAAAGCAATGGCAAACACATTACCCAGGATGGGCAACGTGTTGATTACTCGACCGGGCCTATTTATTGGGGCGAGCCGGGCACGAACGGACAGCATTCGTTCTATCAGCTCTTGCATCAGGGGACCGATCTTGTGCCTGTCGATTTTCTGGGTTTTTGCCAGCCGCTGAATACGTTGAACCATAACCACGATCTTCTGATGGGTAATTTTTTTGCCCAAAGCGAAGCGATGGCGTTTGGAAAAACGCGAGAAGAGGTGCAAGCCGACGGAGTGCCGGACTGGCTGGTGCCGCATCGCGTTTTCGAGGGAAACCGTCCAAGCAACACCTTGCTTGCCGAACGCCTGACACCAGAATTACTGGGCAGTCTCGTGGCCCTATATGAACACATCGTTTTCACGCAAGGCACGATCTGGAATATCAATTCATTCGACCAATGGGGGGTTGAACTGGGCAAGGCACTTGCCGAGAGAACCATTGCACAACTGCAAAGCCCCACCCCGCCCTCGCCTGATCATGACAGTTCGACCAATGCCCTCATCGCGCGCTATCGGGCGGCCAAAAAAAGGCAAACACATTAGAACGTGCCAACGTGCGTGCAATGGCACCCGCGAGGAGATGAATCATGAACCGAGGTTATCGAAAGCCGCTTTATCTTTTGCCATTCGACCACCGGCATTCGTTTGTCAGCGGCATGTTCGGACTTAAGTCACCGCTGACCAGCGTGCAACAGCTTGCAGTGGCCGACAGCAAGCAGATCATTTACAACGGATTTCAACTGGCGCTGACGCAAGGCGTGGAGCCGCGCGCTGCCGCATTGCTCGTCGATGAAGAGTTCGGCACCGAGGTACTGCGTGATGCCACCCGAAATGGCTACACGACTGCGGTATCTGTGGAAAAGAGCGGAGTGGATGAATTCGAGTTCGAGTATGGCGAAGATTTTCCACACCATATCGAGCGTTTCAGTCCCACGTTTGCGAAGATTCTGGTGCGCTACAACCCAGATGGCGATGCAGCACTGAACACCCGCCAGACCGCGCGTATCAAAGCACTTTCGGACTATTGCCAGAACAATGAGCAGCTTTTTATGTTCGAACTGCTGGTTCCCGCTACGCCGGACCAGTTGACTGGCTTCGGTCAGGACGCCCGTGCCTACGACGTGCAACTGCGACCGCAGTTGGTGGCACGGTCGATCAAGATATTGCAAGATGAGGGCATTGAGCCTGACGTGTGGAAGATAGAAGGCGTTGACGCCCGCGGCGATCTCGCTGCAATCGTCCATGTTGCTCAGCGGGATGGGCGCGACGCTATTTCATGCATTGTGCTCGGCCGGGCGGCGGAAAGAGCGCAGGTGGAATCCTGGTTAAAGACAGCGGCCAACGTGCCGGGGGTAGTCGGCTTTGCCGTGGGTCGAAGCACATTCTGGGAGCCTCTGGCTGCCTACCGCGCAGGGTTAGCGACGCCACAAGAGGCCGCTGCACAAATCGCCGAGCGATACGTCCAGTGGGTGCAGATATTTGAGCAAGCCCAGTCGGCGTAGCGCCGGGATGCCGCGCAGCATGCATTCGAAGGGAGCCCATAGATGGAACAAGCACAACTCGACCAGCTTTGCGTCAACACCTTGCGCACGCTGTCTATCGACGCCGTTCAGAAAGCGGGCTCTGGCCATCCCGGCACGCCGATGGATGCCGCGCCGACCATTTATTGTCTATGGCAGCGCTTTCTGCGCTACGACTCCGAAAACCCACATTGGATAGATCGGGACCGCTTCGTGTTATCGGCCGGGCACGCCTGTGCCCTGCTCTATAGCTTGCTCCACCTATGCCAGGTCAAGGCACAAGGCAGCAGTTACCCCAAGGACGCCAAACTGGCGGTCTCCATGGAGGATTTGCAGACATTTCGCCAAGCGGGCAGCCATTGCACGGGCCACCCGGAATATGGTTGGACCACAGGGGTGGAAACCACCACCGGCCCCCTCGGGCAAGGAGCCGCGGTCAGCGTGGGCTTGGCCATTTCGCAGCGATGGTTGGCAGCCACCTATAACCGGCCCGGCCACACCATTTTTTCGCACAAGGTCTACGCCTTATGTAGCGATGGCGACATGATGGAAGGCATTAGCGGCGAAGCCGCCTCACTGGCAGGACACTTGAAGCTGTCGAATCTGTGCTGGATCTACGACGACAATCACATCACCATTGAAGGCTCCACCGCGCTCACGTTTACTGAGGACGTGGCGGCGCGCTATCGCGCCTACGGGTGGCGAGTGGAACAGGTTGGAAACGCGAATGACCTCAATGCCCTGGCTGCAGCGTATCAGGGATTTCTTGACTCCTCGGAATGCCCGACGCTCATCATCGTGCAGAGTCATATCGGCTATGGTTCGCCGGAAAAACAGGATAGCGCTAGCGCACACGGCGAACCTCTAGGTACCGCCCAGGTGCGTGCGGCAAAAATATTCTATGGATGCGATCCGGACTTGCAGTTTGATGTGCCGGATGGCGTGATCAAGCACTTCCGCGATCAGGTTGGTGCGCGTGGCGCCGCCGCCCATGCAAGCTGGCAACAAGGATTTGCGGATTATCAGCGGCTTTTTCCGGAGCTTGGCCGACAGATTGAGGAAATGGATCAGCGGGAGCTGCCCGCCGGCTGGAGCGAGGCCCTGCCGGTCTTTACGGCAGACGAAAAAGGTATGTCCACTCGCGATGCGTCCGGCCAGGTGATGAACGCGGTCTCCGAGCGTCTGCCCTGGTTACTAGGTGGCGCGGCCGACCTCTCACCCTCTACAAAAACACGCCTCACTTCCCCACTGGCGGGAGATTTTCAAGCGTTGGGTGACGCCTCGCCTGGCGAGTACTCCGGTCGAAATTTCCATTTTGGCCTGCGCGAACATGCTATGTGCGCCATTGGCAATGGCATGAGTTTGTCCCGTCTACGGCCATACGTTTCCAGTTTTCTCATTTTTACCGACTATTGCCGTGCTGCGCTGCGGCTCAGTGCGATGATGGAACTGCCCCTCATCGGGATCTGGACCCACGACTCTATCAGCCTGGGCGAAGACGGGCCAACCCATCAGCCAATTGAGCATCTTGCGTCGCTACGCGCCATGCCGGGCATGGTGGTGCTTCGACCGGCAGACGCCAACGAGGTCGTTGAGGCCTGGCGTGTCGTCTTGCAGTTGCAGCACACGCCAGCCTGCCTCGTGCTGACCCGTCAGGCGGTGCCTACGCTTGATCGTTCCAAGTACGGGAGTGCCAGTGGCCTGGCGTTGGGCGGATACGTGATGGCAGATCCACCGCACGGGGCCGCTGAGGTATTGCTAGTGGCTTCGGGCAGCGAAGTGGCGATAGCCCTGCGCGCCTATGAGCAATTAACGGATGAGGGCATCAAGGCGCGGGTGGTCAGCCTGCCGTCCTGGGAGTTGTTCGAGCATCAGCCTCAGCACTATCGCGATAGCGTGTTGCCACCATCCATCACGGCTCGGGTGGCGGTCGAAGAGGCCTCTACCTTCGGCTGGGAGCGCTATGTGGGTCAGCGAGGGGCAATCATCGGCCTGCATACCTTTGGCATGTCTGCGCCCATACAGGTCGTGGCACGTCATTTCGGTTTCACACCGGAGCATGTGGTCGCGGCGGCCAAGGCACAGCTCGCGCAGAAACGCGGCGACGCCACGACAGGTCCTGGAGAAGGGACATGAGTGACATCGACGCAGGCTCCATGAAGATCAATCCGCTGGCTGGCACGCCCGCCACGCCGGCGCAACTCATCAATGTGGCACAACTCATCACGGCCTACTTTAACGAGACGCCAGATCCGAACGTTGCCCTCCAACGTGTGCAGTTCGGCACCTCCGGGCATCGCGGTTCACCTCTGGAACGAACCTTTAACGAAGCACACGTGCTGGCAATTACCCAAGCCATTTGCCACTATCGCAAACTGCAGCACACCGACGGACCAATATTTGTCGGCATCGACACGCACGCCGTGTCCGAACCCGCCTTTGCCAGTGCACTTGAAGTGCTGGCGGCCAATAGCGTGACCGTGATGATGGCCCCCCGCGGGGAGTACACGCCAACCCCTTCGGTGTCACGGGCCATTCTTACCTACAACCAGGCACGAACAACAGGTTTTTCCGACGGTATCGTGATTTCACCCTCCCACAATCCTCCGGAAAACGGAGGCTTCAAATACAACCCGGTAAACGGTGGTCCGGCAGATACGCAAGTTACCGGCTGGATTGAAGATGAGGCCAATAAATTATTGGTGGCCGGACTTCGAGATGTGGAGCGGCTATCGTACGAGCAGGCATTGCACGCATCGACCACACACCACTACGATTTTCTGAATGCCTACGTGGAAGCGATGGATCGCGTGATCGACATGGCAACAATCCGAGGCTCGGGTCTGCACCTGGGCGTTGATCCATTGGGTGGCGCGGGCGTCCATTACTGGGATGCCATCGCAAGCCGCTATCAATTGAACCTGAGCGTCACGAACCCTGCCGTAGATCCCACATTTCGTTTCATGACGCTGGACTGGGATGGTCAGATTCGTATGGACCCCTCTTCTCCCTATGCTATGGAAAGTCTGGTCAAGCTAAAAGACAGCTTTGATATCGCTTTTGCTTGCGACACGGATCATGACAGACACGGCATTGTCACGCCCAGCACGGGTTTGCTGCCCGCCAACCATTACTTGGCTGTGATGGTGGATTACCTATTCCAGCATCGTCCACAGTGGAGGCACAACGCTGCGGTCGGGAAAACGGTCGTCAGCACGCAGATGATTGATCGTGTTGCAGCCCGGTTGGGCCGTGATCTCTACGAGGTTCCAGTTGGTTTCAAATGGTTTGCCTCCGGATTGCTCGACGGATCGCTCGGCTTTGGTGGCGAAGAAAGTGCCGGTGCGGGTTTTCTCAGCCGCGATGGATCTGCCTGGACGACAGATAAGGACGGCATCGCAGCAGCGCTGCTTTCGGCCGAAATCACCGCGAGCACCGGACAAGATCCGGGCAAGTACTACAACAAGCTGGTTGATGCACTGGGCGAACCCTCAGCGGGTCGAATACAGGCAGCGGCCACGCCAGCACAACGGGCGCTGATGCTTCAACTTAGCGAAGATAAAGTGACCTCACGCACGTTAGCGGGCGAGCCCGTGCTGGCAGTTCTTACGCGGGCCCCGGGCAACAACGCGCCTATCGGCGGCCTGAAGGTAGTGTCGGAACACGGGTGGTTCGCGGCACGTCCTTCCGGTACAGAAGATATATACAAGATCTATGCCGAGAGCTTTTGTGGCGAGGCGGCGCTGCGCAGCATCCTGGACGAAGCGCAAACTATCGTGAATCTGGCGCTCAAAACAGGCAGTTCACCCTAAAGCCAGCCTCCGGTGAAACCGGCACGGCGCAGACCGGTCACCATCCAGGGACACGTGCGCATCCACTGCCACAGCAGTCCGCTGCGATAGTTTTCTATCATCAGCACAATCGGCCCCTGGTTCAAACCATAGTGCCAAGGCGATACCCACGCCCCATGATGACCGGTGGCCATGGGGTAAGTCGCATTAAAGGTCGATTTGAAACCGTAGGGATTATGGCTTTTCAGATTGGCCCGATAAATGAAGTAGTCGATCACGGGCAACACGATTTCTGGAGCGAAAGGCAACGAAGCCACGACCGCCGAGGGCGCCACGGTGCCATCGTCAATGCCCTCAGGCACGCCGCGCCCTACATAGTCATAGAACTGACGGGCCACACCGTTCATCGTTAATACCGCTGGCCCCGGCCCGTCACTCGCCGTAACACCCCAGCAAAGATCTCCATAGCCGACAAATCCGCGCGGGTTTTCAATCGCGTAATGCCGGTGCACGTAGGTGGCGCGTCGGCTGTTCTCGAAATAATCAATCGAGTGTTCGCGCATGAAGGCATCCTGGATACCGCGAAAGTCGATCCACATATGTGAAAGTTGATGTGTAAACAGCGGACCGGCGTAGAGGTAGTCCTGGCCGTAATAGTGCTTCCACTCGTAGCTTGACGCCCAAGCCGTGTATGCGCCTGGCGCCAACGGGAACGTGGGTGAACCCAGCCCAAGCACATAGAGCAACATCGCCTCGTCGTAGCCTTCCCATCGAAATTCGATGAACCCGGTTTCCGGGCGCCAGCCATGCGTGACCGTCTCACCCCCGTTCTGCGCCCATTGCCAGTCGGCCCGCAAGTAGAGTCCTTCGGCCAGTTGGCGAATTTCCTGTTCCTCCGGGGTATCTCCGGAGAAGTAGATGCCCGCTGTCAGCGCCCCGGCCAGCAAGAATGCGCTATCGATCGTTGACAGTTCGCACTGCCACGCGCGACGCCCCGTTTGCATATCCAGAAAATGGTAATAAAAGCCGTGATAACCGGTAGCGTCGGGTTCCGGGCCTTGCGGGCTATTCCAAAAGAATCTTAGGGTGCGCAGGCTGCGTTCCGCCGCATCAGCGTGCGTCATGAGTCCCGCCTCTACACCGACCGGATAGGTTGCCAAAGCCATTCCGGTGGCCGCGATGCTGGCGGGCCAGCCTGGTTCGGTTTTGTCGATGACCAGCCCATTGAGGGGGTTTGTTTCGTGCAGGAAATACGCAAAAGTCTCATGCTGCAGCAAGCGCAGTTCGGCATCAATCGAACGTTTCATAACACTTCCTTTCGGGCGCTCGATGCCTGACAACCTGTCGCGCAGGCGCGTTAGTGCGCATTGCGATTTGTTGTAAACGCGGCGGTACCCGTAGCAGAGATTATGCGTCCAATTTCCGCAATCGCCACCTGCATTGCGTCCACTCACGGCCTCACTGAGGCTGATGCAAATTGCTACGGTCACACGCTGGGTGGGTCCGTTTCGCGTGCGAAGTGGCGATGCATGCCTAATGCCTTGATAAACGACTTGGCCGCTGCCGCGTTCATGGTGGACGCGTAGATCAAGCCTTCGTCTTTGGTGTCAACGGGCACGTGCGCCTCTTCCAGCAGAGTACGTGCCGTGGCCGCGCCAATGATTGTTTTTCCGTGGCGGAACAGATCGCGGACAAACTCCACTGCTCTGCCGTCCCTTGTCAACGCCACCATAGCTGCCTCGCCGCCAGGAATAACGGCGCCATCAAAAAGTGAGGATGGATGGTTATCAAGTGATGCGTCGGCATCAAACACCGTGCCGTCGGTGCTGGATGTCGGGCCGATGTGCTGACCCACCAGTCGTACCACGGCGCCTGCTTTGATGAGCGCCTGAGAGATCATGGCAACCGCTTCTCCGTCCACGCCATCTGCGATCAAGATCGCCACCTTGCGCGTCTTTATGCCACCGTCTCCCTTTCTGTGGGTCAGTGACAGCGCAGGCGATGTAGATATTTCCGGCTTTGGGGCCTTTTGAAGCACGCGTGGCATTCGCTCTGGCAACACCATTCCTAGTTTCTTGGCGACCTTAGCGGCCAAGTCTTCAGACACATTGCGCAAGGACGCGACCATGCGTTGGCGAATGGCGGGTACAGTCACTTTGCTGAGTTCGAAACCAAAGGCAGCCACGATGTGTCGTTTCTCAGGTTCCGTCTGGCTTTCAAAGAACAATGTTGCCTGGTTGTAGTGTTCTGCAAACAACTCAGGCTTCCCCCGCAACTCGTCTTGCATAACGGGCTCGGGAAACGCCAGGAACCCTGCGCTGCCTGCTTGAAACGGACAGCCTCCCGCCAGCGAATTCGGCTCATAGGCCACGCGACCCCGATGGATCGCCTGCCGATGCATGCCGTCTCGTTGATTGTTGTGTACAGGGTTCAACGGGGCATTAATTGGTAGTTCGTGAAAATTCGGACCACCTAGCCGAGAGATTTGCGTGTCAACGTAAGAGTGAATGCGACCCGCAAGCAAGGGGTCGTTCGTGAAGTCAATGCCCGGGACAACATGGGCGGTACAGAAAGCGACCTGCTCCGTTTCCGCAAAGAAATTGTCTGGATTCCGGTTGAGCACGAGACGACCAATAGGCGTGACGGGAACGAGTTCTTCGGGTATCAGTTTCGTCGCATCGAGCACGTCGAAGCTGAATTTGTCGGCGGCTTCCTCGGTGAAGATTTGCACGCCCAGCTCCCACTCAGGGCCATTGCCCGCGTCAATGGCCTCCCACAAATCTCGACGATGAAAGTCGGGATCTGCGCCAGAGATCTTCACGGCCTCATCCCACACGAGCGAATGGGTGCCCAGCATTGGGTTCCAGTGAAACTTGACCAGGTGAGATACCCCTTGGGCGTTCACGAATCTGAACGTATGGACACCGAAACCTTGCATCATTCGATAGCTACGTGGAATAGCACGATCAGACATCGCCCACATCAACATGTGGGTCGATTCCGGCATCAGAGACACAAAATCCCAAAAAGTATCGTGCGCGGAACCCGCTTGCGGCATGCCATGATGGGGCTCAGGCTTCAGGGCGTGAACCAGATCCGGGGACTTCATGGCATCTTGAATGAAGAAAACCGGCATGTTGTTGCCGACCAGATCCCAGTTGCCCTGGTCGGTGTAGAACTTGACGGCGAATCCTCGCACATCGCGGGCGGTGTCTTTCGAGCCCCGTTCTCCCGCCACCGTCGAGAAGCGCAAGAAAACGGGAGTTTGCTTACCGGCCTTGCTGAATAATGAGGCGGCCGTCAGCTCGGTCAAGGGCTTGTAGCATTCGAAGTATCCATGTGCCGCCGAGCCCCGGGCATGAACAATGCGTTCAGGAATTCGCTCATGGTCAAAGTGAGTGATTTTCTCTCTGAGCACGAAATCTTTCAGCAACGCCGGACCGCGCAGACCTGCCTTCAGCGAACTCTGGTTATCCGCGACCGGCGTGCCCTGATTCGTCGTCAGCGTCTGACCGCTGTCGTCTGCGCGCACACGCGCAAGATCTCCACTGACAGCATTGTCTCCTGCCGTAGCAGCCCCGCCGGTCTTGGCGTTGGTTTGTTCCTCGGATAGCGTGCTAGTGACGGCCTCGGGGCTTGCAGCAGCCACATGCTCACCCGCGTGGGGCTGATGTGCTGCCTTTAGCCCATATTCGTCCACTTTGGTTTTGTTATAGGGCATGGCAGTCGCCATGTCGTCCACACTGCGTGCGCGAACGGCAGCGGGATCAGTCGCTTTTTTTTCTGGTGGCGTTGCAGGACCGCTGTCTGTTTGCCCAGGCGCGCATTCCACGGCAATGGACTTTGGCGCCTGCGGTTTTACTGGCTTGCTCGTGGTCATCAGACTCTCCAATGAAAACACCAGGTGAGCTCATGCCGCCATGGCGAAAAACACCACGACGCTGGCACGGCTACAGCAGTTTTTCTCGCGCGTGTTCGGCGCGCGACGCACCAATGGCGGATTCCACCTGCTTGACCTCTTCGGGCGGCGGGATGACGGCTGGAAACCCGAGTGCCTCGATCCACAGTTCCCGGGACCAGCCTTGCGTATGGTAGAGATGATGGTCCTCGTCTTTCTCCACCGCCTCATAGGCTTGCATGAGCACTTTGGCAGTTGTACCGGTCAGCTTCTTGGCCGCCAGTCCAATCAGTTCCCAATTGGCATGGTCTTTCGTTTCGGCTAACACCACGCACTCCGTAGCAACAAGCTGCGCGGCCTGCGCGTCGCCGGCATAACGAGCCATCTCCATGGCTTTCACTAATGATTCACCGATATGCGAGACGACTTTTCGGCTGTCCGTGACCACGTTTGGATCCAGTCCCATCTGCTCGAACACCAGGGTGAGCACTCGCTGGTGGGTACGCGTTTCTTCCAGATACCCTTTCCATTCCTTCTTCAAGTCTTCATTGACCGCGCAAGTAATTGCCGTTTCATAGATCTTGATGCCGCCCTGCTCTGTCTCAATCGCTTGATATAGCAAGTCGTGTAGTTGAGCCGTATTTCCAGCCTTCTTGGTCATGGGGGAACTCCATGTAAGTGGGTGGTCGGCACGGCGGTCAATGTCGAACATTGCCGCCAGTGCCACGCTTCGGGTTGCCTCCTGCCACACACTCGAAATCAGTGCATAAACAGGGCGATCAGGATGATGATTGGAATGGGCACCCCTAGCAGAAAGAGAAGTAAGGAACGCATGGTTGACTCCTTTCAGAATGAATTCGAGGGCCGAATCACAAATCGCGACGGCGACCGCCAAACGTGGCTGCCAGGCTTGCAGCAAAGGCGCCAATCAACAAGGACACGAAGAGCCACAGACTGGCGTAGGCAGTCGCTTGACGTGCCTTGTCAGCCGCTTCCTTCGCAGCCGTTTGAGCCTCCTGGATTTTTTGTTGCGCCGCCTTGTAAAGCTCGGAAACGCGTTTCTCGGCATCTTCCTGGCTTAAACCAGTGCGCTGGGCTACCAACTGGGCGACATAACGCGAATCTTGTGGCGAAAGTTGTCCTGTCGCCACACTGTTCATCAGAATTCGACCCACTTCAGATTTCGTCTCTCCTATCGAAGTCGCTTGCGTCTGACTGTCCCCTGCGGTCGGTGCGCCGGGATCTTTCCGAAACAAGGTGTCGATGACATACGTCATGGGATTGCCCGTCGTTTCTGAGTTCCCTCTCTGGCCGGCCGCGGTGGCAGCGGCACCCGCTCCCGCCGCCGTGGCCGAGACAACGGCGCCCGCGCTCGCCGCGCCCGCTTTGACGCCGGTTCCTACCAACGAGCTGACAACGGATGTCAGCAGCACCGCTGTGACCAATGCAGCGACCGCCCAGCTTAAAAAGCCGTGAGCGGTATCACGGAAGTACACCTCGTCGGTGTGCACGCCCGCCCATTTGGTGCGTAATCGGCCGGCCAGATAGCCACCTGTGGCGCTGGCCACCAACTGGGTCAGCGTGAGCCATAGAATGGTGGCAACACCGAAGGTGACGCCACTGATGCCGCTACCTGACCAGGGAGAAATCGACGACATCCCCAAGCCAGTGCCCAAAATTAGCAATATCAAGGAAAGCGCGGCAGTGCCTGCGGCACCCGCGAAAATGGCCGCCCAAGACACGCCGCTTGAAAATTGACTCGACTCGATCAGCGAATTTCCTTGATAAGCGCGCAGTGGTTCCATGTCGTTGGCCGACGTGACGGTTTCATTGACCATGAGGTGTTCTCCTGAATAGGGGTAACAAGTTTCGCGAGCCCTGCGTCACCGACTTGCCTGGCGGGTGTATCGGCGTTAGTCAGTTGCGTACTTGAACTCAGGCATGGCCTTCAATGAATCTTTCGAGGCGCCTGGGAATCGTATTTTTTTGTCTGCAATCTCGAGGCTCTTAAAGGGGATAGCAACTAGATGCGAGCCCATGCCCAGAAAACCACCAACGGAGAGAATGGCGTAAGCCTGCTTGTCTTGAGGGTTGACGATGAGATCGTCAATGCTCCCAATCTTCTCGCCCTCGGAGTTCATGACTGAAGCGCCAATCACTTTAGAGGCTCGATATCCCGTGGCGAGTTGCGCCACATCGACACGCATTTCGGTAATCGCTTGAGGGGAGCCTTGTCCTTGCGCCACCCCAACGGAAAGGGCGACACCCATAAGCGAACTGAAGATCACGGGAAGTGCTTTATTCATGGTTCTTCTCACTTATCAGAGTTATCAAATTGTGTTTTTGCATGAATCAGGGAGTGCCTAAATCCTTCCCGTTAAGAGCATGATGATGAGCACAATCAACAACACGCCTAGCAACCCGCTAGGGTAGTAACCCCAGCCCGAGCTGTAACCCCAACTCGGTAAAGCTCCTACGAGAAGCAGGATAAGGACGATCAATAGCAAGGTACTCATTGCAGCTCCTTTAGCTTGTCCCAGCACCTCGATCAGTGCCTGCGGAAGGTGGCGCAACAGCCAACACGCAATTCCCGTGCCAGATGAAAGGCCGAGACTGCTGCCAGCATCTGTCTCTCTGCTGGCAGCCGTCTTGTTGAGTTGGCGTGCCTTTGCCTCTGGTAAAAAAGTAAGTCGTGGGTAGAAATTTCTTCTCCTGTGCGCACCGCTAGTGATACGTGCGTTTCCTATTGGCTCCTAGCTTGTCGGGTTGCACGGGCATCTCTGAGGGAGGCAGGTCTATATCCGGCTGATCCGTGTCCGGGTCCACGGGCAAGTCTCCCGGCGGCGAGCCTGGCGGGATGGGATCGGGCTTGGGTGGCACATGTAGATGAAATGTCAAAGACATCAGGCGCTCCTGTTATCAGTGGGTGAATGCCGAAACGTCAGAGCAAGCGCCGTGCCTGGGGTAATGGAAGGATTTCCAATGGCTTCGCACCAACGGTCTTAATCCAGCCTGCAACCCCTGCCCGGCACGCCACTTGCGGCAGGTCGGGAACCTCTACGCAGCTGGCAGACCGTTTCAAATTCTTTTTTGGGGGCAGAAGCATGGATAAAGGCAGCATCGAGAGGGGCAGCCAGCACGCCAGTCCATGCTTCTGCCTCGGAGAAAGCGAGCTGATATGCCATCTGGCTGAGCAAATAATCCTGGCGGGCAGCAGTGACGCCAGCGTGTTTATCGTTGGTGAAAGCGGCACTGGAAAAGAAATGGTGGCTCGGGCAATTCACGACGCCAGTCCAAGACGGGAGATGCCGTTCGTCGCGGTTAACTGTGGCGCCATTAATGCGCAACTGGCTCACGCCGAACTGTTTGGTCATGAAAAGGGAAGTTTTACCGGTGCCCTTGCCCAGAGTGCCGGTTACTTTGAGTCGGCAAGTGCAGGCACTTTGTTCTTGGACGAGGTCACTGAAATGTCACAGGACATGCAAGTGCATTTTCTCCGCGTACTGGAAAGCGGTACCTATCAACGCGTGGGTGGCAGTGATCTGCTGCATGCCGATGTCCGCATTATTTCCGCGACAAATCGGGATCCCATGGAAGCGGTACAGGAAGGCCACATGCGCCAGGACTTCCTGCATAGGTTGTTGGTCATTCCGCTGCGCGTGCCCCCGTTGCGAGAGCGCCCTGAAGACGTGGGGCCGCTAGCCCGGAAATTCCTGAACGAATTTAATCAGTCGTACGGGACGCACAAACGTTTTGCACCGCGATTTCTGGCCGTGTTGGCGCAGCACGATTGGCCGGGCAATGTGAGAGAGTTGCGCAACGTGGTGCAGTGCCGTTTCATCATGTCTGACGACATAATCGACGTAGACGGCCTGAGACAGGCGGTGATCAGGCCAGCCACCCGGCACGAAGACTCATTGACTTTCCCCATCGGCACGCCCCTGGAGCAAGCTCAACGTGAATTTATTCTCGCGACCCTTGCCCACCATCATGATGACAAGTCTGCCGCTGCCGAGGCCTTGGGTATTAGTTTACGGACGCTAACGAATCGCCTTGGTGGCTATGACCACGATGAGGATCCTTCCTCGCCTTGAACGTTTAGCCAGGACGCCAGAGCGCCCTGCTTCTTTGCGAGCACTTTTTACCGATAGCGGTAAAGAACACCCCGCCGATCGAGATCGCCGTTGCCATGCCCCTACGGAGTTCGATTGGCATGCTTATTGCTTGACGAATGCTGAGCGCGTCGCGTTTGTTTGTCGCACGCCATCAAAAGGAGAAATGCGTGCCATTTGCCACTCAAGAGCTCCGCCTTCGCCAGCAGACCGCTATCGCCCCGCGCCTGCAACAATCTGTCCGTATGCTCCAGATGTCTGCATTGGAGCTGGACACGGCAGTTCAACTGGCGCTGGCTACCAATCCCTTTCTGGAAGATTCAGACGATTCTGCAACGGCGTTCAGCGACACTGAACTGGAAGCCAGACATGCCCCTCTCGCGTCCCCGGGCGACTCATCCGGCTCGGCAGAGCCTTCGCAGGGGAACCGCGCCGAAGATGTGAGGCATGACGGCACTGAGCCAAGCACATCGGAGGTATCCAGTGAATACTCGGGTGATTATCCCAAACAGAACAATACCGGCCAGTCATCCAAGTTTGATATGTCGCATTGGGCTGCCGAGATACCTTCATTGCACGAACGCCTTTCGCGGGCGCTGGGATGCTATGGCGTAAGCGATCGCGATCGACTATTGGCTGAACATGTGATCGATGCGTTAGACACGGACGGCTATTTGCGACAGCCACTTGAGGCCCTGTCGCAGGCGAGTGCTTTCGAGCCCGACCCCGAACCCGAAGAATGGCTGGCAGCGCTGAAATTGGTGCAACAACTGGACGCCCCGGGCCTCGGTGCTCGGGATTTGTCCGAATGCCTACTACTTCAATTGCAGCAGAGCACCATTAAAGAGGAAGCAGTTCTGTTGGCGGCGAAATCGATCGTGTCTTCTCATCTTGATCAATTAGGCCGCAACGACTGCGCAGGCCTGCAAAGCAGGCTTGGATGCAGCGCAGACGTGATGAGGCGTGCCTGCACGCTCATTCGTAGCCTGGACCCCAAGCCCGGCTTGCAGTTTGACAATCAACCTCCTACCTACGTGGTGCCAGATGTCGTCGTGCGCAAAGTACAGTCGCGCTGGCAAGTGACGCCGAACTGGGCTGCCCTTCCCCGGGTTCGGCTTCACCAGGCATATGCCGATTTGTTTGGGCACGCGCGCCACGCCGGGCGCAGTCCGATGCAAGAGGAACTGCAAGAGGCACGCTGGTTGGTGCGCAACGTAGAGCAACGCCACTCAACCATTCAACGCGTAGCCGAAGCGATTGTCAGTCGACAACAGCGCTTCTTTGAGTTTGGTGACGTGGCCATACGCCCGTTAATGCTGAAAGAGATAGCAGACGATCTGGCGATGCACGAATCCACCGTGTCACGAGCCACAGCAAACAAATATATGGCGACGCCTCGCGGCGTACTCGAATTTCGTTTGTTCTTTTCTCGGGAATTGACGACGGCAACAGGCGGTTCGTGCTCAAGTGCGGCCGTGCGCGCTCTGATCCGCGAGTTTATTGAAACCGAAGACCCACAAGAGCCGCTCACTGACGTTGTACTCACCAGCAAGCTGGCCTCGAGCGGTATTGTGCTGGCGCGACGGACTGTCTCCAAATACCGTGGACAATTACGCCTTGCTTGCGCTGAGATGCGCAAACAGTTTTAGGCCAGTCGGATTTCGGTGTTGGCGCTGAACGTTCCAAGGCTCAGCGCCAACACGAGACCTGCGTATTTACTTCGAACCGGAGTTCGGATAGCCAGTGGGTGGCGACGAACCGCCTGCGGGCGTGCGTGGCACATTGTCGTTGGCTTCGCGCGGCGTATTAGGCATATCGTTCTTGCGTTCGCTTGGCACGTTGCTGTGACTGCGATCCATCTGAGGCGTGGTCGAGTATTGGGCCGGCGGCGCGTTAGGCGCAGGAGCGGCTTGACCGGGAGGTACGGGGCGATTGGGCGGTACCGCGCTACTGTCATTCGGCGTGGTCGACGGTGTGGTGGGCATCGCATTTTGCGCCTGCACTGCCGCAAACGGCAAGGCGCTCGCGGTGATCAAGGCGACTGCGCTGAGTAAGTGTCGGGTTTTCATAGGTAGCTCTCCTTGTGTAGGTCTTTCCTAGTCGCAAGTGGCGTGCCTATCGGTGCCGGTACCCGCCATCCCGGCGTTAACCGTGATTACGCTCGGTATTTTTGGCAGGGCAAGGTAAATATGACCGTCGAATGTGCCCGCGCGAATCCACAGGAATTACAGGCTGCTCAATTCGGCAGCGCGCTACGCGGCTACCGAATTGGCCATCCCGACTCAACACACATCAGGTTATTCGTCTTGCGCGGCGTCTTGAGTGTGACCATGACCTGCCTGAGCGTACTCTTCAAGCTTGTTGTAGAGGGTCTTCGGGCTAATGCCCAACGCGGCTGCGGCCAATTTTTTCACGCCGCCGTATCGTTCAACGGTCGCGAGAATCAACAAGCGATCTGCTTCTGCCAGGGTGGCACCTACAGGTACCGTAACTTGCCCCTGGCGCGACACGCTGCTTGGGCTGACCTTGGGTACCAACATCTCCGCATCTAGCGTATCCCCATGCGCCATGATGAACGCGCGTCGCACAAAGTTCTTCAATTCGCGCACATTGCCTGGCCAGGAATGACGTAGCAAGGCTTCCATGGCTTCCTGCGAAAATTGCTTGTTCAGGCCAGCATCCTCGTTCAACCCAGCCAGAAAACGCGACGCCAGCAAAGTGATATCGTCATTGCGATTGCGTAGCGCTGGCAATTCGATGGGAAAAACGTTGAGCCGGTAATACAGATCTTCTCGCAGCTTGCCGACCTGCACGGCTTGTTCGGGATTGCGGTTCGTGGCCGCGACAATTCTCACGTTGCACGCGAGTTCTTTGTTCGTGCCAACCCGCATGAAATGCCCCACTTCCAGCACGCGCAGCAGTTTGACCTGAAGTTCTGGCGGCATTTCCGTGACTTCGTCGAGAAATAGCGTGCCACCATCGGCACGCTCGAAGTAGCCTTTGTGTTGCCGGTCAGCGCCGGTAAAACTGCCACGCTCGTGCCCGAACAATTCGCTTTCAATCAGGTTCGGCGATATGGCACCGCAATTCACGGCAATGAAAGGCCGACCTTGCCTCTCGCTTAAGTCGTGAATAGCATGGGCTGCCAACTCTTTACCCGTTCCGCTTTCGCCGATCAGCAACGTGGAAACATCTGTGGGCGCTACCCGCCGTATCTGGTCATAGAGGGCTTGCATCGGCGCAGACTCACCCAACATTCTCCCGAAACGCCCGTCGCTGGACAATCCACTACCAGCCACACCGCCCATGCTCGCAGTGGCGACGCGACTCAAGATTTCATTGAGGCGGTCCAGGCAAATAGGTTTGACTAAATAGTCTGTTGCACCAAGACGGAGAGCCTCAACTGCAGTATCCACACTTCCATGGCCCGTAATCACGACGACTTCAGTGCTGCTTAACGCTGCACAATCGAAAATATCCATGCCGCTCGCCCCAGGCAAGCGCACGTCAGTCAGTACCAAGTCAGGTGTTTGGCGTTCCAGGTGAATTACTGCGTCCCGAATGCATCCCGCGAGGGCCACCGAAAAGCCGCTCTCGCGCGCAATCTCGGCCAATGTCTCGCGGATCACGTCATCGTCGTCAACAATCAGCAAATGTGGCATTTTCTTGTGCTCTACGCATCACAGCGGTTGTTTGACTGGAAACGGTCAACGCTTTTTTTGCGCTGACGCTAACGCTGAGAATAGCCATTACTTACCGAAAAAAAGTAATGATTCGATACCGTTGGAGAGTAATGTGCCCGCCTCGAAATGCCAGTCGGGCGAATATCGAATGACTGATCTTGATACGTCGTCCCCCTATAGCAGAGAAAAATCAGGTCTTCGCGGCACGGGATGGATACCGGTGAGTATGCTCAGAACTCGGGTGTTCGATGGGTAAGGCTGACACGCCCTATCTACATCAGGTGTGTCAGCCTTGCGTACCCTACCAATAGGGTTCTTGATGGTAGAAGTCATGAATCTGACGTGCCCATGTCTGATCCGCCATGCTTGGCCAATTGTCCTTTTCGAAACCTTGCGCGTTCTTCATTTGCTCCAAACTCACATCCAGCACAAAGCACTTGCGGTCGGTATCCAGCGTCAAGGCGCTCCAGGGAATGGCGAATAGCTTGCTCCCCATACCCAATAACCCACCACGCGAAAGCACCGCGTATGCGACACGCCCTCGAGGGACGTCGATCATGATTTCCTTGATGCTGCCCAAATCTTCGTCAGCCCGGTTGTAGACATCGTTTCCCACGAGCGTGTTCGCAGCCATCACCTCTGGCCCGGGTCCGTCTGAACTGTTCTTGGGGCCTCCAACGATATTCGCTTCGCCTACGCGTGTGCCGCCCAGTGTTTGCTCTTGATTCATCGCATTCTCCTAAGGTTGGCCTGTCTCGGCATGGTGTGCCGGGCAAGCAGAAATTCACCTGATAGATAAAATCCTGGCGCTACCCGAGGGGTAAGCCTGGATCTGATGCAATGTCGCAAGTAGCGTTCCTGCCCTGGTTCCATTGAGTGTTCCCATGCCAGCGCAAGCCTGGGTTGAAAAAACGGTATTTCTTACCTGGCTGTGAAAAAACGACGCATGATTCGAGCATAGTCAAACGCGCGACTGCCCTATTCCTCGTGCGTTCAGCATGTCGCAGATACGCTCCAGCAGGCTTTCCAGCTTGATGGGTTTGGTCACCATTTCCATGCGTGCTTCTCGTAGCTCCGACTCACTGACAATGTTTTCCGGGTATCCGGTCATGAGTAGCACCTCAAGATCTGGGTGCGCCAACCGCGCCGCCTCGGCAAGCATGCGGCCATTCATACCGGGCAAGCCGACGTCGGTCAAGAGCAAATCCACATGGCCGGCAGTGCACACCATTTCTCGGCCTGTAATCCCGTCTGCGGCAGTCAACACCTCCAAACCTCGCTGCTCCATCGCTTCGCGCAACAGCTCTCTAACATGGCGATCATCCTCGACGAGCGCCACTACTGCCGTTAAAGATGCCTCACTCGCGTCAATTGGTACCATCACCCTGGGAGCTGGCGGCGGGATCACCATACCGTCCTGCCGTGGCAGATACAGAAACACGGTTGTTCCAACGTCAACTTCGCTGTCTAGATAGACCAATCCCTTGGTTTGCTGAGCAAACCCATAGATGGTTGACAGGCCCAAACCTGTTCCTTCGCCACGGAGCTTGGTCGTAAAAAAAGGTTCGAACGCTCTTGCAAGAACCTCTGAACTCATGCCGCAACCGGTGTCACGCACCTGAATCTCGACAAACGCGCCCGGCTCCACGCTTGGGTAATGCTGTAAATTTTCTGCCGACAACGTCGCATTACATGCTTCCAACGTTAAGTTACCTCCTTCCGGCATGGCATCACGCGCGTTGATCACCAGATTCAGGAGTGCATTTTCAAGTTGATTCATGTCGCAGCAAACCGCCCACAATTCAGGCTGAACAGTGGTCTCCAATGTGACATGTTCGCCGGTGTAGCGCTGAAACAGGTCCTCCATGGACTTCATCACCTGGCCTACATCTACCTGCTTGGGGTCGATCGCCTGACGACTGGAAAAACTGGTTAAACGCTGAGTCAACCGAGCTGCCCGCTCGGTGGCCTCGATGGCTGTGTCAATAAAGCGCTGCGCGTCAGCCAATTTGCCCGCTGCGATTTTTCTGCGGATCAGATAGTGCGCCCCGCTAATACCTTGCAGCATGTTGTTGAAGTCATGCGCGATTCCGCCCGTCAAACGGCCCACTGCCTCCATCTTTAGCGATTGGCGCAGTGCCTCTTCGGTTTTTTGAAGTGCTTCGGACTGCGCCTTCATCTCCGTATCATCTCGCCCGGCCAAGTACAAATGCCCCTGCACGAAAGAGATGTTCCAGGTAATCCAGCTATACGAACCATCAACGTGCTGTAAGCGGCTTTCCAGATGACGCACACCTTGACGCCGCTTTTCCGCATCGCCAAATGCAGCCAGCGTGGCAGCGTAATCATCAGCATGTACCAGTTGCACAAGATCCAATGCCAGAAACTGTTCAGGTGTCCAGCCGAGAATGCCATGCACGGCAGGGTTGACGCTCACGAATTTGCCGTCAGCATTCGCCACGGCAAGGAGTTCGGGCGACAGGCGCCAGATTCTGTCGTGATCGGCCACTGCCGCCTCGACCCGCTGTTCGAGCAACATGGAATAGCGGGACCGTTCCAGGGCATCGCACATACGCTCTGCAACTTCTTCAATAAAGGCAATGTCTGTGCCTTTGGGCGCGCCGTGCAGATTGGGGCGAACATACAGCAGAGAGTGTGCACGTCCCCAGCGGCGTAGCGGCACGGCAATAGCTGAAGGAATGCACGCCCCGGCCTGATTGCTGATGAAAGGCTCCAGATTGCTGGTTTTTCCTTGTTCCACGACCTTGTCGAGTCCCTGAGCTCGCAGCGCGACGTCAATACACAAGCCTTCGCGACCTGCCAATTCAGACAGCCAGAAACTACTTGGATGCGGGGGCTGAGAAGCGTCGCGCAGGTCCAGAATGGCGACCATATTCAGAGCAAGATTGCGTCCTAACGC
This sequence comes from Achromobacter deleyi, assembly GCA_040391965.1. Lineage (GTDB taxonomy): Bacteria > Pseudomonadota > Gammaproteobacteria > Burkholderiales > Burkholderiaceae_B > Achromobacter > Achromobacter deleyi_B. The sequence goes on along the minus strand of JBEBWV010000004.1, from coordinate 12,558 downwards.
TTCGCATCCCGCGGCTTCAATCTCCTCCTGCGTGGACAAACCGCGCAGCGTATCGCCCAAAGACAATAGAAAACTCTTTCGATGTTGACCTTCCCAAAGCTCCGTCTCTGCTGCTTTGCGGGCTGAGACGTCCAGAAACAATGCAGTAAGTTGGTCATGCCCTTCCCTTCGGGCCCGGGCCTCCAGCCAACCATCGGCAGTGCCCGGGCGCACGATCTCAAATTGAGCCGCCTCTCCGGTCTCGACCACGCTTGCGAATGTCTCGATGAGTTGACCGGGTGCTGCGGGCAGAACTTGGCGCAGGGTCGTGCCGACGGTCTCACCTATCTGCGTGCCACATTGGCGCTCGAAGGCGAGGTTCACTTCCAGAATACGAAAATCGACAATTTTGCCGTGATCATCGCGCACGGCTTCACTGAGAAAGAAGCCCTCTTGCATGCGTTCGAACATGCCATGCCAGCGCTCACCGCGTTGGCGCAGCTGCTTTTCCGCAAGGTGACGTTCAATGGCCAGACCGGCGGTACGGGTAACCAGCGCGATGGCTTCAATGTCCTGATTAGAGGGCAAGCGCGGAATGGTGTAGTAGTTGGAGAAGACACCCAGGAGGCGTCCTTCCGCGCTGCTGATGGGGGTTGACCAGCACGCGCGCAAACCATGAGCCAAGGCCAGGCTTCGCCATGGTCCCCAATTGGGGTCTACAGCAATGTCGTACGCGTAAACCGGCGAACCAAAAAAGGCAGCAGCCCCCCAGCTTGCAGCCTTCGCATCAATAGGACTGATCTCAAGTGCCTTGTTGAACGCTTCAGGCAAACTCGGTGCGACGCTGTGGCGCAAGCATCCTTTGTCATCCACCAGGGAGATCGAGGCACACAGCAGTATGCTCGATTGCCGCTCAACCGCTAGAACCACCTGGGTCAAGACGTCCTCCAAGGGTTCTCCGGCGGCGATGCGCTGCAAGATCACCCGCTCATCTTCCAAACGGGTGAGGGTGTCCGTCCAGGTGTTACGTGCCCCTTCGCGCCGACTCAGCATATTGGCTCCTCATCCGGCGCTATGTCCGGGTGTGCATCTCTGTGTCATTTTCAGTCCATTGCGCATGTTGTGGCAAATGCTGCTTCTGGGCAAAGGAACTTCAAACCGGCAGTTCGGTGGAAAATCACCGTGCATCCTTGCTATTGAGAAATTTCCTCACGCAAACTCAGCCATTTCCTACCTTGGCGTTCGCGCTTTGGCGGCATCCTCGTTATAGACCACTCACGCTATGTGAAATAGCTAACCGGCCGTCCCGCGACAGGCGGACGGCCAGGCATCGCCCTCCCCGGGCAGCGGTGATAACTGGCACGTACGGATGCACTCGATGTTGACAAGCTCTCTTTTTACTCCGCCAGCGAACCGGGGTTTCCGCAGCACGGTGGCTGGGTCGCTGCGCTGTGGAGGCCTGACGGCCGAACTGACTTCGGCGAAACCCACGCTTCTGCCGCTCGGAGGTTTGCCTTTACCCCACGATGTGCAACGAGACCTCAACCGGGGCCTCAGCCCCGTGCGCGCGTGGCGTGCGCATCGAGGCCTGTCCACCGTGACCTTGATGAAACTGTCAAGAATGAGCGCGCCAAGCGTGAGTGCCATTGATCAAGGTGAAATCGACCTGTGCGAGTGGACCGTCGAGGCGATGGCAAAGGCGCTCGAGATCACGCCGATTCAATTACTGCAGGCACAACTACTTGCCAGCGCATTACGCAACAATGCCCAAGGCAACGCGATTTGTGCTGTGGATCCCCGGCGCTACTAATTTCTTTGCGCGGCTCCCCTGCTGGCGGAAGGTCTGGGGCTGCTAATCCGAACAAGGATGGTCAGGCCATTGTGCATTTCCTTTGCCTTTGCCCCATATTGAATATAAATTCGTGTCCTATAAGCAGCCCCATCTGCGAAAAGGCTCCATACAGATGTATGCCCCTCCCTGCAGGTCCCTTGCCATTGCTCATGGGTTCCGAGCATGCCGCTAAGCTATCTTGAATGGCTTTTGACCGGGGCATTGATCGTACTAGTGTTCGCCCTTGTCTGGCTGTTTCGGATGCTACGTCAACTCCAGCAAGAGAGTTTGGCGCAACGCGAAATGGCAGATCTGGCGCAGCAATCTCTGTTAGTGCACGAAAAGCTGTTGGATGTTACCCCTACGCTCATCGTGGCCTTGGATGCCTTGCATCAATACGTCACCGTCAACCGTGCTTTTGAAGATGCCATCGGCCTGACCCGACAACAACTGGCTGGAACGAAGGCAGGGGCGTTACAGGGTGCCGCCGGAGAACTGGGTGCGCAGCTTGAGGCTTTTGCCGCCCGATGTGCGTTAAAAGGCGAGGCCATCTCAGACGTTATACGCCTGCGCTCCGCAGCCGGACGGGAAATAGATGGTTTGCTTGTTATGCAGCCCTATCAGGAGCCAGGAAGCCAGAATAGCGGCACAATGGCAGCTGTTATCGATATTACAGCTCGGTTGGCTGCTGAACGAGACGCAGCTCAGATCAAGAGTCTGGTAGAGGACATCGTTGAGTCACTGCCTATCGCCTTCGCAATTTTGCGGCAGGAACCCGGCGGCCATCGCTGGTTTCCGTATGTTGTCGGCCGAACTGAGCAGTTCAGTCCTTGGTCTCGGCCAGAGTTTCAACAAAATGCAGGCGGCATTTTTCCAAATATCCTGGAAGCAAGCCGAGAAACAGGCAGACAAGTTTTCGATCAATCCATCGTCGATCTAGCGCCAGTCCAAATGGATATACAGATCGAGCGCAAGAATGACGTTGGCTGGGTGCGAGTAGGCACTGGAGTGCCGCGCAGCCAGTCGAACGGTGCCTTGCTTTGGAATAGCTATTGGGCTGACGTCACCGTTGAGCATCAGCAATCCGAAGCGCTTGAGGCTGCCAAGCAGGCGGCGGAGGCTAATGCCCAAGCCAAATCGCGGTTTCTGGCCACAATGAGCCATGAGATTCGCACCCCGCTGGCAACGACGGTGGGCGCGCTCGAACTCTTACGTGATACCAAGCTTGAAAGTGGCCAGCGAGAGCATTTGGAACTGGCAGACAGCTCCGCCCGGTTATTGCTGGAGATATTGGGAGATATTCTGGATTTCTCCCGGCTAGAGTCGGGCGAACGCTCGGTGGAATCGGTGCCGTTTGACCTGCGAGAATTACTTGATCAGGTCACGCATATTTTTTCGGCGCAGGTTCAGGCGAAGGGGATGACGCTCGATGTCCATGTTGATCCCCAGATCGCCATTACCTTGGTTAGTGACCCTATCTCCATCAAACAAATCGTCCTCAATTTATTGGGTAACGCCGTCAAATTTACGGAGCACGGCAGCATCTGCGTGCAGGCTAGATTGGAGTCTGAGGAGGACGCCTCGGAGCAGCAACGCATCTCGATATCAGTCTCTGATACCGGCATAGGTATTGCACCCACTGCACAAGCCACCCTTTTTCAAGCGTTCCATCAAGCTGATACCTCGACAGCCCGGCGCTTTGGCGGGAGTGGCCTTGGGCTAACGGTGTGCCAACGTCTGGCAAGCCTGCTTGGTGGATCGATCTCCGTGCACAGCGACGAAGGGCAAGGCAGTGTGTTTGACGTCAAATTGACCCTCAAGGTGGCAAACTCACCATCGCCGTTGCCACAGGAGCTTGTTGGCAAGAGTATTGATATCGCGCTGAGCAGGTCGCAGGACGCCACAGCTGTGCGTGCTTATGCGCTGGCGCTCGGAATGGTGCCACGTGACGATCATTCGAGCGCTGATCTGCGTGTGGTGGACAGCCGCAGGTGGCAGGGCAAGACATCCAGCCCTTCCATTTTTCTGCGGCGTGACACCGAAGTTGTCGATATAGGGCAGGCACAGCCATTGCATGCTGACCCAATTGGATGGTTGGAATTCCGGCGGGCATGCCTGGCCGTGCTGGTACCTCCCATGGCCGAGCAGTCGCACGCCGATACCATCAACCAGTCCGTCTCGCATTCACCAGCATTACCCATCCTGGTGGTGGAAGATCACCACCCTTACCAGCTCATTCTCCAGAAATTTCTGGGCAAGCTGGATCGGCAGGCAATTGTGGTGCCAGACGGACAAGAAGCACTCAGAACGCTGGAAGAACATACCTTCGCCATGGTAATCACGGACTGTCACATGCCTCGCATGGACGGCTTCGAACTGGCTCGGCGTATCCGCTCTCATACCTCGTCAGCATTGCGAGAAATACCCATTATTGCCCTAAGCGCCGATGTGTCTGCAGATCAACTGCAGCGGTGCCACGATGCCGGAATGAATGACTATCTTGGCAAGCCAGTCACACTCGAAACGCTTAAACAATGTGTTGAGAAATGGTTGCGCTGAAGACTTCACTGGCTTGGGTACACCATAGCGTGCTCTGAAATTAGTAGCGTGGCAGCGCAAATGCGCGGCGCCATGAATCGTGTCTCATCAACAGGAAATCCTCTTGACCTCCGTACTTATCGTTGATGATCATCCGGCCCTGCGCCTGGTTCTCAAGACACATCTGGTTCAGGTGCTCGGCGTCACTGCCGTCCTGGAGGCTGACAACGGCCAGGCAGCCATACAAATGGTTCGGGACTCCGCGCCCGGTCTTGTCATTCTGGATATAGACATTCCTCGAATAAACGGCCTGGATGTCATCCCGCGTATCCGCGCAATACAGCCCGATGTTCGGATACTGGTCATTTCCGGACAAGACCAATCCGTTTTTGCGCCGCGGGTGAAGGATGCTGGGGCGAACGGCTATGTAAGCAAATCTCAGGAAATCATCGAGATCATGCGATGCGTGGAAGCGGTGCTCGCGGGCTACACCGTATTTCCGAACATCGAGAATGCTCATGGAACCACGCGTGTTGAGCGTAAGCGCGAAGATATCGAACGACTTGATCTGCTGTCCGACAAAGAAGTGATCATCTTGCAGATGTTGGCGCGTGGAATGTCCAATAAGGATATTGGCGAAGCCCTTTTTATCAGCAACAAGACAGTCAGTACGCACAAAACGCGCATTCTTGCCAAACTCCAACTGAATACGCTGGTCGAGTTGGTGGACTTTGCGAGAAAGTGCAACGTTGCGCCCTAGTGGCCCTTTCGGACAAAACCAAATCTATGAACCGCGCCTTGATTCTCGGCCTGCCTAGTGAACTGAACTCGGCCATTGCCACACAACTTGTGGGTCTGGGCCTTGAGGTTCAAACCCTCCCTGCCCTATCTGCTGCGCTTGATGGTGGCGGTGCCAGTGTGGTTCTCTGCTGTGATCTTTCGGCCGAGCAATGCCCGAGTCGCGCCGATTTGGTGGCGCAGGGGTCGGGCACTGCCATTCTCTTGGCAATAGGCGAGCAGGCAGCAGTGACGCCGGGATTGGATGGTAGTTTGCCTATCCCTTGGGCTGAGTCGGATCTCATTCGTGCCTTGGTCGCTGCGGGCTACCAGATTCCTTCGGCGTCGGAGTACGTTCAGATTGGCCCCGCCCTGCTTCAGTTTATGGGCGGTGATGAGTCCATCGTCGTCGAGCTCGTTAATAGTCTGATCGCCACCGGCCAGGCTGATATCGCCGACTATCTGAGCGCTTGCGGCAAAGGCAACTGGAACGAAGCACGTGCACGGGCGCATCGTCTCACTGGTACTGCACGCATGACGGGGTGTAAATCTGTGGTCAAGCTTTGTGAGCACGTGGAACGAGTGGCAGAGCAAGGCGATGAAGCCACGGCTATTGCATTGAATACGCTATTGGTTCCGACCGTGGAGCGGCTCTGCGTGGCGCTGCGCTCGGCAGCGCCGGCGTCCTGAGGCCATGACCGGATGCTACGACGGTAACAGCGCAGCCCTCGCGGGGCGCGAACATTGCATAGTGCACGCCCGACGCGCAATGGCCACCGAACAAATAGCGTTTTGAAGCGTCTCCATGCCAACGGGCTTGATGAGAACCATATCCATGCCCGCCGCGATCGCACGTTCACTGTCGCCACTCTGTGCACCCGCCGTGTATCCCAGCACAGGCAAGCGCTCAGTGCCATCACGATGTTTGCGCAGGGCCTGAACAAAGGCAAATCCATCCATGACAGGCATTGCGCAGTCGCAAATAATTAAGTCGAACGGCTGTTGTGCAAGTATCTGCAAGGCGTGTTGACCATGTTCGCTGCATTCGACCCGGTGACCCATTTTTTCAAGTTGATGCTTTAGCAGCAGAAGATTTGGGGCATGGTCATCCACCACTAACACGCGCAGCGGCACCACGGTGCAACCGAGTTCGTTGTGCGTGGTTTTCAGAGCAGGAAGATCGCGAACAGGGAGCACAACTGCCAACGGCAGTATGGCTGTAATCTGCGTACCCACATTGAGCTCACTGCTGACGCTCAGCGTTCCGCCCATTTTCTTTACGAGACGATCACAGATTGACAGCCCCAGGCCCGTGCCACGGTCAGATGAGGGACGTGTTTGTTGAACCTGTACGAACGGTTCCAATAGGGTGCTCAGCGCGCCACTCGGGATTCCTATGCCCGAGTCGCTCACCATCAGGCGGATGGCTTGCATATCGCCAGCAGGCTCTTCTGCCCCGATTTCAATCGAGATACCTCCTTCCTGCGTAAAACGAATCGCGTTGGAGACAAAGTTATTAAGAATTTGCTTAACGCGTAGCGGATCAACCTGGTGAGCGGCGCCAAGTTGTGGCGAAATCGTCACGTCTAGCGTCAAGCTCTTGCTGAGGGCAACCGGACGGAAGACATCCCCTACCTCGCTCGCCAATTTCCCCAGATCTGTCGGTACAGGATGAAACTGAAACTTCCCCGCCTCCATCTTGGATAGATCGAGCAGATCGTCGATCAAGCTCAATAAGGACTGAGCGGCTTGATACGCGGTCGACAATTGCATCTGATCTTGCGCGGGCAAGTCAGTATGCGAAAGAGTAAGCTCCAGCATCCCCATGATAGCGTTCATTGGTGTTCGGATTTCATGGCTGACCGATGCCAGGAAGGTCGACTTCGTGCGGTTGGCGCTCTCTGCCCGATCGCGCGCGAAAGCCAGTTGCTCGAGAGCCTTCTGGCGTTCCGTCACGTCCAGCCAACTTCCAACAATACCTATCGTCATGCCCGCGCCATCCCGCAAGGGCTCGACCCAATGGGCGATGCTGACAGTTTTTGCGCCGATGATTATCGTGCGGTCTTTCATCATCGCGCGCCCTGTCGTCATCACGTCCAGATAATCGGACTGCAATGCGTCTATTTGAAGCACATGGCCGAATGCAATGGCGCAGTCTTCCAGCGATGCCGTGCGCAATTGCGCACGCGATTGGCCCGCCACTCGCTCGTAAGCGGTGTTGCAGTTGAGGAGTCTCAGCTCCCGATCTCGTAGATATACGGGTTGCGGAATAGAGTCCAACACCGCCGTTTGACTGGCAATCAGATCTTTAAGCGCTTTCTCCGATATCTCATGTTGGCGAGTTTTTCGGCGCAACAGTACAAAGACCACGAGCAGAGTTGCTATCCACCCTAAACACTCCAGCGACAGCATCGCTCCTCTTCCTGCCGAGAACAAGGCCAGATCAACGCCATTGCCCAAGTCAGCTGCGTCCGCCGCGTCAGCCGGCAGTCCTATGGCTGACTCCAGCGCAAACAGGAAGGCTAAGGCTAAGGTGCACAGGACGGCGCCCCGGGTAGCGGGTCTGAAACGAGTCCAATTGAACGTGGGTAAAAGCATGATTGAGAAACCTCAACGTGCACAAAGTGTGCGCTGGTTTCCAATCTAGTTTTTCGCTATGCACCTGGGCCTACGAAATTTCCTACACGATGCGCGAAATTTCCCATATTGAACATGGAGTACCTGTCGGACGCCCTTAAGCATTGGCGGCGGCAAAAAAAATGATGCTGCCCCCCATAACTGCGGCGATCAACGACTCAAAATCGTCGTTGTGAATACCCCAGGCATCGACTACGCCGTGCGCCCCTATCGCTTCAGCCAGGGATTGAAAATTTGGCATATTTCGCTGGACGGATACGAGAACTTTGGCCTCCGGAACCAGCGCTCGCACTCGTGCGATCGCCGCCAAGCATTTGGTCGAACTTCCGAGCACATCAACGAATACCAGGTCCGCGCGTAGGCCGCTCTGCCGTCGGAAGGCAATACGGAAATCACGAAGCCCCATACGTTGGATCGGGGTGAAATATCGCGCCAGTGCATTGCCAAATACCTGCGCGGTACGGGCTTGGTCGGTAATGATCAACGCTTGCAATTTCATACCTCATTTTTCAGAGCCGACCTCCGCTGGCGAGAGCCAGGGGCGACGCCGAAACGAGGGGCTATTCTGCTGTTTGGCGCCAAGAGCAACTCGCGGAATTTTCCGATCTGCTTTGGGAAAAATCATCCATCATGCAAACTTCACCGTCACGCTCTTCGTGACACCTGTAGCCTCCTGACTCGGCACCTGGAAGGACGACACAAGGGCTCCAGAAGTCGCGTCGCTCACGTCCCGAAGCAACGACCTTCCACAGAAAAGCTAGTCAGAATCGTCCGCGTCTGTTCAATGAGTCTGGACCCAGTCTGTCGCGCCCCTTCCCCTATACTGGCGGCAGCCGCAGCAAGAGTCGGGTGGGGTTCAGACCTTACCCGCCTCCTCTACTCCTCCCTGCCCCCGGCGCCATATCTCCGACGGAAACGGCGCCCTGCCTGTCGATGAACAATGCGTTACGAACTCACTGATCTCAGATTGTTTTTGGCGATTGCCGAGGCAAAAAGCCTGTCCGGCGGCGCCAACGCGGTGCATTTGACGGCATCTTCGGCCAGCTATCGCCTGAAAAACCTGGAGTTCGCGATGGGGGTGCTTCTCTTTAAACGAGAAGCGCGCGGAATGGATTTGACCCATGAGGGGCAAACGGTGCTCAAGCACGTTCGCCAACTGCTCGCAGGTGTTGAGCGTATGCATGGCGAAGTGAGCGGATTTGCGAGTGGCGTTAAAGGTAGCGTGAAGCTATTCGCCAATAGCAGTTCGCTCAATGGCTTCATTATTCCAAGCTTGAGCCGGTTTCTCTCGGCAAACCCCAACGTCAATATCCTGCTCGAAGAGCATCCCAGTGGCACTATCGTGCCGGCGATTGCTGAGCAAGAGGCAGATATCGGTATTTTTGCCGGACAGACGGACTCAAGCGGTGTGAACGCTACGAAGTTCGCCGTGGATGAGCTGATTATTGCCGCGCCGCTGAATCACCCAATGGTTGAGAGTTCACCGTTGCGATTTCCCGCTACGCTGGACCTGGATTTTGTCTGCATGAGCCGCAGCAGCAGCAACTATATTTTCTTGCGAGACATGGCGCGCACTGTGGGCAAGACGCCCAAGGTGCGCATCCACGTTCACACGTTTGATGCCGTGCTCTCGATGGTTGAAGCGGGTGTGGGAGTCTCGCTCGTGCCGCGCAGTGTGGCGGCGGTCGCGCTTAAGGAGAAGCGCATTGCTGCCATTGAGTTGAGCGAACCTTGGGCCCGACGGGAGCTGACGCTGGTTACTAAGGCCGGCGTTACGCGTTCCTCATTCGTCGACTTGGTGGCCGAATACCTGCTTGACGATCCTGTGGTGGCCGCCACACGCCAAGCAGGCTGAATACGCCAATTGTCAGGCTTTGGTAGCGCGTTTGCGGTCCAGGAATTCGTTCATGAATTTTTGAGGTTCACCGGTATCGAATGCCGTGCCGAACTCAGCCACGCTGTCCTCAATGGCAGCATCTATTGACATAGTCTCCCAGCGGCGCAGCAGCTTCTTTTGCTGGCGTAAAGCCGCGGGGGCCAGGGCGGCCAGGTTACGCGCCAGTTTGTTGACGACCTGATCCAGTTCCGCTTTTGGCGCAATCTCATTGACCAGGCCCCATTCGCGGGCGCGGCGGGCATCGACCAACTCACCCGTCAGCAAGAGCCAGGTGCTATTGGCAGCACCAATCAGGTAAGGCAAGAGTGCTGCGTGAATGACTGACGGGATGCCGACCTTGACTTCCGGCATGCCGAACTGCGCGTCGTCTGCCGCAATGCGCAAGTCGCAGGCCAGCGCAAACTCCATTCCGCCGCCCAGGCACCACGCTGGAATCCGGGCGATGACCGGTGTCGGAAATTGACGCACCGCGTCGCATAGACCACGCAGATTGGAAATGAAGCGTTCGCCTTTCGTTCGGTCCAACTGCGCCATCTCAGCGATGTCCGCGCCCGCCACAAACGCTCGGTCACTCTCTCCACGCAGAATCAACACGCGCACCTCGTCACGGCTTGCCAGCGTCGACAGGGCCTTTCTCAGGCCGTCGATGACGGGCGTACTCAGAATATTGAGCACCCCGGCGTCGATGATTGTCAGTGTTGCAATGCCTGCGGGATCTATGTCGACGCGGGCGTGAGCATTGGTAAATGAGGAAGTCATGAATCGCCCTTTATTGGATTTTGGTGAAGTTGATGTCACGCACCACGGTGCCCCAGTGGGCATACGAGGTTTTAATCAAGGTGGCGAATTGCGCGCGGGGCATGGGGCTGGGCACGGCCCCCTGCTTCTCAATAGCGTCGATGATGGCCGGGTCTGCCAGAGCCTGATGCACGGCTGCATTGAGTTTGTCCAGAATGAGATCCGGTGTGCCGGCCGGAGCAGCCAGGCCAAACCACGACGGCGCGTTCATGGCTGGCAGGCCTGCTTCGGCGTATGTCGGCACATCTGGCAAGCTCTTGAGGCGGGTCGCATTCGCGACGGCGAGCGGGCGAATACGCTTGCCCTGGATGAGCGGATACGAGGACGGTATGTTGTCAAACACCAGTTGTACCTGACCGGCTACAAGATCATTCAGCGCGGGTCCCAAGCCTTTGTAGGGCACATGCAGCATGCGCGTGCCCGTGCTGTTCATGAAAAGTTCGCCGTTCATATGGCTAAGTCCCCCGTTGCCCGAAGATCCGAACGCATATTTGTTCGGATTTTCCTTCAGCAACTTTAGCAGCGCCTGAAGATCCGCAGCCGGCAACTCGGGGTTGGCCACGAGCACGTTGGGCACATCGGCCAGATTGCTGATGGGGGCAAAATCCGTTACCGGGTCGTAAGCCGATTTGGCGTACACGTTCGGGTTCACCGCGTGCGAGCTTTCAACCGCCATGACCAAGGTGTAGCCATCAGCGGGTTGCCTTGCTGCATAAGCCGAACCAATGCTGCCCCCTGCCCCGGGTTTGTTTTCGATGACTACCGGTTGCCCCAGCACCGCGCCCAGTTTATTGCCGACTACGCGCGCGATGATGTCCGTGGTGCCACCCACGGCATAGGGCACTACCAGCCGAATCGGCTTGTCCGGGAACTCGGCTGCGTGGACCGCCGACACGGGCAAGCTCACCGCGACGCACAAAAACAGACTCTTAGATAATTTTTTCATGTCTCCCCTCTTTTTTAGTTTTGGAATTCGCGGGCCAGAATGGCTTGCGTGTGTTCGCCTAGCAGGGGTGGCGCGCACCCCAGTTTTTCAGCGGGTGTACCACCCAATAATGGATTGCGGATGAGTTTCATCTTGCCCAGCACGGGATGCTCAACGTGTTGCAGCAAGCCCCGATGTTTGACTTGTGGATGCTCGAATACCTCATCAAGCGTGTGAATTGGCCCCCACGGCACGCCGGCGGCATCGAAGGCATCCGTCCAGCTGCGACGAGCCTGCTGCGCCAGGACTTGCGTAATCAGCGGGCGCAAGGCGGCCATGTTGCGCAGGCGATCTCCGTTGGTGACAAAACGCGGGTCGGCGGCCCATTGCGGGCATTGAACGACGCTGCAAAATCGGGTGAACTGACTGTCGTTGCCAATAGCCAGAATGACGTGGCCGTCTGCACACGCAAATACTTCATAGGGTGCGCAATTGGGGTGGGCATTACCTGTGCGCTGCGGGACCTTGCCCGACACCAGATAGTTGGCGCCCTGGTTCGCGTTCAGCGCAACCGCCACATCCAGTAAACAGATATCCAGCGCCATTCCTTGCCCTGTCAGGTCACGCTGACGCAGCGCAGCCAGCACGGCCGAGGTGGCGTACATGCCTGTCATTAAGTCCACCACGGCCACGCCGGTACGCAGCGGACCGGCACCCGCGGTGCCGTCTGGCTGTCCGGTGTAGCTCATCAGGCCGCCCATGCCCTGGAAGACATAGTCGTAGCCAGGCTTGTCCGCCATAGGTCCGGTTTGACCGAAGCCTGTTACGGATAGATAGACCAAACGCGGATTCACCGACGCCAACGAGGCGTAATCCAGGCCGTATTTACGCAGGCCACCTGCCTTGTAGTTCTCCACGAAGACATCTGCATCGGCAACCAATTCGCGGATGGCCTGAGCCCCCTCGTGCGTGGAAAAGTCAACGCACACCGAGCGTTTGCCGCGATTGCACGCCATAAAGTAGGCCGACATTGCCGAGTCTCCATCGGGCGCGTGCAGGTCAGGCGGCCCCCAACCCCGTGTGTCGTCGCCACGTGCGGGATGTTCCACCTTGATGACATCAGCCCCCATGTCGGCCAGATTCTGCGTACACCAGGGGCCGGCCAGAATTCGGGAT
>JBEBWV010000003.1:0-120843 GCA_040391965.1 Achromobacter deleyi | reverse complement strand
GCTTCAGTACAAGGCTCAGGAAGAACCCGAGCCAGACGCTTTCGCCCGCGCCTTGCTCTCCCACTTTGTCCATGCCGTCATTCCAATCGCATGATCCCATCAGGGGTAAACCGTGAGCGCCAAAATTCAGTCCTCGCAAGATGGCGCGTCTGCAGTGCTCATAGAGTGTGGCTGACTCTGCCGAATGCGTCGGCAAGTCGTATTTCGATTGTTCGCCTGGGCCGAGCGCACTGGTTTCCAGGAAGTTCTCGCGAGCCTCAAGAACGGCCGTGTCGCCTGTGACTTGCAGATAGTGGCAGGTGGCGAATGGCAGCCATAAGTAGTCGTCGGAGCAACGCGTTCTGACACCTCGGTCAGAGGGCGGATGCCACCAGTGTTGTACGTCTCCTTCGACGAACTGATGCGCGGCGCAGAGCAAGAGCTGTGCTCGGGTGAGATCGGGGCGCGAGGTGACCAGCGCCATGACGTCTTGAAGCTGGTCGCGAAAGCCGAACGCGCCACCCGATTGATAGTGTCCGCTGCGACCCCACAGCCGACAACTGAGCGTCTGATAGACCAGCCAGCCATTTGCCAGGAAATTGACGGCCGGATCTGGTGTTTCGACTTGAACGACGTCGAGTGTGTCTCGCCATTGCTTGCGGACTTCTGCCAATTCAAGGGCGGCAGCTCCAGGTACGCGGAACCGGCGAATCAGTTGACTGGCCTCTTCGGTGCCCTGCGGGGTCGCACCAAGTTGGAAGACGATTTCTCGCGTTTCGCCGTCCAACAAGGTGAAAGGTACTTGAATCGCAGCACACGGATCGATGCCTGCGCCGACTTTTCCTGAGAGACGGGTACGCCCCATTGCTGCCGGGCTGTTCAGTGTGCCATTGCGGCCGACGAACTCTTTACGGTCGCCAGTAATAGTGCGCGCCTGTACGCCAGCGTCAAAGAAGGTGACCATGTTGGCGAAGTCTGCATTGAACGAATTTCTGGCGAGCAATGCGCCGGTTTCAGGATCGATCTCCGTGACAACGTGCATCGACGATTTGGCGCGCAGGTCACCTAATACCCATTCGATGTAGCCGGTGGCAGAGAGCTGGCACGTTTGCCCGCAATCGTTGCGCACGCTGAGGTGATAGAACTTTACCGGCGCATCGTGTGCCACGTAGACCGTGAGCTCGGAGGCAATGCCAAGTTCCGAATGCGAGAAAACGCTATAGCCAAAGCCGTGACGCGTGACATAGGCAGACTCTACATTGCAGGGAAACGGCATGGGCGACCAGAATCTTCCACTGCTTTCGTCGCGAAGGTAAAACGCTTCGCCGCTATCGTAAGTGACACTGTCGTTGCTCCAGGGGGTCAGCCGGAATTCATGCGCGTTGGCGCTCCACGTGTAGCTCTGGCCACTTTCTGAGATGATCGAGCCGAACTGCGGATTGGCGAGCACGTTGATCCAGGGCGCCGGAGTGCGCATCGACGGCGTCGTCGTGATGATGTATTCCGAGCCGTCCGGGCTGAACCCGCCCATGCCGTTGTTGCACTGAAGGGTGTCGGGCGCACGCTGTTCGACCTGTGCAGGCAGGTTTCTTCGCAGACTCGATGAAATGACCAAAGGCGGCACGCGCAGTTCAGGCAGACCCAGTCGATTGACTTGTTCGGCCAAGGTGCCAAGGCCGTCGCTGATTGAGGCCCGAGCCACCGCTTGCAACAGCACGCGGTCTTCGTCCGAAATCTGGTCGCCCGGACGCACGAATATGCCGCCGGGACGGTCGATATAGTGAGCTTCCACGCCTGCTGAAATCAGCCCCATCATTTTGTCTTGCAGCAGTTGCCGGTAGCTGCCAATGTCCTCATTCCAGATAACGAGATCGACAGCCAGCCCTTTTTGTCGCCAGTAGGCATGCGCCTGCACCAGCTCTCGAACCAGATCGAAGTTCTGTGGATCTTTGATACGCAACAAGACAATAGGCAGATCACCAGAGATGGCGTAGCTCCAGAGCCCTGATTGGCCACGACGATTTTTGAGCAGAATGCTTGCTTCCGCGCGCAGCGAAGGGTTCTGGTAAACAATGGCATTGGCGAGGCGCGCATAGAGCTGCGTGTTGGCCTCCGTGGTATTTAGCTGGCGCACGACGACCTGCGCATGCGTCCAGGACAATTCCAGTGCGCGATCCGCCAGGTGCCTGTCCTGGTATTTGTCGACCAGGGCAAGGCAGGTGTCGCGGTTGTCGGCCACGCCAAGCACCATATCGATAACAACAGACTCTTCGGGGTCAAGAGTGATTTCGCATCGAATAGACGCGATAGGGTCAAGCACAGAGCCCTGGCTGCCGCTCAGACGAATGGTGTTCACCAGTGCCTGCGGCGCTTGCAACGTGTTGCCACGGCCGATGAACTTTGCACGGTCAGTTTCGTATGAGAAATCTCCTGCATGTCCGCCGTGCACCGCCATCAGCTTGAACATCCAGGGCAGCCGGTCAGTGGGCGAGCGGCCTCGGCGTGTGCAGAGAATGGTTTGTTCCTCTGGCAGAATTTCAGTCTGGACGAATAGATTGCTGAAGGCGGGGTGAAGCGCGTCTGCGATGGCTGGAGACAACACCAGTTCGGCGTAGCTGGTGATTTCAATGGTTCGCCGAATGCGCGACCGATTCGTGATGTGGCTGCGACGCAATTCAATGTCGTCTTCGGGTGAGACGACAATTTCGGTATGCGTGTCGAAGTCATTGTCAGAGCGACGAAATTCAGCACGGCCTTCGGTGAAAATGACTTCGTAGTGATTGGGTTTGGCCAACGTGGGTTGATAAGCCGTAGACCAGAATTCACCAGTTTCTGTATCTCGTAAATAGCAAAAAGTTCCCCAGTTGTCTTGCGTGCTGTCCTCATGCCAACGCGTGACAGCAAGATCGCGCCAGCGACTTGAGCCTGCGCCACTGTTGGTGACCATGACGTGATAGCGACCATTGGAGAGCAACTGCACCTCGGGTGTTGCAGTATCTGCAGTAGTGAGTACGCGCATAGATGACTCCTGTGTCCCTGGCGTCATGGTGCGGATGATCGACAACTCCGCTGTCTTGGCATAGGCAGCGGCCGCTCTTGGCACCTTTTCCTGGAGTAGTAATAAGGTGGCCTGAAACGATGCATCTTGCTCAAAGCGGTCTTGCATCAGATCACCCAGGAGCACGTTGGCCAACGACAGAAGACTCATGCCCTGGTGGTGTGCCATGAACGAATAAATGATCGTGCTTTGTTGTCCGCGAGGTTGGCGTCTGGGCGTGTAATCAACCGCCTCAAACAGGCCGTAGGTGCCCGACAAGCCTTCATCTGCGAGGCGCTGCAAGTTCTTGCAGGCTTCGGCGGGTACGACCATTAACGCCAGGGTGGAGGCATAAGGTGCCACTACCAAGTCATCTGCCAATCCGCGTTTGAGTCCTAGTCCTGGCACCCCGAACGCGCGATATTGATAATTCAGGTTGACGTCGAGGGCATTGAACGCGCTTTCGGAAACACCCCAAGGAACGTTTTGTTTGAGGCCATATTCGATCTGTTGCCTCACCGCGGTAAGACTGGTTTGATACAGCAAGGTCCGTTGGTATGTCGGCATGACCAGCATCGGCATCAAGTACTCGAACATGGAGCCGCTCCATGACAGCAGTACTGGTCCACTCGATGACGCCGTCAACTGGCGACCGAGCGCGAACCAGGTTTCCTGCGGAAGCTGGCTCTGTGCAATGGCTACGAAACTGCACAGTCGCGCCTCTGAGGCCAGCAAGTCATAGAGCCCAACATCGCGTCGGCGCTCGGTCAGGTTAAAGCCAATCGACAGCAGTCGGCTGCCGCTATCGTAGAGAAATCCGAACTCCATTCGCGCCATGCCCGTGGCTTGCCCCGCCAGGCCTTCCAGCGCTGAAATTCGCTGGCGCGCCCGCACTGCGGCAGTCAGGATGTCCATTTTTGTTTGGTCCAGCCACGCACGTTCGTCGGGGGGCAGGTCAGTGCTGGCCAGTCGTTCCGTTAGCTGTGAAAATACGTTCAGGTCGAACGTGGCAAGCGCACTTAGCGTAGGCACCACGTTCAGCACAGGTACTGGTTCATGCCAAGTAATAACGGACGCTTTGGTGCACCATGGCGTTAGATGCTCAAGGTCTTCCATAATTCGCGCGCACTGTGTAATGAACGCGTCGCCGTATTGCCGTGCCTCTGTGCCTACGGTTTCGTGATCAGGCTTGCAGCACGTGATGGCTGCGGTTTTCAGTCGCTTCAACGCCACGTAAATAGCGTTCAGACCAGTCGGCGGATTTACCGCAATGGCGTCGAATTCAAAGCCGATTTGATTTAAGGCATCGCGTTGCTTTTCGGGGGTGGCTTCGCGCAAAACGGCATACGTGTCCAGGAGTCCCTCGAACAATCGCTCATGCACGATGCGATCCTGGGTAATTGCTCGAAGTCCTGGTGCCAAGGTCAATAGATGCCCTGCCAGATTTCCACTGTCTACCGTCGAGATGTAAATGGGCAGCAGGGCTTGCAAGGTCTGGGTGTCGTACCAGTTATAGAAATGGCCTAGGTAGCGTTCCAGCCGCGTCATGGTTCTTAGTGTGGCCTGCGTACGTGCGAGAAGCACGTTGCTTGGTATGTACCCGAAGTCATACGCGGTCAGGTTGGCGAGCAGTGCCAGGCCAATGTTTGTGGGGGACGTCCGATGGGCCACGCTGGCAGCGGGTTTTTCCTGGATATTGTCCGGAATCAACCAGTTGTCGTCTTCACAACTGTGCACGTCGAAAAATTCCCATGTCTTGCGAGCGAGCTTTCTCAGAAATTGCGTTTGCGCAGCTGTGAGTGCGACCTTTTGCACCACGATCGGCTGGCTCAATCTCCACGCGATGATCGGTGCAAGGAACCATAGAACCAGAATGGGTAGCGCGGAAATAAAACCTGTCATTCGGAAGTGAGCCAGACCGGCGCCGAGCAGCAGCGCTACTGTGGGTGATATCCACATGGAACGAATCGCTTCCGCCACACTTTTGTCTGTTTTTCGATTGGTGATGCTTGAGGGGCGCCATTCAAGCAGACGTCGGTGGGAGATGAGGTTGCGGTAGACAGTGCGCAGGATGGCGTCCAGCGTGTACCGTGCTTCTTCGATCAGGCAGGTCAGGCTGAAAAGAGCCTGGGCCAGATGGCGTGCGGTCGTTGCGGCGGCTCCGGCCAGATGCTGCTTAAGAATCACATCAGTGGGTTTGCGTCCGAGGGACAGCGCAGCGACGCACAACGTCGGCAGAAAAAAGAGCGTGAGAATGACCAGAGTCCAGAACCATGGGTCTGGCAGGATGAACCAGCCCAGGATGAGAAGCGCCACGGTGGCCGGGGCGACCAGACTACGTCTGAGGTTATCGAGAATCTTCCAGCGCGAAAGCGCGGTCAGCGGATTAGGTTCGAATACCTGGGCGTAATCAGGAACGCGTCGACGTAGCCAGGCGGCTAACTGCCAGTCACCTCGAATCCAGCGATGTCGGCGGCTGACATCGGCCGCGTAGGCGGACGGATGGTCTTCGTAGAATTCCACGTCGCTCAAAAGACCAGAGCGCGCATAGCACCCTTCCAGCAGGTCGTGACTCAGCACGCGATTGTCGGGTATCTGGCCCTTCAGGGATGCTTCAAATGCGTCGACGTCATAAATTCCCTTGCCAATAAATGAGCCCTCACCAAAGACATCCTGGTAGACGTCCGAGACCGTGTTCGTGTACGGATCTATCCCGGGGTCACCGCCATAGAGCTGTACATAGAGCGAGGCATTCAATCCCGCAAGACTGACTGCCACGCGGGGTTGGAGGATGCCGTAGCCCGCAACAACTCGGCGCCGTGCAGGGTCGAATTGCGCCTGATTCAGGGGGTGTGCCAGGGCTCCGGCGAGTTTGCCGGCAGTCTCGCGTGGCAACTGGGTGTCGGTGTCCAGCGTGATCACATATTTCACATGCGTGAGCTTCTTCAGATCACCCACCACGCACGAGAATGCCGCTACTGAACCACCACGCAAGAAGGCATTCAGGTCGCCCAGCTTTCCGCGTTTTCGTTCGTATCCCATCCAGGCCTGCTCTTGCGGGTTCCAACGGCGCGGCCGATGAAAGAGAAAGAATGGGCTGCGTTGTGTACCTGCATATCGGTCATTGAGCGCCTTGATGTTGGCGCGAGCCCGATCCAGAAGTGCGGCGTCGGCTGGCGTCGTTTCTGTTGAGGCATCGGCAAAGTCGGTTAACAGGCAGAAATTGAGATTGCGGTCTTGGTTTGCGAGAAATCGTATTTCAAGGGCCTCAGCCAAGTCGTCTGCGTCTTGCAGTTCAATCAGCATGGTGGGCACGGCGACCAAGGTCCGGGACTCGGGCGGAATGCCTTTGGCGTAGTCCATTCGAGGCAAGCGCCCGGCATGGG
This sequence comes from Achromobacter deleyi, assembly GCA_040391965.1. Classification (GTDB taxonomy): domain Bacteria; phylum Pseudomonadota; class Gammaproteobacteria; order Burkholderiales; family Burkholderiaceae_B; genus Achromobacter; species Achromobacter deleyi_B. The sequence continues at coordinate 114,441 of JBEBWV010000003.1, read as the reverse complement.
CGGTTAGCGTAAGGATCCAGTTGATCAGGGTCAAGCCAAGCTGACTGGTGCAAATGAACGAGAGCACCGCTACTACGAGCATTACCCAGGCATTGCTATCGTCGGTGAGCGCGATGCGAATCAGGCCGGCGGTAAACAGAGTGGTGAGCAGCAGGATGGCGCTCAAGTACCAGGGAAAGGCGCCTTTTTTGAGCCCGCGAGCAAGCGTAGTGGCTAGTCTCAAGCGGGCATGAGCCCGCCGTTCCAGCTCTGGCAGACCTTCGTCGATCAGGTAAAAGCCGACGTGCTTGCTTCGAGGGTCGGTAGCGTGTTGCGCCACGTTTTGTTCAGCCAGCGAGACGGCCAGGTTGGCGACGTCGATTTCGCTTCGGTTGGCTAATTTTGCAATGCGTTCCACGCTGTGGCGATATCGGTCGCGCGTGGGAAAGTCCATGTGGGCATAGACGCCGACTGGATCACGACGAAGCGTTTTCTCGATCACGCTGATGGCTTCGACGAATTCGTTCCAGTTGGTCGATGCCAGGGTGCGCAGGCTGCTGATGCTATTGCTGACCGACACTTGATCTGCCGCTTGTTGCTGCGTTTCTGCGACCACCATCTGTTCAATGGTCAGGCTCGATTGCGCGAGGCGCTGCTCAAACCAGGTCAATGGCATGGCCAACGCGGGGCCGTGCCCTTGAAGCCGTCGGGCAAGCTCCGCGACGAAAGCGCCTTCAATCGGGGGGTCCGAGCGTGCCATGTCGGCAATCACCAGGATCAGGCTGGTCGGATCTTCCTCGGCTGCCAATCGCATCTGATCCGCCCATCCATCGGCCAGTCCGCGATTGACGTTGGCACTGGCCAGGCGAAGGGCCACCCGGCGCAGGTTTTCAATGAGCGCCAGCCGCAACATAATGGGTATGGCCCAGAGTTCACCCAGTTTTAAGGGCGTGACGGTTTGATAGGCGGTGAGAAAACTTGCCAGCATTTCAGTGTCTACGCGGGCGTCGCTATGCGAGATGGTCTCGAGCGCGATGTCATAGACGCGTGGCAAGTCTGCAGACGGGCCGTCTTTGAGTCTGGGTAGGCTACGACTGTATCCCTTGGGGAAGTGCCGTTTGGCGAGTCGAATCTGCTCTTCTATCAGATAGAAGTTATCTAATAACCATTCATCAGCTGGCGCAACGAGACGGTTGTCTTTGACGGATTGAATGAGTAAGCCGCAAGACTGGCTCAGAAGAAACTCGTTTTCCGACAGTCGCGATAAGAGTTGATCCTTATGGCTGGGCAAGCCGATGTGGTGGGAATGCGCCAGCCTGCGGCCGTGCTCCTCCATCTGATGCGCACTGAACAGTTCTGCACGCAGTGGCAATTCGCGCTCAGCCGAGTATCGCGGTGCCTTGTCTCCACTGAAGAGATCTTTCCACTCGGGTGAGGTTTCCAGAAAGGATCGATCTGCGGGTTTCATCTATACATGGCCTTGTAAGAGCTGACGCCACGCATAAATGGAATCTGAGGGTGTCGTTCGCAGTCACCCCAGATGCACAGGAAACGTCAACGCTAAAACGACAGCTTGGCCAAGTCATGAGAGTCGCTCTGTGCGACAGCGAACAGAGCGCGGGCTTCGTTCATGTCATACCCCTTCAGCGTTCTTGCGCCGCAGGCATGAAACCCTGGTCGGCCGATTTTGCCAGGCAACGTCTGGCGCCATTCATGACTCGCAACCCGAAGGGTGCTGCTTCGTGTGGGTCGGCACTGCCCCTGCACGCAGGTTCTCCGAAGGACGAATCCGACCATGCGGCGAAGGCCATTTCGCGTTGGGAGAACGAGGGGGGGACCGTCGCGGCGTCCGGTAGTTCAGCCTGTCCCTTTTAAGTGTTTGTAAACCGTAGTCGGCAGTGGCGGGTTGGCTTGGTGTCGCAGCGTACATAGTGCGGCGCAAGCTCCTATACTGATTGAGTCTGATCCTGCGATGTGCTTGCTTTGGCGCACTCGTTCGATTCTGCTCACTGAGTGGAGGAATCGCCATGGATGTTCAGCACGACCCCACCCAAAATCACCTGTTGGCCGCCTTGTCGGAACAGGAGAAGGCACGAATTTTTCCTCTATTGGAACTTGCCCCCATGCCTTTGGGCCGAGCGCTGTATGAGTCCGGCAGCCGGATGCGTCAGGTTTGCTTCCCCACGAATTGCATTGTTTCGCTGCTTTGCATCATGGAGGATGGGGCGTCTACCGAGATTGCCGTGGTGGGCAATGAGGGCATGGTCGGGATCTCGCTATTTATGGGTGGCGAGACCACCCCAAGTCGGGCCGTCGTGCAAAGCGCGGGCTACGGTTATCAACTGAAAGCCCAGACGCTGAAAGACGAGTTTGAGCGGGGCGGAGAAATGCAGCATTTGTTGCTGCGCTATACCCAGGCACTCTTGACGCAGATGGCACAAACCGCTGTTTGCAACCGCCATCATTCACTGGATCAGCAACTGTGCCGCTGGTTGTTGCTTAGTCTGGATAGGCTACCAGCGCTGGAGCTTGTCATGACGCAAGAGCTGATCGCCAACATGCTCGGTGTGCGTCGCGAAGGGGTGACAGAAGCGGCTGGTCACCTGCAGAAAGCGGGTCTGATTCACTACCGACGCGGCCGCATTGCCGTGCTGGATCGTCCAGGGCTCGAGGCTCGCGTCTGTGAATGCTATAGCGTTGTCAGGCATGAGTACGATCGCTTAATGCCCTGCTCAATCGTGCCTGCTGTCAACTAACCCGACGATGGCGGGGTGAAGTTGTGTGCGCTAGCGCCCAGAAGCGCCGCCTGATCCTGTGTCATGGTTGCCATGTTGGTTGCTCCACACCATCATCATGCAAAGATCCCACTACCGTGGTGCCAGGCCCATACAGGCACCACAAGGGGAAGCATTCAGCACCGGGAGGGGAATTCCGTGCCGCGCGCTATGCTTGTCGAAGGCAAAAATCGGTTGTTGGATGCGCTGCCGAAAGCTGAGTTGCAGCATTTTTTCGAGCGCTGCGAGTCTGTTGATTTGGCCGTTGGAGACGTCCTGGTACAGGCGGGTGAACCCATTCGCCATGTATATTTTCCGACCCAGGGTTTCATGACGTTGCGAATGCCGTTCGAAGCGGCAAGAAGCCTGGAAATCGGGCTGATTGGCGACGAAGGCATGTGGGGCGCACCAGTGGTCCTTGGGGTAGAGGAGTCACCGTTTTGCGTGGTGGTGCAAGGTTCAGGGAACGCGATACGTATCAGCACCGCCGCCTTTTGCCACGAATTGGTATCGACGCCATCGCTGCATCATCAATTGAAGCGCTATTCCCATTTTCTGATGCGCCAACTGGCGCAATCGGTGGGCTGTGCGCGTTATCACGTCATCGAAGCCCGGTTGGCGCGCTGGCTATTGATGACGTGTGACTGTGCCCATTCACATCAAATCCACGCGACCCATGAACTTTTGTCGCGCATGTTGGGCGTGCGGCGTGTTGGTGTGACGCGTGCGGCGGCGGCCTTGCAGCAACAGCAGCTCATTGCGTATCGCAGAGGTGACATCGTTATCACTGACCGATCGGGGTTGGAAGGGGTAGCCTGCAATTGCTATCGTGCCGACCGGACCAGCTACGAGGAGTTGCTGACGGCAGAAGTGGTCACACCGCTTGTGTGCATTGCTTGATTCAGGATGATTCAGCGGCGCATCCTGATCATCAACAACACGCTTGAGTTTTGTCGCCAGCCGGGTCTTTGCGCAGAAGATTGACTACGCTATACCGGCTTCATTAAGCATCCATTCGCGCAACGCGACAATGCTGCTGTTCTGGTTATTTCGTTCCGGGTAGACGAGATGATAGGCATATTCGGGCGCCACGCCGACACCAATGTCGAACAGCCTCACAAGGCGCCCTTGCGCGAGATCGCTCTCGATCATGTCCAGATCGGCCAGGCCAACCGCGCCGCTTTCGATGACTGCCTGAACGACATAGCTTGAATCAGAAAAACCAATGCAACGGCTGTCGTCGAAGTTATCGATGCCGGCGCTAGCCATCCACATGCGCCAGTTTGGCCAGACCATGCCCTCGGTCTTCCAGTCCACATAGCAGAGCGTGTGGTGGAACAGATCCCGGGGCGTTTTTAGTGGGGGGCCACTATTGAGGAGGGCGGGGCTGCAGACCGGGACAATGACGGTGTTGAATAGCCGGTCTGATCGTGCATGTTCATAGTTTCCAGTGCCAAATCGGATGGCGACATCGATATCGTCGGTGTCGAATTCCCGAATTTCATCGGAAATATCGAAGGCTAGCGCGATTTCTGGATGGGCCAGGTTGAACCGAGGCAGTCTGGGCAGAAGCCAATTAGTGGCGAACCGTGCGCTTAGCGATACGCGCAGATTGGCTGAGCCGCGAGTCATTCTTCGGGCGCGACTCACGGCGCGTTGCAAGGTGTCTAGCGCGTCGGTAGTGGCGTCGAGTAGCACGGCGCCAGCTGGCGTGAGCTGGATGCGGCGGCTGCTGCGGGTGAACAGCACGATGCCCAACTGATCTTCGATTTCTTTGATTTGATAGCTGACTGCAGCAGGCGTGAGCCCGACCTCGTTGGCGGCACGCGTGAAGTTCAAATGCCGCCCTGCCGCCTCAAAGGTTCGCAGTGCCCTTGTTCCCGGCAATAGTCGTTTCATTTATCTTCAAATAAAATTTAATAATTAAATAAAAAATACTAGTTTTTCAATGGCTTATCAATAGTAGATAGTAGTAAATGCTGATAATCATGATGATTGAGACGAGTGGTCGACCAAGTCCTGATTCATCACCAAGGAGTGCGTAAATGGAAGTGTCGTCGGGTGATTTTGTGGTGCAACGTAATGGTCGGGAGGCCAATGCCGAGGTCTTGGGGCCACTGGCCTTTGCCGGTTACGCACACTTCACGGCCATGCAGGTGCGCGAGGGGAAAGTGCGCGGGCTGGACTTGCATCTGGCGCGGCTACGGTCGGCCTCCCATACGCTGTTTGCGCGGGCTTTGCCTGATGATCAGGTGCGCGCTTACTTAAGGGCGGCGCTTGCGGCCGGATCGGCAGACCTCTCATTGATGGTTACGGTGTATTCGCCTGCTGGCGAGTTCACTATAGCGGGCGTGGACGCAGCGCCTGACGTGTTGATTCGTACTGGGCCTGGCGCCACTGGCCCTCAGGGGCCGCTGAGCTTGGCGGTGGTCGAGCACGAACGCGTGCTTCCAAGCGTCAAACATGTGGGTGAGGTGGCGAAGACGTATTTCTTGCGCCAGGCAGTGGAACAAGGTTTTGACGACGCCGTCTTTTTGGACCGCCAGGGGCGGTTAAGTGAAGCGTCAATCTGGAATCTGGCTTTTTGGGATGGTGCCTCCGTCGTGTGGCCGGTAGCCGACATGCTGGTCGGCACCACGATGGGCATTGTCCGCCGTCAATTGGAGCGTCTGGGTGTTCCTCAGCGTCATCAGCCGATCACATTGGTCGATTTACCCAGGCTGGCCGGAGCCGTAGTGATGAACTCCTGGACGCCGGGCATCGCGGTGCACCAGATTGGCGAGGTGAGATTACCTGATGCACCGGACTTCCTTGCCTTGCTGCATCGGGCCTATCAGGCTGAACCACCAAGCGCAGCATGAGCGCGGATTAAACAGGTAGTTGGCGCAAGGCCATCGCTCTCGAGGTGAGAATGACGCCCGCCTGAAGTGCGAAGCCGCCTAAGGCAACGAGCAGGCAGGCTGATTCTCCCCACGAGGCACCCACCAGACCACCGATTGCCGCACCGACTGGGCGGGCACCCGCATTAACCGTCAGGAACACCGCAGAAACACGGCCCAGCATGGCTGCAGGCGTTACGTTCTGGCGCAGCGTGGTGGTGGTGATTGTCCACACCATTGGCCCGGCGCCAAGCAGGAAAAAGCAGAGGGCGGCCAGCGCGGCGCTTGGCAGCAGCAGGGTCGCTGCCAAGCTCAACGCCGCCAAGAAGCCCGCCACGGGCCCGACCTGAATGGCGCGCCCGAACGACATGGTGGCCACGATGCGTGACGTGAGTAGGGCACCGAGAATCATGCCTGCGCCGTACATGGCCAACGTGATGCCCACGGTTTGCGCGCTCAGGCCCACTACACGAATGGCGTAAGGCACATACGTGGCCTGAAGCATGAACCACGATAGGTTGAAGATGATGCCGGTGATCATGATGGGGCGCAGCAAGGGCTCGCGCCACACGAAGCGTGCCCCTTCCGCAATCTCAGCCACTGCGGGTCGCCGCGCCGCCATGGCTTGTACCGGTTCCACTAATCGCAGCAACAAACAGACGGCCACGATTGACATGACCGTGGCCAGAACAAATGCAGCGGAGGCACCTGCCCAAGACACTAACGCCCCGCCCACGGCCGGTCCGGCGGTGAACGCGGCGCTGCGAGCCAGCTCCAGCCGGGCGTTGGCAGAGGCCAGCGCGGCGCGCGGCACCAAGGAGGACACCAGCCCTGGAGCCGCCACGCTGAACCCCACCGTTCCGATGGCCCCCAGGAAACCAAGGAGTGCAAGCCAGGTGACGCTCAGGTTTGATGACAAGACGGCAGTTAACAGCCCAAGCAAAGCCATGGCCCGTAGACTTTCCGCCCACAACATCAGGCGTCGTCTTGGCATACGGTCTGCCAGCATGCCTAGCGGTAAGGACGCCAGCAGGAATGGCAGGGTTTGTGCGGCGGCCAACATGCCGACTTCGCCTGGTCCAGCATTGAGCGCAAGCACGGCTACCAGCGGCACCGCCGCCAGACTCAGTTGCTCTGCGGATTGAGCGGCAAGGTTTGACCAAACCAGGTTTGCAAAGGGGCGAGGCAATGGGGTGGGCATGGGGCGGTGCGTTGTGTTGAGCAATGCCCCAAGCCTAACTATCTGTTCCCGCCTGCACACTCCGGTTCATGCGACTGAATTCTGTGTGCTTACCGCAGGCTAGTGAGGGGCGTCACGTCACTACCGTTTGTTCGACTCGCAAGGCGCCACGGTTCGTGTCGAGCGTGACTCGAGCGCCGAGAGGCAGCGTCAGATTGGGGTCGCCATGACCCGTTGGCCATCCGGCCAGCACCGGTATCCCACGGGACTGAAAACGTTGGAAAAGGAGGGGAAACAGCACGGATTGGTTTCGGTCATCGTCCTGTGATGATCCCAGTCCTTTGAAGTTGCCCACCAAAACGCCTTTGATGGTGTCGAATTTCCCCGCGGCCTGTAATTGCGACAACATCCGGTCTATTCGTGGCAAGGCCTCGTTGACGTCTTCGAAAAACAAAATGGCGTCACGGGTATCTATTTCATAGTTGGAGCCGATCAGGGCGGCTGTCAGGGCCAGGTTGCCCCCGATCAGTCTTCCCGTTGCCTGACCGGGAACCAGCACGGTTGGTAGCGCATTGGATGGCGGCTCTATCCAGGAGCCAGGCCCCACCTGACCACTGAGCATGGCCCATAGGTCTGATTCTGTAGGATCACTTCTGCCGTTCAAAAAGTCTTGCGCCATCGGGCCATGGAAGGTGACGAAGCCGGCATGCCTTTGAATGGCCAGATGTAGCGCGGTGATATCGCTGTACCCGATGAAAGGCTTTGCATGCTTGCGCAGCAATGCAAAGTCCAGCAGGTCGAGTATTCGCCACGAGCCAAAACCGCCTTGCAGGCACCACACCGCGCCAATATCGGGCGAGGCAAAGGCGGCGTGCAGGTCGGCGGCTCGTGCGGCATCTGAGCCAGCCAGATATTCGAATGGAGGATCCATGCGCGTTCTGGCGGCGGGCATGACTTGCGCCACAAACCCTCGGGACTCCAGCCAATCCACCGCTTGCTCAACGGTGGTGGACTGTTCCGAAGCAGGGGCCACAATGGCCACCCGCGCGCCGGGCTTGAGGGCAGGTACGGGCGTGCTGCCCACTTGTGTGGCCGGTGAAGGTATCACGCGGCGCGCTGGCTGACTCGATGTCACGGCACGCGTGGCGCAACCGCTCAGTGCCAGGCTGGACAGGCATAGCGTGCCCGCGCTGAGTAGAAAGCCTCTACGGTTGGAATTCATGCCAATGCTGCGGTGGTCAGGAGCTTCCATAGGTTTGTATCCGTAAACGAGCGGAAGGGTGGCGCTTGCACGCGCCGTCTGTAGCGTGGTCGATATAGGCGATGCCTGATTGACGCCTTGCCACTGTAAATCTCTTTTACTCAATCGACATGCGCCGCAAGTTTGAGTTCAATGGCTCTTGCCTCGTCCCGAAGTGACAGGTTGAAGGCATCGACCGCCGGATTCTTGGGACGATGTTCCGGATAGACCACATTGACCCGAAACGGGAATGATCGTTTCAGGGGGCGAATATGCAAGCCACGCCCCACAAAGTCGAGCGCCGTCAGTGGGTTCACGATGGCCAGGCCAAGCCCTTGGCGCACAAAGGTGCAGACGGATACGGCGGTTGGCGTTTCGACGATGGATCGTCGCGCAATACCCGCTTCGGCAAAGGCGCCGTCCAGTTGTATGCGATAGGGGTCGTTGGCAGACAGGCTGACAAACGCGTGGTCAGCAAAGTCGGACAGATCAATCACTTTGTGCGCCAGGAGTGGATGCTGCTCGGGTAGCACGCAGACTTCATTGACCTCCAGCAGGAGCGCCACGCGGGTGCCGGCAGGGGCGGTGTCATGCTCGGTCAGCCCAAGGTCAAAGCGTTGCGCGGTCATCCCTTCTTCAATGAACGGTGACTCCTGGGTTTCGATAGACAAACTGACGCCAGGATGCTGATCATGAAAGCGGCGGAAGGCGCCCGGCAAGATCGAATGGGAAAACGCTGGCAGGGCGATGACGGCGAGCTGGCCATCCTGAAACTCCCGCAGCCGGGCGGCGGTGGAGGCCACGCGTTCCAGACCTGCGTAGGCGCGTTGCACTTCATCGAACAAGGTCAGGGCGGGCAGGGTTGGGCGCAGGCGGCCTCGAATGCGCTCGAATAGCGCGTATCCAATGCTCTGCTCCATGCGGGCCAACTCGCGGCTCACGGTGGGTTGCGAGGTGTAGAGAAAGTCTGCCGCTTTAGTCACGCTGCCGGTAATCATCAGCGCGCGAAAGACTTCTATATGCCTATGTGTGAGCGTCGCCATGTATATCAGTAATGAATGAGTTTCGTAAAAATAAGCATTTTACTGGATGGGATTTGATTGGCATCATGCCGCGATTACTCAACCTTTACTACCACCCCAAGCAATGACCTTCGACGCTCGCCAACTTGCCGCCCTTGCCACGCAATACGACACTCCGTTGTGGGTATATGACGCTGCCGTTATTCGCGAACGTATCGCGCTACTGCGTCGTTTTGACGTCATTCGCTATGCCCAGAAAGCCTGCTCAAACGTGCATATTCTGCGGTTGATGCGCGAGGAAGGTGCTGTGGTCGATGCGGTCTCTCTGGGTGAAATAGAGCGCAGTCTCGCCGCGGGTTTTCGTCCCGGTGGCGAGCCTGAAGGCATTGTCTTTACGGCAGATTTGATTGACCACGCCACGATGGCGGCCGTGTTGCGCCATGGCATTACCGTGAATGCGGGTTCCTTGGATATGCTTGAACGGGTGGGTCAACACGCACCCGGGCACCGGGTATGGCTGAGAATCAACCCGGGCTTTGGCCACGGACACAGCAACAAGACCAATACTGGCGGTCCCCAAAGCAAGCACGGTATCTGGATTGACGACGTGGCTAAAGCCGTCAACATAGTTCGCCGCTACGGCTTGAAATTGGTGGGCATTCACATGCATATTGGTTCGGGAGTTGATTACGGCCATTTGTCGAGCGTGTGTGACGCGATGGTGAACGTGGTGAGTTCATTGGGCCACGACATTGAAGCGATCTCTGCCGGGGGTGGTTTGTCTGTGCCCTATCGCGAAGGTGAGGCCAGCGTTGACGGCGAGCATTATTTCCAACAATGGGATTTGGCGCGCAAACGGATCGAAGCCCACCTGGGGCATGCCGTCAGTCTGGAAATTGAGCCTGGCCGCTTTCTGGTGGCGCAGGCAGGGGTGCTGGTGACAGAGGTACACGCCATTAATCCCAGACCCGGACGCGTATTTGCGTTGGTCGATGCTGGTTTTAGCGACCTGATGCGCCCGGCACTTTATGGCAGCTATCACCACATTTCGGTGCACGCGCGCGATGGCGCCAGCGTGCTCGACCGGCCAGAAACGCACATTGCGGTGGCGGGTCCCTTGTGCGAATCGGGTGATGTCTTTACCCAAGAGTCGGATGCCACCGTGTCTGACCGTGTGCTTCCCCAGCCACAGGTTGGCGATTTGCTGTGCCTGCACGATGCGGGTGCTTACGGCGCGTCGATGTCATCCAACTACAACAGCCGCCCCCTGGCTGCGGAAGTGCTGCTGGACCAGGGGCAGGCACGCTTGATCCGGCGACGTCAGACGATAGCCGAACTGCTCGCCCTCGAAAGCGTGGCGTAGCGTGGGTGGAGCGCGAGAGATTCTGTGCTCGAACTTCAACGCTGTTCGCGCGTAACCCGCGATTCGTGAACTTCACGATGCACGCGCAAAACCCGCGATTCTTGAACTGGAATGTTGTGGGTTTTGAGATCGCGGGTTACGCGCGTTTGCCAGTGTCTCAATGGTTTGGTCCGTCTCGCGCTCCACCCACGCTACCCTGTTTGCATGGATGTGACGCAATAGGGGTGAAATACGTGGGTGCATCTAAGACTAAAGTCTGATGTGCAATGCATTGCGGGCTGATATTGTTCATCGCAAATCAATCGGTGAATGTGGCGAAAGACGCGGGTGTTGCAGGTGCGTGAGGCGCCGTTCCAAGCATTTGCCGAGCCGACCTTGACGCGCGGCGGTAGATCAATCTCGCCTCTGCACCTTGCAAAAAACACTATCCGTGTCGCTCTTTCGCAAAGACGCGCTCGCCGCGCAACGAACCCTTGGACTGGGCGATATTGTCCTGATTCGTCCTCTCTCGTTCGCCGTTGTCACCCTTGTGCTGGCGGGCTTCGCGCTGCTCGTTTGCGTGTTCCTCATATTTGGCACCTATACCAAACGCACAACCGTCAGTGGCCAGATTGCGCCCGATACCGGTCTGGTCAAACTCTATATGCCGGAAGCGGGCATTGTGCTTGAGCGCAAGGTCCGGGAGAACCAGGATGTCAACGCGGGTGATGTGCTTTATGTGGTGTCGGGAGACCGGCAAAGCACCTTGGGGGAGACGCAGGAAGCCATAAGCGTGCAGATCCGACAGCGCGAGCAAAGTTTGAAGGCGGCACGCGAGAAGACCTTGTTGCTGCAGAAAAGCGAACACACTGGGCTTGAGTTAGCCATCGTCGGCCTGAAAGGGCAGCTGGAAACCCTGAACGCGCAGATTGCCGGCCAGCGTGACCGCGTCAAACTGGCGGACGACAGCCTGACGCGCTATCGGGGGCTCACGAGCAAGGGCTATCTTTCTCACGAAGAATCGGATCAGAAGCAGGCCGAGTGGCTTGATCAGCGCAACCAACTTCAGTCGCTTACACGAGACCGGATTCGCATCGGCATGGACTTATCCAGCCGGCAAACAGAGCTGTCTGAGCAGGCACTTCGACAACAGAATCAGCTTGCTCAAATTGATCGCAACCTGGCGGGTGTCGCCGTGGAATTGAGCCAGAGCGAAGCCAAACGGCGCATGGTGATTACGGCACCGCAATCGGGTGTGGTGACGGCATTGATGGCCGAAGTTGGACAGGCCGTGGACAGTCGTCGCCCCTTGGCCACGATCGTGCCGGAAGGGGCCCATCTGCAGGCTGAACTTTACGCACCCAGCAGGGCCATTGGATTTGTGAAGCGTGGCGACCGCGTGTTGATTCGCCTCGCCGCGTATCCGTATCAAACCTATGGGCAGCAGGCAGGCGTGGTTGAGACCGTGACGCGCACGACGGTGCCGGAATGGCAATTACAGGATGGTGTGGCGGGCAATCGGGACGATGAGGGGATGTACCGGATTACGGTCTCACTGACCGAGCCCGCGCTGGGGGCGCCTGGCCAAGCGCTGACGCTGCGGCCAGGCATGCGCCTGGATGCAGATTTGTTCCAGCAAAAGCGCCATCTTTATCAGTGGGCGTTTGAGCCCGCGAATCGATTGGTGGAAAAGCTGTGACAGTTCTTGATCGGTTGACGCTCGGCATCAAGCGTCGTGTGCCCTTGTTGTTGCAGACCGAGGCGGCGGAGTGTGGCCTTGCCTGCTTAGGCATGGTGGCGGGTTTTCATGGGCACCATGTTGATCTCGCCTCTTTGCGTGGCCGCTTTCCCGTGTCGCTTAAAGGTTCCACGCTGGCCTCGCTAATCGAGGTGGCAAGCCAGTTAGGCCTGGCTTCGCGGCCGGTCAAACTCAGTCTGGGTGGGTTGTCAAAGCTGAAGCTTCCGTGCATTTTGCACTGGGAATTTAACCACTTCGTGGTGATGACGGAAGCGAACGCCAGGTCAGTCACGATCATCGATCCGGCTTCCGGGCCGCGAAAATGCACATACGACGACTTGTCTGCCTCCTTCACAGGTGTGGCGCTGGAATTGTGGCCAACGGCAGATTTTCAAACGGCACGAGAGCACAAACCGCTACGCTTACGCGAATTGATGGGGCGCGTGACGGGAATGGGGCCGGCCTTCGCGCAGGTCTTGCTGCTGGCCCTGGCACTGGAAATTTTGACCGTTGTTCAACCCTTGTTCTTGCAATGGATTGTTGATCACGTGCTAAGTGCCGGTGATCGGGATTTGCTAAGCACCCTGGCGTTGGCGTTTGGTCTGTTGGTGGTAATTCAGCAACTGACGTCGGTGGCGCGAAGCTGGATGCTGATGTTCATGGGCACCACGCTGAACCTCCAGTGGCGCACCAATGTCTTCACGCATTTGTTGAGATTGCCCGTCAACTACTTTGAGAAGCGCCACCTTGGCGATGTCATGTCCCGCTTTGGATCCATTGACATCATTCAGCGAACCTTGACGACCTCGTTTCTTGAAGCCTTGCTCGATGGCGTAGTGATGGTGATTACGCTCACGCTGATGTTTCTCTACAGTCCGATGCTTGCCTGGATTGCCCTGGGCACGATGGTGTTGTATGGCGTGAGTCGTTGGTTTGGATTTGCGCCGCTGCGTTACGCGACGGAGGAACATATTGTTCACGCGGCGAAGCAGCAGTCGCACTTTCTTGAAACCTTGCGAGGGGTCAAGACGATTAAGCTGTTTCAACATCAGGACGACCGACGTTCTCGCTGGTTGGCGCTGCTGGTCAACGAGATCAATGCTGATTTGCGAACGCAAAAGTGGACACTGTTCTTTCGCACTGTAAACGGCATGCTGTTTGGGCTGTCGACCATTCTGATTCTCTGGCTAGGCGCCAAACTTGTGCTCGACGGGGTATTCACCGTTGGCGCACTCGTCGCCTTCGCCGCCTATAAGGGCTTGTTCGATACCCGCGTGGCCGAACTGCTGGATAAGCTGGTTGATGTAAAAATGCTGCGCTTGCAAGGCGAACGCCTGGCCGACATTGTGCGCGAGACACCCGAGCCCGTTGAGGCGAGCGCGCGTGCTGACATCTCCGCTCACGCGCCAACCATTGAGGTACGTGGCTTGCGGTTTCGATACAGCCCGCAGGAGCCCTATGTGCTAGATGGCATCAGCTTTCGCATTGAGGCGGGTGAGTCGGTTGCTATTACCGGCCCGTCTGGTGGCGGCAAGACGACACTGATCAACGTGCTGCTCGGCATTTTGCAGCCTACCGATGGCGAGGTGTTGATTGACGGCGTTTCCGTGCGCGGCGTCGGAGTGTCGAAGTTGCGTCGCAGCGTGGGAACGGTATTGCAGGACGATGTGTTGTTTGCCGGTTCCATTGGCGAGAACATCAGTTTTTTTGATGCGCAGCATGACGCTGAACGCGTAGAGCGTTGCGCGACCATTGCTGCCATTCATCACGATATTGTTGCGATGCAAATGGGCTACAACACCTTGGTCGGCGATATGGGTACGGTGCTCTCCGGCGGGCAGAAGCAACGTGTGCTCCTGGCCCGTGCCCTGTATAAGCAGCCCTCGATGCTGTTTCTGGACGAGGCCACCAGTCATCTGGACATCGAACGCGAGAAATCGGTGAATGCGGCTATTGCTGAACTGCGCATGACTCGTGTCATCGTGGCGCACAGACCTGACACCATTGCCACCGCTGAACGCGTAATCTCGCTGGCGGACGGACGCATGGTGGAAGCGTGCGTTCGTGTTCCTGCGTGAGGCTCAATTAGCTGGGCCTGCCATACAGACCGCCGCGTCGTGCCACCAGCGTGGCTTGCGTGCGATTGAGCACACCCAGGGTGGCGAGAATAGATGACACGTGCGACTTGACCGTTTTTTCGCTCATGCTCAGACGCTCTGAAATCTCTTTATTGGGCAAACCGTCGCAAATGAGGCGCAAGACTTCGAGTTGGCGCGGCGTCAATTCGCGCAGCAGTGCCGCATCGTCCTTCTCCTGCGTCTTGGCCGGGGCGCCATTTTTCTCGGAACAGGCCGCGCCTGACGGGGCGTTTCCGATGTCGTCCAGTGCGGTGACGAGTCGTTGGCTGTTGGCCGATTTGTGCAAGTAGCCATGCGCACCTGCCTCGATGGCGTTGCGCTCATCTTCCGGATCTTCGGAGGCGGATAGCACGAGTATTCGAATGCCCGGGCGCAGCTGGCGAAAATGCTTCACCAGTGCGCTGCCACCTACATCGGGAAGGTAGTAATCCATGATGATTCGAGCAATCTCCGGATGTCGCGCAAGCGTAGCCAATGCTTCCTGGCCGCTTGCTGCCGGATAAATCACCAGGTGTGGCGCAGTTTGTGCGATGGTCAGCACAAGGCCCTCGCGAAACATCGAGTGGTCATCTACGAGCAGCACTGCGGTCATTCTGATTCTCCTTTGAGTGGCCTGTTTCCGAGGCCGTGCAACAGCTCTGTGACCTTCTCGCGCAATGCCTGCACCTCAACGGGCTTGTGCAACAAGGGAATGCCAAGCCCCGCTGCTTCGGCCAAGCGCGCGGGATCGGTGTCGCCGCTGACAAGCAAAGCCGGTAGATCTTGATCGTTATATTCTTCGCGCAGACGCTCAATTAAGTGCACACCAGTTTCGTGGTCGCGCAGCCGATAGTCGCTGACAATCAGGGCCGGGCGTTCCTGGAGATGCAGAACCTGTTCGAACAAGGTATGCCCGCTGCTTGCCGCCACCACACGGTGGCCCCAGCTCTCGAAGAGCATGGTGAGGCCAGTGAGGTTCTGGGTGTCGTCGTCAACCACCAGGATCAATTGCCCATGCACCTTGCTGTCAGATGCTGGCAATTGCTCGTTGTATCGTTCCACTGCGCTGCGTGCAGTGGCATGGATGTCATGGTTGGCGTTTGCCGTACTGGACTCCACCATTAGCGAGAAACGCGTACCCCGATGTTCTTCTGAATGCAGCGTCAGCGTGTGTCGCAGCAAAGCGGCCGTGCGGCGCACGATGGCCAAGCCGAGACCCAGCCCTTTGCTGCGGTCACGTTCAGGGTTACCGAGTTGGTGGAATTCCCAGAAAATGCGCTCCTGCTCTTTCTTGGGAATGCCAGGGCCAGTGTCCCAGACGTCAATGCGCAACTGATCGCCAACGTGCCTGCAACCTACCAGCACCCGTCCGCGTTCGGTGTGCACGATGGCGTTGCTGACGAGATTGCGCAGAATTCTATCCAGCAACACAGGGTCTGAGTAAACCTTGGACTTACAGGGGCGCACATGAAGTGCCAGGCCTTTTTGTACGGCCTGAGGCGCGTATTCAGCGCGGATCTGATCCAGCAATTGATTGATCGGAAAGACTTGCCAGCGGGGTTCAATCACACCGGCGTCCAGGCGCGACAGATTTAATAAGGCGTCGAACAATTGGCCCATCGCGGCAATGGCGCTGGAGATGTTGTCCACCAGATAACGGCCGTGCTTGGATAGCGGCTCGTTCACGAGCAATCCGAGAAACAGGCTGACCGCGTGCACGGGCTGGCGCAGATCGTGACTTGCCGCGGCCAGGAAGCGGGATTTTTCCAGGTTGCTGCGTTCGGCAGCGCTCTTCTCTTGGCGCACTTGTTCTAACAATGCCAGGTTTTCATAGCCTAGCCGCAAGGCATCCAGATGCGTGTGGTTCATGCGGTGAATGAACGCCAGAGAGGCGACCACATAGGCCAGCCCTCCGCTGACGAGCGCCAGGTGGATGGCAGAGGGTTGCAACGCCAGGGCAATGAAAATTGGTAGAAGTGCTGGCAGTTCGAAAGCGTACATGACAGGCAAGATCATGTAGTTCGAATAGATAGCGCCGGTGCCAAGCCCAAACAAGATGACAATGAAAAAGAGCTGATACTCAAGTGGGACAAAAAATGTCCAGTAGGCCAGAGGCAGCCCCCACAACATGCCGGAGCAGAGATTGCCGACCAGCATGCGACGCAACCATCGCGTAGCCGCTTCAGGGTCACCCCGGCGGCGGTCATAAATGAAGACGGCGAGCAGGCGAAGCGATCCCACGGTCAATGTGGCGCCTATCCAGAGGCTGATTTCGAGAATCGGGAGAACGTGTCGCAGTGCAAATGCTGAGAAGCAGGCGGCGATGATGGAGCCAGCCAAGGCAAATGGAAAGCTTCGTCGCAGTGCTTCAATCTGAACTTGTCGAATGCGTTCTGCATCGGACGTGCCGGGGAGCAATTGGGCAGATGACGGTCCGAAAGCCATTATGAAGCGCCACGTATCGAAGTCAGCACAGGCATGGGAGGGGGAATCTTATCTGTATGGTCTGGGCATTTTAGATAACTTCCCCCTTCCTGTTCCTTAAAAATCGGGCATTTTCATTGGTTAATTGAACCACTCTCGCCAACGGCTGCCCGGCACAGTCTTCACCAGCGGTAGGTGAGGGTAGCCATGACGGTACGCGGTGCGCCAAAGTAGCAGCGCGTGGCACGCGTGCAAATGGCCACGTAGTCTCGGTCAAACAGATTGTTTACGTTCAATGCCAAGGTCGCGTCTTGCCAGCGGCCGCCCAAAACACCCAGGTCGTAACGCAGCGCGGCATCAAACACCGTGTAGGCCGGCACTTCGATGGTGTTGGAGGAGTCGCCAAATTTCTTGCCAACAAAGCGCGCGCCGACACCGGTGGATAAGCCAGCCAGGCCGTCCACGAACGCGTAATCGACCCACAGCGCGGCTTGAGTTTTGGGCGTTCCACTCACGCGATTGCCTTGGTTGCCATCATTGCTGCGGGTATATTTTGCGTCGGTATACGTATAGGAACCCAAGAGGCTGAGTTGTCGGGTAACTGCCAGCTTTCCCTCAAGTTCTGCACCGCGCACTTTGGTTTGGGCCGACTGCACGATGTAGCCTGGGTTGTCCGGGTCCGTGGTGGTCATGTTTTGCTGGACGAGGTCATACAGTGCCAGACCAATGAAGCTGTCTTGTCCTGGTGGTTGGTACTTCACGCCCACTTCATATTGTCGACCTGTCATCGGCTTGGCGGGCGAGCCGGGGTAGATCAGTCCGGACGTGGGCTGGAATGACTCTGAATAGCTCGCGTAAGGGGCGATGCCATTGTCAAACACATAGGCCGCGCCAGTGCGCGCGGTAAAGGCTCGGTCCGTGCTGCGAGTGGTGATGTTTTCCAAACGATCAACCGTGCTTTGCTTGACGTGGTCCCAGCGCCCGCCCAGGGTAAGCGCCAGACGACCGATTTTGATCTGGTCTTGTGCGTATAGGCCAACGCGTTCTTGGTGTTGCAAGGCATCAGTGACGGGTGTGTCAGGTCGACGTATCGTTTGGCCATACACCGGATTGAACAAGTCGATGGGAGGCGCGCACTCCGTTGTGCCGCAGATCCAGTTCAGTGAGTCGTAGCGTTGGCGGCCGTAATCGAAACCGGTCAGCACAGTGTGGCTTAGTGCGCCGGTCTTGAAGCGGCTGGCCAGATTGGTGTCTACGGTAATGTCATAAGCAGTCTGGTCGGCGTCGAACAAGCGGCGGCGCAAGGTTCGTCGGTCGGCCAGCAAGCCGTTACCAGTGACCGTATCAAATTCCTGGTGCACCCGTGCATAGCGCGCGTTCTGCTGCAAGGTAAACGTGTCGTTGAACTGGTGCTCCAATGCGTAGCCGATGCTGGATTGGGTGCGAAGATAATTCTCGCGATTTGGCTCGCCCACATAGCGGCTGCGTGGCACCTTGCCATTCGGGTTATTAAACAGGGTGCCGTCGGCAGGAAGGTACTGCGGGAGGAAGCCGATCTTGTCGCGCTGCACCTGAGCCAACAGCGTGAGCGACGTTGCCGCACTTGGACGCCACGTCAGGCTGGGCGCCAGGAACAAGCGGTCATTCTTTACGAAATCCACGGCCGTGTCGCTATCGCGTGCGAGGCCCACGACGCGATATAGCCACTCTCCGGATTCATCTATTGGCCCAGTGACATCCAGCGCGCCCTGTACTCGACGCTGATTTCCCAATTGAAATTGCGCCTGGCCCGCGGCTTGCTCACTAGGTCGTTTGCTGACTAAACCGGTCAATCCGCCCGGGACGCTTTCGCCATACAACACGGACGCGGGGCCGCGCAGCACTTCCACCCGCTCCAGTCCAAAAGGCTCGCTTTGCCAGATGGCTCCCAGACGCAGTCCGTCCAAATAGGCCGAAGGCGACGAGAAACCGCGCATGGACAGCCATTCGGTTTGGTTGTCCATGCCCAACTGATCCACCGTAACACCGGGCATGTATTGGAGCGCCTCCGTTATGGTCTGGACGCCGCGCATGTCCATTTCGTCGCGTGTGACGACACTGATCGATTGCGCGTTTTCGAGCACTGACGTGTCTGTCTTGGTGCCGGTCGCGCTACGTGTCGCCGTCAAGCCCGCGACCGGGCCCCACGCATTCTCGTGGTTGACATTGCCGGTGACGGTCATGCTGGACAGCGTGGTCACCGACGCCGTTTCGCGTTGCACGGCGATGGCGCCACCGCGTTCTTGTGCGACGAGACCGGAGCCGGCGAGTAGTTGTTGCAGGGCTTGCATTACGCTCATTCGGCCAGATAGCGCCCCAGCGGTTTTACCCTCAACCCATTGCGCCTGAACCAGGATGGGCACGCCAGATTGACGGGCCAGCGTATTTAGCGCTTGCCCCAAGGGCGATGCGGGTACGTTGAACTCGGTGAGGGGTGCAGTTTGTGCCTGGGCGTGCTGAATGGGTGGCAAGGTCAGTAGCACCGCCAATACGCCGGAGATAAGTGAAGCGCGGCAAAAGGCGCGCGTGGCGCTCCGGCGCGCAACGTGCGTTAAACGTTCGTTCATGGTCAGTCCTTCAATGGGTTCTGCCAGGGAATACGAACGAACCCGCCACAACCGGACAATTATTTTTCACGCAAGTCGAGAATGCGTCGGCGTCCATCCGGGGTGGACTCGACTCGCAAGGGCAGCACGCTGGGCAGTATCTCCAGAAACCGCTGTGGCTGGTCGTTCGGAAAGCTGCCGGTCACGCGCAGAGCTGCCAGCGTGGGGGAAGGCGACAACAACATGGCGGGTGTCGTCCAGGCGTTCCAGGCCGCAATCGCCTCAGGTAGCGGCGTGGCGTCAAACACCAGCCATCCTTGTCGCCAGGCATCCTGGGTTTGGGCATAGGTGGCTGGCAAGCGTTCCATGTCGCCGCCGGGGTTCGTACGAACAGCATCACCTCGGCCAAGCAACAACCCTGAACCACGGCGGCGGCCATTCCAGACCCGCACTTGACCACGTTGAACGCCTAACACCATGTGCCCGGCTCGGGCCGAGACCGTGAAGACAGTGCCAAGCACTTGCACGCATCCCCAGGGGGTGCTGACCGTGAACGGGCGATTCGCATCGCTCTGCACATCAAGCTGAATCTGACCCTCGGTCAGGTAGATCTCGCGCCTGTCGTTGAAGTAGGCAACGCTGGTTTGGGTCGCGGCATCCATGTCCATCGTGCTGCCGTCGGGCAACAGAATGGTTCGTCGTTGTCGCACGGCTGTGACGTCACGCTGCCGAAATAGTGCCTGCGGATTCTGCCATCGCAACAAGCTTGCAGCCCCCAGTGACAAGCCCAGTCCGGTGAAGGCGCGCAGCACATGGCGTCGCGCGGATTCGCTCGGACCCGGCTCGGGCAGGTATTGCTTAAGCGAGGTGGTGATGTCGACATCTTGATGCCACAAACGTTGCGCCTGGTGCCACGCCGCTTCGTGGCTGGGGTCTGTCGCGACCCAGCGTGCCAGCGCACGCCTGGCACTCTCAGCGCGCCGGGTATCTGCGCCACTGATACGAGCCAGATAGGTCAAGGCACGCTCAAGCAGGGCTGGATTTGCCTCAGGCAAGGGCTGGCCAGAAGCCAATGCCGTCGGCTCAATCATGGCGACACGCGCGGGTTTTGATCGAGGCGCAATCGAGTACGCCGCGCACGACATGTTTTTCGATAGCCGCTACGGACAGGTTCAGGCGCTCCGCTACTTCCGCGTGGGAATGGCCATAGACGCGCACCATAACGAACACTTCGCGGCGTTTCGGTGGCATGACGGCCAGGCGAGCAAGGAGTCGCTCTACGTCTTGGCGGGCGGCCACCACGCGGTCGGTGGACGGGGCTTCGTCGCAAGCGGTGGCGGCCAAAGCTTCCAATACGCGCCGTTCCACCTGATGACGGCGGGCCTGATCGACGATCAGATTTTTGCCGATCCGGTAGAGCAGCGCGCGCGGTTCGGCCAGCAAACTCGTGCGCAGTTGCATGGCAAGCACGCGCGCATAGCTTTCATGCACGACGTCGCTGGCGCTGTCTCTGTCCCGCAATGCGCGCCCGAAAAACCCGAGCAATTCCTGGTAATAACGTTCAAGCACGGTCGGGTTCCAGACGGCTTAGGTGGTTATGCGAATGTTAATTACTCGCATTATCACATAGTGTCCTGGTGCCCGAGGCTTGGGCCGGGAGGATGAACGCTAGCGGCTCATGGTGTCAGGGTAATGACGCCGAATGCCAGGTACTGGCAGAAGGTGGCGCACGGCATGTAAGCCGTGCGTGGAACGTCTCCTTCTTGCCAGCGCAGCTCGGCATGGGCGGCGGTTATGTCTACCGTTACGGCGCCCGGGAACAGTTGTGCCGTGGTGCCGTCTGCCAGGTGATAGGTGAGGGTGTCGCTTACCTGCGCGTGCAGGCGTGACGATTCTTTCTCAACGGTGAGGTGAAAGAACGAATTCAGGGCTTTGCCGGAAGCGGCATGCGCGAATTCGTCGAAACGGCCGGTTCGCGCAATGGCGTTGGCCGCCCGTATGAACCCGCCCCAGGCGGCGCGCGCCATGGCACCCCCCACGCTGACGCGTCTGACGCCCATCGACGCGACGTCTTGCAGCGTGAACTCACTGGTTGAACCAATCAGAAGATTCACGGGCTTCGGTGCCACGGCCGCGACAACCGCCGAAATTTGTTCGCGAGTCTGAATGCCTGGCGCATACAGACAATCGGCACCCGCATCGGCATACGCCTTCAGCCGCTTGATGGTGTCGTCCAGATCAGGGCGACCTACAAAGAAATTTTCGGCCCGACCAATTAACAAGGTGTCGCCACCCGCGTCGTCGATGGCGGCACGCGCGGCACGCAAGCGGGCAACTGCATCTCCCAGGTCTCGCAGCGGATGTTGAGCATTCCCGGTTGAGTCCTCGATGGATAGACCTGCCACCCCGATATCGACCGCCATGCGAACGCTTGCCGCCACGCCTTCCGGGTCAGAAGCGAAGCCGCTTTCAAAGTCGGCATTCACGGGGAGATCGGTGGCATCGACCATCGTTCGCAGATGCGAGAGCATCATGGCGCGGGAAATAGCCCCGTCGGAATGCCCCTGAGACCAGGCATAACCAGAGCTGGTGGTGGCCAATGCCTGATATCCCATGCCTTGCAGCATTCTTGCGCTACCGACATCCCAGGGGTTGGGGAGCACAAAACAGCCTTCTGCATGGAGTGCGCGGAAAGCGGCGCGTTTTTCTTGAACGCTACGGGTCATGACAGCCTCAAATTGGTGTGGTGTTGGAGACGATAGTCATGACGATAGCCCAGGCCGCCGCCGACCGACGAACCTGTTGGGGTGACCCTAGCGCTACGTTAGCGTACGTAATCCTGCCCATCGCGGTCGACAAGACGCAAAAGAGCCGTCCACTCACGATCCAGATGTACGGTATCGAGGTAAGCGTAGTCGTCATGTTGTTTGGCAGCATGCTCGCATACCGCAGGCGACGGCATCACAAGCTCACGGCCCATCGACAGTGTCTTGACCTGAATCTCACAGGCCCGGTTCAGATAGAACATGCGTGTAAATGCTTCTGCCACGGAGCGCCCAACGGTCAGAAGACCATGGTTGCGCAGGATCAGAAAGTGCTTGTCGCCCAGCGACTGCACGATGCGTGCGCGTTCATCCAGGTCCAGCGAAATGCCTTCATAGTCGTGATAGGCCACGCGGTTGTAGAACTGCATACTGATCTGGTTCAAGGGCATCAGGCCTTCGGCAAGGGCTGCGACCGCCATGCCTGCGTCGGTATGCAGATGCACCACGCACTCTACGTCTTCACGGCTCTGATGCAGCGCGCTGTGAATAGTGAAACCCGCCGCATTCACCTCAAAGCGCGCATCGTCCAGGGGCCGACCCATGGTGTCGATCTTCACAAGACTGGATGCCGTGATTTCATCGAAGAACCAGCCATGCGGATTGATCAAGAACTGATCATGGCTGCCAGGCACGCGGGTCGATAGGTGGGTGTAGATCAGATCCGTCATCCCGAACTTGGCGGCCATGCGGTAGGCAGCAGCCAATTGGACGCGAGCCGCCCACTCTTCGTTCGAGACGTTGCGTGGCTGGCGATTGATATGTGGGTCGGTAGTGGAAATCATAAGAGTCCTGTTGGGGCCGAGATTGGGCTCCGGATTGAGGCCCAGACGCGGCAGGTCATGCGTTAAGCAGTCGGGCTGCAGATTCTGGGCGGCAGAGGACGCTTGGACAAACAATAAATACCAGCTCCCAGGCCAAGCCAACATTGACAAGGGTTAACCCTTGTATGTACGGTTCTGGGTTGATCCCCAGGCTGTGTTCGGGGCCGCTTTTCCTGGATTTTCATAGGGGCGACGTGTACTCAGGGTTTATACGGGCGACGTTTAGCTTGCCCTTAGCTCTTGGATTTCTTGTTTGTCAGCCATGCACTGCGTTTGTGATGATGACTCCCACTTAGCAGTCAGGCTTGGCGCAGTCAGCCATGCGGACTGCTGCCGGGTTTGAAATCAACAGCAGAACATGAGCAACATGAAACCAAGCATTCGAGCAGGGGTGGACATCGGTGGAACCTTCACCGATGTGGCCCTGGAGTGTGGCGATACCATCCACACGGCCAAGGTTCTTACCGACTATGAGAAACCTGAACGGGCCATCATTGAGGCCTTGCTGCGCGTGGCGCGTCAGGCGGATATTCGCCCAGAGCAGATCGAGACCATCGTCCACGGAACCACGCTGGCTACTAATGCCTTGATCGAGAAGCGTGGCGCGCGCACAGCATTCATCACCAGCGAAGGGTTTCGCGATGTGATTGAAATGCGCAACGAAGGACGGTTCGAACAGTACGACCTGGGCATCGTCCTGCCGCCCGCACTTATTCCTCGCAAAGATCGCTATACCGTCGCTGGCCGACTCGACGCGCAAGGCAATGAATTGCTGGCGCTGGATCTGGCCGGTCTGGCTCAGGTAATCAATTCCATTCGTGAGGAAGGGTTCACCAGTCTGGCGGTGGGTCTTATGCACAGCTATCGCAATCCGGTGCACGAACGCCAGGTGCGCGCGGCGTTGGAACAGGCCTTACCGGGCGTATCGATTTCGCTTTCCAGTGAAGTGTCGCCACAGATCCGCGAGTACGAGCGCTTTAATACGGTGTGCGCCAACGCGTACGTCAAACCCTTGATGTCCTCGTATCTGAACCGCTTGGCGGATGCGCTGAAGGAAGAGGGCATGGCATGCCCGCTATACATGATTCACTCGGGCGGCGGCTTGATGTCGCTTCGCAGCGCGGCGGAGTTCCCGGTGCGCCTGCTCGAATCCGGACCTGCTGGCGGCGCGATTTACGCCAGCCATGTGGCGGCAAAGTTCAATTTGGACAAAACCCTGTCGTTTGACATGGGCGGCACCACGGCCAAGATCTGCCTGATCGACAAATTTCAGCCAAAGACGGCGCGCACATTCGAAGTGGCTCGCACCTACCGCTTCAAAAAGGGCAGCGGTATGCCTATTTCGATTCCGGTGATTGAGATGGTGGAGATTGGCGCGGGCGGTGGCTCGATTGCCCACGTCGACAATATGCGGCAGGTGCGCGTGGGACCGGAGAGTGCAGGTTCTGAACCCGGTCCGGCATGCTATGGCCGAGGCGGCAAGCATCCGACCGTGACGGACGCCGATTTGCTGCTGCACAAACTGGACCCGGATCGTTTCGCAGGCGGCACCATTCGTCTGGACGTGGACGCCTCGCAACGTGCCATGGCCACCGATATCTCCGAGCCTCTTGGCGGTGACATCATCCAGGGCGCTTTTGCCGTGGCCGAAATGGTCGATGAAAACATGTCCAACGCGGCACGCATGCACGCCGTGGAAAGCGGTTGCGAGCTTGAGCAATACACGATGATTGCCTACGGTGGCGCAGCGCCGCTGCATGCTGCACGTTTGTGCGAGAAGCTGGGTATCACCCGTTTGCTGGTGCCTGCGGGCGCGGGCGTGGGATCGGCTATTGGATTTTTGCGTGCTCCCTTTGGCTACGAATCGCTGCGCAGCGCCGTCATGCGTTTGACGCGTTTTGACTCTGGCATCGTGACGCAGTTGCTTGATGAAATGAGCACGGAAGTCGCCGAGTTTGTGCGTGAGACCGGCCACGAAGGCGATACGCTGCGTGAGTTGCGTGCCTACATGCGCTATGCCGGTCAGGGATGGGAAATTCCGGTACACGTGAGCTCAGAGACGTTCGATGCGGATGGCATTGCCGCGTTGCGTCAACGCTTTGTCGATGAATACATCCAGCTTTTTGGCCACGAAGTGGCCGGGCTGGACGTTGAAGTGGTGAGCTGGGCCTTATCGCTTCGCACCGAGCAGGCATTGCCTGCCGTGCAACGTATGAACCTGGGCGAGTCGGGTGTCAAAAGCGTGCCGGTGGGTTCGCGCAAAGTGTTTGACGCCAAAGAGGGCGAAATGCGGGACTGCCAGGTCTATGACCGCAGCAGCCTGCCCAAGCGGGTTCGCATTGACGGGCCGCTTATCGTCGTGGAAAACGAAACATCTACCTACGTCAGCGCCAGTTTCAGCTTGGTTCTCCAAGACGATGACAGCTTGTTGATCGTGAGCCAGGGCAAGGAGGCCAACTGATATGAAGACCAAGATTCAAGTCCGCGAACAAATCATGTGGAACCGCCTGATCTCGGTCGTCGAGGAACAGGCAGTCACGTTGATCCGAACGGCGTTTTGCACCAGCGTGCGAGAAGCTGGTGACTTGTCGGCAGGGGTCTTTGATGCCGAAGGCCGCATGCTCGCGCAAGCGGTGACGGGCACGCCCGGTCACGTGAATTCCATGGCCGATTCGGTGGGCCATTTCACGCGAAAATTCCAGCGCGACAGTCTGTCCCCGGGCGATGTGCTGGTCACTAATGACCCCTGGATGGGCACTGGCCATCTGCACGACATCACGGCAGTCACGCCCGTGTTTCGCGATGCTGGCGGCCAGAAAGTGCTTATCGGCTACTTCGCCGCCACGGCGCACGTCGTAGATATTGGCGGGCGTGGCTTTGGCCCCGACGCTGTCGAAGTGTATGAAGAGGGGATTTGCATTCCCTTGATGAAGCTCTACAGCAAAGGCGAGCTCAATGCAGACTTGATCGAAATCTTGCGCTCGAACGTGCGTGAGCAGGATCAGGTCATTGGCGACTTTCTGTCGTTGGCGGCGTGCAATGAAACGGGTAGCCGCCGACTGCAATCCATGATGAATGAGTTCGGTCTGGATAACCTGGAAAGCCTGGCGTCGTTCATCTTCGAACACAGCGAGCGCGCCACGCGCGAACGCATCGCCGCTATTCCCGGAGGCATTCATCAGTACTCGATGACCGTAGATGGCTATGAGTCGCCTATTGATCTGGTCGTCAGCGTTCAGGCGCAGGGCGACACCATGCTTGCCGATTTCACTGGCACGTCCGGTGTAAGTCGTTATGGCATTAACGTGCCTTTGACTTACACCCGCGCCTACGCCTGCTATGCCTTGAAGTGCGCAATTGCGCCCGAGATTCCCAATAACTGGGCGTCTTTGCGTCCTTTCGTGATCACGGCGCCAGAGCACTCGATTTTGAATGCGCAGCGTCCCGCTCCAGTGTCGGTTCGCCACGTATTGGGTCACTTGATTCCCGACGTTATTCTGGGTGCCTTGCAGCCCTTGTGCCCAGATGTCATTCCGGCCGAAGGCGCCAGCGCACTGTGGAATCTGCAAATGCGCTTGCAAGGTGCCACACCGGCGAACGAACAATTCCGCACGGAAATGCTGGTATTCAATACAGGCGGCACCGGTGCCCGCCCCACGCTGGACGGTTTGAGCGCTACGGCGTTTCCCAGCGGCGTTCACACCATGTCTATTGAGGTCACCGAAAGCATCGGCCCTCTGGTGTTCTGGCGCAAAGAGCTGCGTCAGGATTCCGGTGGTGCTGGGCAGTTTCGTGGCGGCTTGGGGCAATGCATTGAAATCGCCGCCAAGGATGGCTATCAGTTCTCATTGAACGCCATGTTTGATCGGGTGCATTATGCGGCTCGGGGTCATAACGGCGCAGGTTCCGGCGCGCTAGGCGCTGTCGCGCTGGACGATGGCACGGTATTGCGTGCCAAGGGCAAACAGGAAGTTCCCGTGGGTCGCAGGCTGGTCCTGTCTTTGCCCGGTGGTGGCGGAAACGGCCAGGCCAGCGCTCGAACGCCTGCGCAAGTGCGTGACGACGTCGCCAATGGCTATATCAGTCTTGAACGCGCCAAGCTGGATTATCCGCATGTGTTTTCGAAGTAACAGGCCTATTCGGGCTTGATGAGGTAACCCTCCCCTAAATCATATAGGGGAGGAAAACTAACTTACGATCAAGTGGGAAAAATGAACGCAGCTTCCTCATTGGCGGCAACCGCCGAGCAGTACCCCCGCGAGAGCGGCGAAGTGCCTGCGCAGCCGTTGCGCGAAGTCAGTCCGAATGAAATCAGACGGGTCGTCATCGCCTCCGTCGTGGGGAGCTTTGTCGAATGGTTTGAGTTTTCGGTATATGGCTACCTGGCGGCCATTCTTGGCCGCGTCTTCTTTCCAGCGAGCTCGCCTAGCGTGCAACTGATCGCCTCATTGGCCGCGTTTGCGGTGGCGTTCTTGTCACGTCCCTTTGGCGGCCTTATTTTTGGCCCGTTGGGCGACAAATACGGGCGTAAGAATGTGCTGACCGTGACCATCATCATGATGGCGGGCGCCACCTTTGCCATTGGCTTGATTCCGTCATACGCCACCATCGGTATTGCCGCCCCGATCTTGTTGGTGGCACTGCGTCTGCTGCAAGGCATCTCGGCCGGGGGCGAAGCCAGCGGAGCGGCCATTTTCGTGGCCGAATACTGTTCCGACAAAAATCGCACTACCGTGACCAGTTGGATCGAAGTCGGCTGCATCAGCGGTTTCTTTTTCGGTGCAACTACTGCGGCCTTACTCTCGTACTTTTTCACCGCGCCGCAAATTGACGCCTGGGCATGGCGCCTGCCGTTCCTGCTGGCGCTGCCGATGGGCGCTATTGGCCTGTATATCCGTAACCATCTTGAAGAAACGCCAGCCTTTGATGCATTGCGCAAGCAAGGCAAAAAGCCGAAGGTGAACTGGAAAGAACTCTTTAGTTCGCATCGTGGCGCGTTGTTGCAGTCCGGTGCCATGATCATCGTGACGAACGTGACGCTCTTCACTGTCGTGACCTATACCCCCACGTATCTGATCAGCACGCTCAAACTGGAACCGACTACCGGTTTCTTGATGACCTTGGGCCCTCAGTTTTTGCTGGTCTGCATGATTCCGGTGCTGGCCATGGTGGCTGATCGTATCGGGCGCAAGACCATGATGTTGTTGGGCAGTCTGGCCGTCGTTGTGCTGGCCATCCCTTGCTTCAATCTCATCATGACGGGCAGCATGCCCGCCAAAGTGGGTGCGCTGATTGTGCTGAACCTGTGTCTGGCCGCGTTGTTGTCGTGCATTTACTCAGCCGTGCCCGCGCTCTTTCATACCAAAGTCAGGTTTACCGGCATGGCCCTCAGCTACAACGTTTGCGTTGCTTTGTTTGCCGGAACGGCACCGCTGCTCAATGCGTGGCTGATCGACATGACGGGCAACTCGCTGATGCCAGCGTATTACTTGATGCTGGCAGCCGTGGTGGGCATCGTCGGTATTCTCTACAGTCCTGATCGCACGGGCAAGCCAATGCGTGGAGACGCGCCGAGTCCGCAAGTTTGATGCCGTAAGAGGAAATATCGGCTACTCAGGCCTGTGAAAGCGGGAGTGGTAGCCGATTTTGTCTTCTTGGCACACGTAGGAAAGCAACCATTCCCGGAAATGCTTGAGCACCTCGCTGTCGCGCTTGTCGTGTTTGTACAAGAGCGAAAAGCGGGGTGTTTTTTCTAGTGGCAGTTGCGCCATCAAATCAATGCCAAATGGGGCGATCAAGGTGCCTGCGGCAATCTCTTTTAACGCATCGCGATGCGACACGAAGCCGACACCCAGCCCCGCAATAGTGGCTTCCAGCATGGCGGAATGCGTGTGCAGAGCAAGCACGGATTTCGGCGGGCGGGCAGGCACGTCCAGCAGCTCCAGCGCGTCCTTCCACAAGCTATTGGCCAATAGCGGTGCCACCAAAGAGTGCAAAGGCAAATCGTTCGGATTATTGAGCGGCACGCGTTTTTGCAATTCCGGCGCAATAACCAACACTTTGCGATCTTCGATGAGCGGCACAATATCGAGCGCAGAAGGCTCGCCATAACTCCAGTTGATCACCGCATCCACCTGTTCCAATTCGTCCAGGTCGATCATGTCGACGCCGACCAGCATGCTCAGCTCCAGCCCGGGATGATCGCGGCTGAAATGACCGAGTTGCTTGACCAGGTATGTGGCGAAGTAAGGACTGACGTACAGGTGCAGTTTCGGGTTGTCGCGCATGATCTTTAACGCGTCAATGCCTTCTGCAATATCGTCCAGGCCGCGCCGCACATACGCTTCAAGTTTGAGCGCCGCCTTCGTGGGCGTAACACTGCGCGTGCCTCGAACGAAAAGCTCTTGAGACAGCGACGCTTCCAACTGCTTGAGTTGCTGGCTGACCGCTTGAGGCGTCAAGCAGAGCTCGTCGGCAGCCTGGCGAAGTGATCCCCTGCGCATCACGGCTTCGAAGATGCGCAGTGCGTTAAGGGAAGGAATTCGATATCGCATAGAGCGGCGATTATAGCGGTCGCGCCCCATTGCTCCGCAGGCTTTCTAGAGGCTGAACGGTTCTCGGGCTTGCCCCAAATTGGTGCGCGAATTCAGCAAAATTATGGCTGTTTCATCGCCGCAGTCCTCAGCCGCGAAGGCAAGCTCGCCCCGCCATATTGCGCTGCCGATCCCAGCTCCCGCTCAATGCGTAACAGTCGGTTGTACTTGGCCGTTCGGTCGGCCCGCGACAGCGAGCCCGTCTTGATCAGGCCGCAATTGGCCGCTACCGCAAGATCTGCGATGCTGGTGTCTTCCGTTTCGCCGGAGCGGTGTGACATCACCACGCCATAGCCTGCTCGCTGCGCCATCCGCAACACTTCCCACGTCTGGGTCAACGTACCTATTTGATTGATCTTGACCAGAATCGCGTTGGCTACGCCCTGCTCAATGCCAGCTTCAAAAAGGGCAGGGTTGGTGCAGAACACATCATCGCCCACCAGTAGGCACGTATTGGCGAGCGCGGCCCCCAGCACCTGCCAACCGACGTAGTCGGTTTCCGCCATACCGTCCTCAATTGAAACGATGGGGTAGGCCCGGGCAAGCTGCGTCAGATAATCGACCTGTGCATCGCGGCTACGCATCAGCCCTTCGCCGCGATACACATAGTTGCCGTTGTCATACAGCTCGCTTGCCGCCGGATCCAGCGCCAGCGCGACATCCGAGCCGGGTCGCAAACCAGCGCCTTCAATCGCGGCCATGATGAAGTCCAACGCTTCTGGCGCGCAACGCAAGCTCGGTGCAAACCCACCTTCATCTCCCACATTCACACTATGACCTGCCGCCTTGAGCGCCAGCCGCAGCCCGTGAAAAACCTCGGCCCCCATACGCATCGCCTGCGAGAAACTATCGGCTCCCGTCGGCAGAATCATGAATTCCTGAAAATCCAACGGGTTATCGGCATGTGCGCCGCCATTGATGATGTTGATCATCGGCACCGGCAGCACCTGTGCCTGCACGCCACCCACATGCCGCCAGAGTGAAATTTTCCGGGCTGCTGCGGCGGCGTGCGCCACTGCCAAGGACACACCCAATATGGCGTTGGCCCCGAGACGGCTTTTATCTGCCGTGCCATCCAGGGCGATCATTGCCAGGTCAACGCCCGCCTGATCGTCTGCCCGCATGCCTACCAACGCGTCACGCAATTCCGTATTGACTGAGAGCACGGCTCCTTGCACGCCTTTGCCCAAATAGCGCGCAAGATCACCGTCACGTCGTTCCAGGGCCTCGCGCTGTCCGGTCGATGCGCCTGATGGCACCAACGCCAATCCGGTGGCGCCGCCTTCCAGATGAACTTCCACCTCCACGGTGGGGTTGCCCCGGCTATCCAGCGCCTCACTTGCGAGGACGTTCGTAATGTGCATGGTGTTGTGCTCCCGACTGTCAGATAATTGAAGAAATTAAACGTATTCCCATAGCGCCAAATGTGGCCCAAAGTTTGGGAGTACTTTTCAATTTCTCCCAAGGAATAGCCGCTATGCTAGAAAATTACAGTGCACCGGGAAATGCAGTTTTTCAATGTATTCGTCAGTTTTTCTAACAGAAGGAAAACAATGCGATCCTTGCCGCCACTCGCCGCGCTCCGCGCGTTCGAGGCCATTGCCCGCACGGGTTCAGTGACGCGAGCAGCCGAGGAGTTGTGTCGCACACACGGCGCCGTCAGTCGGCACCTGAAGCTATTGCAGGAGCATGCAGGCCTTGCTTTGTTCGACAAAGACGGTACCGGTCTGCAACTGACCAAAGCAGGTGCCACGTTCTACGCCTCGGTACGTGCTGCATTTGATCAATTGGAAAGTGCCTACGATCATCTGGGCCAGCAGTCCAGAAGCCCGGGCCTGCACGTCGCCTGCAGTGCCACCTTCGCCATGCGCTGGCTGGTGCCGCAACTGGCCGTGTTCTACCGCAAGCACCCGGACATTCGCATCCGGTTATCCATGACCTCCGCGCGCGAAATGCGCAACGAAGGTGCTGACCTGATTGTGGCGTGGGACTTATCGGGCTATGGCGACGCCGATAGGCGTCGCTCCATCACCCTGGCCCCCGTGAGCTTCGCGGTGGTATGCACCCCCCAGTACGCAAAGCGGCCCGTGGCGAGACGAGCCCGCATCGAGCATGAATACACCTCAAGCGCATGGAATCAATGGGAAACGTTGACGGGTAAATCCGTCGCTCGTGGCGAGAAACTTGCATTTCCTCACACCCATCTATGCATTGAGGCGGCTCTATCCGGCCTGGGCGTGGCGCTGGTTGAACGCCGTCTTATCTCGCGCGAATTGCAAGACGGGACATTGGTCGCCCCATACGGATGTGTGCGTTTCGCAGACGAGCTGCGTGCCGTGCCTGCGCCAGGGCGCCCTCAAACCAGGCAGAGCGACACCTTCCTGGCGTGGTTGCGAGACGCGCTGGTGGCGTCGCCGTAAATCGAAAACTCAACGCCGACATCGCGCGGCCCGCGCCGCCGATGACGGCAAGCCTGCAAGATCTTCTGAACGCAATAGACCTTGCATTCGAAGCGTAAGGAAATGGATCGCGCCAACATCCGCAAAGATTCAAACAGCGTCAAAAGAACCACGAAGGTGGATGTGCGTGCAACCCTCACGCATCAATCCAACGCTCAAAGCTCCAACACAATCCGCTGCCCCACTGCCCGAGAGCAACAAGTCAGTATCTTCGTATTCGCCAGTCTCTCTGCACTCGTGAGCACCACATCGCGATGGTCCACCTCGCCAGACAATACCCGCACTTCGCAAGACCCACACAAGCCTTCCTCGCAATCGCTTTGCACATCAATATTGGCTCCGCGCAAGGCGGCGAGCAAGGTCTGATCGGCGGGCACCGTGATAACAATGCCCGAGTCCTTGAGCTCAACATCGAACGCGTGTTCCTTCGCCGGATCCAGCGTGCCCAGCTTCGAATGAAAATGCTCCACCCGCAGCGCATCAGCCGTCCAGCCACTACAGGCCGTCGTCAGCGCATCAAGCATGCGCTGCGGCCCGCAAGCGTAAATCTGCGTGCTGGCATCCGGCATCGCTAGCAACGCATCGAAATCGTTGCGAGACCCCTCATCACTGGCGTGAACATGCAAGCGAGCCCCATGCAGCGCAGCCAACTCGTCCAACATCGCCATACCGGCGCGTGCGCGCCCGCTATAGTGCAGCTCATACTCAATGCCCAATGCGCGGGCACGACGAGCCATCGCACTAATCGGCGTAATACCAATGCCGCCTGCGATGAAAATCGCCTTCTGCACCCCTTCGTCCAGACGGAAGTGATTGCGTGGCCCACGGATGCGTAAACGCATGCCTGGCGTCATATTTTCATGAATCCAGGCTGAACCGCCCCGGCCTTCTGACTCCTTCAGCACCGCGATTTCAAAGGTATTCGTCTCTGCAGGATCGCCGCAAAGCGAATACTGTCGCGACAGCCCCGTCTCACCGCAATCCACATCAATATGCGATCCCGGCGTCCAGCGCGGTAAAGGCTTGCCATCGGTTGATGCCAGGCGAAGCTTCATAATGCCGTGTGCCGCAGACGCCACCGACTCAACCATCACATGCCTGCTGATCGCACGCGCTGAAGGTTCCCCCAGCAACAGCGTCTGCTGCAACGTCAGTACGTCAGGGTTCAGGCGCTCAGGGTTCAGGCTCGGGTCCCAATGCACCAATAAATGCTCCGGCCCGCGAAACGACGTGTTCGGCACATAAGAAAACGCTTGCTCCGCCAAACGCATATGCGGCAGTCGACGCGTCAACTCTTCCAGGAAAATCTGGAGCTCCATGCGCGCCAGATTCTTTCCCATGCATTGATGGGCGCCATAGCCGAACGTTAGTTGATCGCTGGCATTGTCGCGCCGAATATCAAACAGATCAGCGTCGGAAAAATGCGCTTCATCGTGATTGGCCGACGACGACACAATCAACAACTTTGAGCCGGCAGGAATGGCAATCCCTCCAATCTCGACATCCTTCGTGGCAAGCCTGCGCCAGGCAGCCACCGAACCATTGTGGCGCAAACATTCCTCAACCGCGTTGGGAATCAGACTCGGGTCTTCACACAACTCTTGCCAGGAATCAGGGTGTTGCAGAAGCAGCTTGATGGCATTGGCCGACGCATTCGCCGTGGTTTCGTGGGCGGCCACAATGCCCGCCATCATCATCGAATGCAGATACGAATCCGTCACGACCTCCGGATGCTCTTTCTGCTTGCGCAGCCCATATTGCATCCACCCCGGGGCATCCGGATTCAAGCGCATCTTGTCCAGAATCTTTCCTGCCAGCAGCCAGAAATTGCCCACCGCATGTGCCACCGCCACCTGCTCTTCCGGCAAGGGGCGACCCCAGGTATTCACGGTGTGCGCAATGGAATACGTGCGCAGCTTGTCCATGTCTTCTTCGGGCACACCCAGAAAATGCAACGCCACTGTCAATGGCACTTCCCACAGCATCTGGTCCACCAGATCCGCGTTGCCGCTGTCGATGAAGCGGTCTACATATTCCCGTGTGAGCGAGCGCACCATCGGCTCGTGGTGTTTAAGCGCCTCCGGTGTGAATGGCTCCATCAAGACGCGGCGGCGCGGCATATGCGCGGGCTCGTCTTCGTTGACCAGCGTACGGTTCATGGCATAACCGTAAGACGCCAGCACCGCGTTCGCTTCCGGTCCTGTCGGCGTGATTTTCTCTAACGCAATCGACGGGCTAAACGTGATGTTGTCACGAAAAATAGCCTTGATATCGTCATAGCGCGTCACGACCCAATAGCCCAGCTTTGGGCTATAGAAAACAGGTTCCCGCTCGCGCGCCCAGCGCACGTATTCCGGCGGGTCCTGTTGATACCCATCACCAAACGGGTCGAACTCGGCCGCCGAGGCACTGACTGGGCAGCCACCAGTGCTTGCCCGGGACAGCGCGGCGTGATCGATAGGACAGCCGGACGTGCCGGACGTAGACGAGTTGGGGTTCATGGATATCTCTCCGGGAATAAGGCCTGGGTGCGTGACGGGCAACTGGCGCTTAATCCAGCGTAATGTTCAGATCGCGAATCAGCTTGTGCCAGCGCGTGCGTTCGTTTTCCAGCAGCTCCGCGTACTGCGCAGGTGAATTACCCACTGGCTCAATACCGAAATCGAGAAGCTTTTGATGCGTGGCGGGTTCATTAATGCTCGCGACCACTTGCTTATTGAGCACGTCGATCATTTGTGGTGGCGTGCCTGCGGGAGCAACAATGCCAACCAGCGCGGCGGCCTCAACATTTTTGTAGCCGATTTCTGCGAACGTGGGAACGTTGGGCAACTGTGGCAGGCGGGTTGGGTTGGCGACTGCCAGCGCACGTACCTTGCCACCCTGAATAAACCCGGCACCTGCCGCCAGATCCACCATCATCGCTGGAATCTGCCCGCCGGCCACATCTGCCAACGAAGGTGCTGCGCCACGGTAGGGCACGTGAACCAGGTTCAGCCCCGCCTCTACTTTCAACAACTCCATCGCCAGATGATGCGGGCTGCCCGCGCCCGCAGAGCCATAGTCCAGGCCCTCTTTGCGCGACTTTGCCTCCGCGATAAAGCTCTGCACCGTATCGGCCTTGATTGCCGGCCCGACAACGAGAATCATGGGGAAACGCCCCAACAAGGTCACCGGTGCCAAGTCTTTCACGGCGTCGTACGACAGCTTCTTGTAGAGCACCGGGTTAAACACCAGCGTGCCGTTGTCCGCCGAGAGAATCGTGTAGCCATCTGGCTGTGCGCGAGCCGTTTCCGACGCGCCAATCGCCGTATTACCACCCGGCTTATTCTCGACAACAACGGGTTGGCCCAGGCGAGTGGACAAGCCCTGCGAGATAGTGCGGGCCAGGAAATCAGAACCGCCGCCCGCCGCATAAGGGACGATCCACCGGACTGGTTTAGTGGGGAAATTGTCGGCAGCCACGACCACGGACGAGGCCAAACAGGTAATAGCGGCCACGCCCATGGCAAGGCGATGTTTGAAGAAAGAGGTACGCATGTTGTCTCCTGGGCCGAGTAATTCGGCTGTTTTTTAGATTTGCGTAAATGATATACGCAATGCGTAATATCGCCAACATGGGTTAACCTGCAGCTCACTTAATCTTGTCCACAGGGCCTTACCCGTCATCCCATGAGCAAAAAAGCGTTCCCACCTGTGTCCGACCCGATCACGCCAGTGGTTCGCCCGCGTGAGCGCCGTCAGCGCGTGCAAGCGGCGGAAACCGGCATGGCCGTACTCAAGGGACTGCGGCGCCTCGGAGGTCGGGCCAGCATTACGCTATTGGCCGAGCATGTGGGTGAGAGCCCGGCGAAAGTTCACCGCTATCTGGCCAGTCTGGTGGAAGAAGGCCTTGTGGCGCAGGACACTGCCACCCAGCAGTACTACCTGGGTCTGGAGACCATTCTTCTGGGCCTGGCTGCCATGCGGCAAGCTGACCCGATTCGCCTGGCCGAACTGTCTTTGATCCGGCTGCGTGAGAGCTTGGGGGTGACCTGCTTTATTGCTGTGATGGGCAATATGGGGCCCACCATCGTTCGCTTTGAAGAGCCCGGGCTCCCCGTGACCGTGAATGTGCGCATCGGCTCGGTGTTGTCGATGCTTTGGTCAGCCACTGGCCGCGCTTTCTTGTCGCTGCTGGATGACGCGCGAGTGCGCGAACTGGCAGAAGCCGAATTGGCGGTAGCACCTGCCGATTTGCGAGCCCAGCTTGATCCAGACGACCCAATAGGGCAATTGCGCCAATCGGTACGACAGGCACATTGCGCCAGCGTGCGCGATACCAATTTGAAAGGCATCAGCGCCGTCTCGGCGCCGCTGTATGACCACACGGGGCGTCCTTGTGCCGTGTTGTCAGCGTTGGGCGCCACAGGCGGTTTTGATGCCTCGCCCGAAGGCCCCATCGCGCAGGCCGTTCGCCGGGAAGCTGACGTCGTCAGTGCATTGCTGGGCTATCAGGCCGCGTAATCGGTGAGCGTGGCCAATTCAACGCATTGTGAGCTAGCTGACAGTGCGGGATGTCTCGCCGAGAGCGTTCGTCGCGTGGCAGGCGCGCGGAACAATCTGAACGATTACACACCTGGAGCGCGCGCGACGCCCAAAGAAAAACGCCAGTCAGGCGAAGGTTGACTGGCGTTACAGAACTATTGTGTCGACTGCCGGGCATGTGCCAAACGTTCTGGCATTGCCCGGCGAGGCGACCCGCACTCGCTCAGGCTTACGCCTTGCTCAGTGCGGCATTGAAGGTGGTGCTGGGGCGCATTACTACGCTCATTTTTTCCATGTCAGGCTTGTAGTAGCCGCCGATGTCGGTCGGTTTGCCTTGAATGGACAACAACTCTTCGACAATTTGCTTTTCGTTGTCGGCCAATGCTTTGGCCAAGGGTGCGAAATGCGCTTGCAGTTCCTTGTCTTGCGTTTGTGCTGCCAAGGCCTGCGCCCAGTACATCGCCAGATAGAAATGGCTGCCGCGGTTGTCGAGCTCACCCGTACGTGTGGATGGGCCCTTCTTGTTGTCGAGCAGCATGCCCGTCGCGGTATCCAGCGTTTCAGCCAGAATCGTGGCCTTCTTGTTGCCCGTTTTGATGCCCAGATCTTCCAGGGACACGGCCAATGCCAGGAATTCGCCCAGCGAATCCCAACGCAGATGGTTCTCTTCGACCAATTGCTTGACGTGCTTGGGGGCCGAGCCGCCCGCGCCGGTTTCAAACATGGCGCCGCCAGCCATCAACGGCACAATCGACAGCATCTTGGCGCTGGTGCCCAGTTCCATGATGGGGAACAGGTCAGTCAGGTAGTCGCGCAGGATGTTGCCGGTGACCGAGATGGTGTCTTTGCCGCGAATGACGCGTTCCAGCGTGTAGCGCATGGCGCGCACTTGCGACATGATCTGAATATCCAGACCCGTCAGATCGTAGTCCTTCAAGTAGGTCTTAACCTTCTTGATCAGCTCAGCTTCGTGAGGACGGTACTCGTCCAGCCAGAACACAGCGGGCATGCCCGACAGGCGTGCACGGTTCACGGCAAGCTTGACCCAATCGCGGATCGGGGCGTCTTTCACCTGGCACATGCGCCAGATATCGCCTTTCTCGACGTTTTGTTCCAGCAGAACGGTGCCGTCCAGGTTGACGATGCGAGCGACGCCGTCTTCGGGGATTTCGAAGGTCTTGTCGTGCGAGCCGTATTCCTCAGCCTTTTGCGCCATCAGGCCCACGTTGGGCACGGTGCCCATGGTGGCCGGGTTGAACGCGCCGTTGGTCTTGCAGAAGTTGATGATCTCTTGGTAGATACGGGCGAAGGTGCTTTCGGGAATGACTGCCTTGGTGTCCTTCGGACGACCATCCGCACCCCACATCTTGCCGCCCAGGCGAATCATGGCAGGCATGGATGCATCGACGATCACGTCGTTCGGTGCATGGAGGTTGGAGATGCCTTTGGCGGAGTCCACCATGGCCAGTTCTGGACGGTGCTCGTGGCAGGCGTGCAGATCTTTGATGATCTCGTCGCGCTGCGACGACGGCAGGCTTTCGATTTTTTCGTAGATGCTGCTCAGGCCGTTGTTCACGTTGACGCCAAGCTCTTCGAACAGCTTGCCGTGCTTCTCAAACGCGTCTTTGTAGAAAATGCGGACAGCGTGACCGAAGACGATGGGGTGCGAAACCTTCATCATCGTGGCTTTCACGTGCAACGAGAACATGACGCCCGTTTCACGCGCATCTTCCATTTGCTCTTCATAGAAGTCGCAGAGCGCCTTCTTGCTCATGAACATGCTGTCGATGATCTCGCCTTCCTGCAACGAAACCTTCGGCTTCAAGAGAATGGTCTCACCGCTCTTGGTGACCAAATCCATCTTGACGTCGCAAGCCTTCGTCAGCGTGAGGCACTTTTCGCTGGCGTAGAAATCACCGCCATGCATGTGCGAGACGTGCGTGCGCGAAGCCGGGCTCCACTTGCTCATCGAGTGCGGGTTCTTGCGTGCGTTGCGCTTGACAGCGGCAGGGGCACGACGATCCGAGTTGCCTTCACGCAAGACCGGGTTGACGGCACTGCCCAGCGCCTTGGAGTAGCGCGCCAGAATGGCCTTTTCTTCGTCGGTCTTGGGATCTTCTGGGAAGTCGGGGATGTTGTAGCCGCGCGATTGCAGTTCACGGATGGCCGCGATCAATTGCGGCACCGATGCGCTGATGTTCGGCAGCTTGATGATGTTTGTTTCCGGCAACTGCGTGAGACGCCCGAGTTCGGCGAGGTTGTCCGGCACGCGCTGCGCTTCGGTCAGGTTCTCAGGAAATTCTGCCAGGATGCGGGCGGCTACCGAGATATCACTGGTAACGACGTCGATGTTCGCCGGGGCAGCAAAAGCTTTGATGACAGGCAGCAACGATGCCGTTGCCAGCAAAGGCGCTTCGTCTGTCAGGGTGTAAATAATTTTTGATTTGTCGCTAGCCATTATTGATCTCTTAGGCAATTAGTATGTTTGCGGGTGGTTCACGCAGCATGCAAGTGTAGTGAGTCAGTTATTGGGTGTCGCTATAAATACGTAACCGGCTACTCCGGGCCTCGACAAGGTTATGCGGGGCCAGGGCGCTCGACAGAGTCGAAGGCGGTGGCGGCGCGAACACGATCGAGGCAACCCGATGTTTGGGGCATTGAACGCGAGCTTCGCTCTTGTTTGACGAAGTCTTGCTTGCGACAACCCGATGTCGACCCGGGCAGACGTTCATGCCTGGGCCAGCTCCATATGATACCGACGGGCAATTGTGCAATAGAAAAAGTGATACCCGGGCCATTGTCCCCCAGAACATCAAATCGATGTCCCGCGTGACGGGCTGCACGTCATGACGCGCGGCGCGACTCACTTGATCAAGCCCCATGCCCTTCAAACCCGGCCTTCGGTTTTGAAGCGCGATTGCACGGCGGATCAACTGTCAATCATATCGCAGCGAGTCAGCGGTAGATCTGCGGGGTTTCAGGCGGCCTGCAACAGACGCAGGCGTAAGAGCCGCCGATTGCCCTTGGTGGGCCACCCGGATGAAGGCAGGCACGGCTGCTGCCCTAAGACTATTTAGATAAATTCGTTTCGTTTCATTCAATGAAACGAAATAAGAATTCGCTGGATAAATGACTAATCTATTGTTTATTCAGTAGTTATTAAGACATTGGATGGTATTTCTAGCGCCCATGAAGCGATTGTTTCGTATCGCTGTAAGAGACGATAGATTTTTCTACGCATAGCCATCTCTGTCTGAGGCCCCCATGGAGATCACCCCCAACACCGTCGACACGGGCGCCCCTGCTGCTGCGCGTCCACACGGGCGCATGTTGCATCCTATTGTGATGATGCTGATCATCACCGGCCTGGCCATGGCGTTGACCTATTTGCTGAACTCCGGCGAATTTCAGCGGCAGGGCAAACTGGTTGTGCCGGGCACCTACCAGGTCATTGATAAAGACACGTCGTTGATGCAATTGCTGGAAACCGCGCCGCGCAAGAGTGGGCCCGAGGCAGCCTACCCATCCAGCTTTGTGTCCGCCGTCAGCGCCATTCCGACCGGGCTTACCAAGTCGGCGGCCTTGATCTTTATGGTGATGTTCGTCGGCGGCATGTTCGGAGTCTTGCGTAAAACGGGTGCACTTGACGCCGGTATTGAACGTTTGCTGGCCCTGACACGCGGCAATGTGTTTTGGCTGACACCGCTGCTTATGTTGGCGATTGCGTGTGGCAGCACCTTTCTTGGCCTGATATCGGAATACCTGGTGGTCATTCCGATGATGCTGGTGCTGGCGGACCGACTGAAGCTGGGTCCGCTCTACGCGACTGCGCTGGTCACTATCGCGGCCAAAATTGGCTACTTGGCGTCGATTACCAATCCTTTGGCTTTGAATGTGGCGCAGCCTCTGGTGCAGGTCGCGCCGTTGAGCGGCGCATGGCTGCGGATTCTGGTGTTCGTCGTGTTCATGATTCTGGGGATTGGCTATGTGCTCTGGCATGCCCGTCGCGCCGGTCATGTCACGGCAGAGAATATTGACCATAAAACGCGTTTGTCGTGGCGACACATGCTGGTGTTGAGCGTGCTGGCGCTGAGCGTCGTGGGTCTGGTGCTTGGTTCGTCCCGCTGGCACTGGGGCAATGTGCAACTGAGTGCCTTCTACATCGTCGTCGCGGCGGTCATTGCCATTGTGGCGCGTTTGCCTGCGCGCGAGGCCTGCGATGCCTTTCTGGACGGCATGAAGAACATGATCCTGGCGGGCTTGTTGATCGGGCTTGCCGAAGCCATCAACTTGATTCTGACCGAGAGCCTGGTGCTGGATACGGTTATCCATCAACTCTCCACCTTGATAGAAGGGCATTCAGAGATGCTGGCAGCCCAAGGCATGGTGCTGGTGCAAATGGTGCTGGATGTGCTGATTCCGTCAACGTCAGGCAAAGCGGCTGTGAGTATTCCCATCCTCGGGCCTATTGGTCAGCTGTCGGGCGTCAGTGGGTCGACGGTGGTGCAGGCATTTTTGTTTGGCAACGGGCTCATGAACATGATCACCCCGACATCGGGCATGTTGCTGGCCTTTCTGGCGGCCGGCAAGATCAACTATCTGACGTGGCTACGTTTTATCTGGCCTTTGTTCGTGATCTTGTTCGCGCTGTCTTTGGGGACCATGGCGCTGGCCGTCTGGGTCGGTTACTAGCCATCCCTTCCGCCACTCAGTAAGGAAACTCGATGACGAATCCCGCTTTTCACCTGCTTAAACCTACCGGTCCCGCGCTGCCAATGGTGCTGGACTCGCCGCATAGCAGCCAGATCATGCCGCCAGATATGCACTGCGTCGCTCCACCTGAAGCATTGCGCTCGGGGTGCGACGCCTGGGTCGATGAACTCTGGGGCGGTGCACTGGCTCACGGCGCCACCTTGCTGGCAGCCGATTTTCATCGTACGTATATAGACGCCAATCGCAACCGGCTGGATATTGACCCTGAACTGCTGGCCGAGCCCTGGCCAGAACCCGTACAGGTCAGCGCAAAGAGCCTGGCAGGAATGGGCCTGATCCGTCGCCTGGCCTTGCCTGGCGTTCCCATGTATGACCGTCTGCTGAGTGTGGCGCAGGTGCGGCATCGGCTTGACGCGTATTACCTGCCTTATCATGCGCAACTGGAGGCCCTGCTTGATAGCGCATGGCATAAACATGGCAAGGTCTGGCACGTAGATTGCCACTCGATGAAATCGGTGGGCAATGCCATGAACGATGACGCAGGGATCGCCCGACCAGATTTCGTGGTGAGCGACCGCGATGGCACCAGCGCGAACCCGATGTTCACGGCTTGGGTAGCGCAGCGCTTCACCGATATGGGCTATCGGGTCAGCGTGAACAAACCGTATCGCGGCGCTGAACTGGTGGCGGCTTATAGCTCTCCTGCAACGGGGCGTCATAGCATCCAGATCGAATTGAATCGCAAGCTCTACATGGACGAGGAACGTTTTGAACGACACGATGGTTTTCGGGTCTTGCAGGCAAATCTGCGCAAGTTCGCCGGTCAATGGGCAGACTATGTTCGTGAGCAATTGGCAACCCGCCGATAAGGGGCAGCCATGACGGACTACACCGTTGCCGCCGTGGACGAGGCGCTGGCTTTGCTGCTACGCATTGCCCAACGGCCCGGCGTTGGTGTGAGTGAGCTTGCCCGCCTGTCAGGCAACACCAAGGCACGTACGTTTCGTCTCCTCTACACCCTCGAGCAACGGGGGTTTATTCGTCGTAACGGGGAGCCGCCTACCTATTACCTGGGCAATAAGGCGCTATACCTTGGCGTGTCTGCGCAAGACCAATCTGCGTTTGTCGCGACCGCGCGCAAGCATTTGCGTGAATTGGGCCGCGCCTGCAATGAGAATGTGCAGGTTCGTGTGCGCGAGGGGCTGGAAAGCTTGTGCATCGTGCGTTGGGACAGTCTGCAACCGGATCGGGTGCACCGCGATGTTGGCAATCGTCGTCCGCTGCATGCCGGTGCATCGGGCAAGGTATTGCTGGCTTATGCGCCGGAAGAGGCGCGTGAAGCCTTGCTCAGCAGTCAGTTGGAAAAGCTTACCGAGCACACGCTGCTGCAACGCAGTCGGCTACTGCACGAGCTGGCTCGTGTGCGCACGCAGGGGTATGCCGTGTCATCAGGTGAGGTATCGGAAGGCGCCGCTGCGGTGGCGGCGCCCTTGCGTGATGCAGACAACACGGTTATTGCCGCGCTCAGCGTGGCGGGGCCCGTCAGTCGCTTCGCAGGCGAACGCCTTTCCACACTCATCGAGTTAGTGGTGCAGCACGCGGCGGCGTTGTCGAAAGAACTGGCGCTTGCGTCCTTGACCTCGAGTACACACTAGCGCTTTCGCGCGGGCGCGTTCAGGTCAATGTGTGCGTTGGATGCCCGTCCAGCCCGCCACGAAGTCGTCGCGAAACTGGCGTAGCCACGCCACCCTGGCCAAGCCGATCTCGCGTCCAATGCTTGTCTGCATGGTGTCAGGCAAGCGCACCAGCTTGGTCTCGATGTGGTCAAGCGTGTAGCAGCTGTCATCCAGCGCGCGATGCTGTGCCAGCGGATCATCAGGGTGTGCCAGCGCCCGCCCCAACGCACCGCCAACATGGAACATGCGCGCCAGACCTACTGGGCCCAAGGCATCCAGGCGGTCAGCGTCCTGCACGATTTTGGCTTCAATCGTTGTCGGTGTAATGTTTGCCGAAAAGCTATGGGCCTGAATCGCATGGGCTACGGCGGAGAGCTTTTCCGAGGGAAAGCCAAGTGCCGCAAGCGCCTGCACTGCCTGGCTGGCCGCCATGCTAGAGGCACGGGCGCGATCAGGATGATTCTTCGGCAGGTTCACCAAGTCATGTAAATAGCAGGCGCTCAGCACGACGAGCACATCTGCCTCTGGGTGCGCGCTGAGCATTTGACTCGCGGCGCCCCAGACACGGGTCAGATGGCTGAGGTCGTGGGCGGCATCATCCTGTCCGCCTGCCGTGGCGATGTTGATGAGGCGGCTTTGCCAATCAGATACGGTCTGTTCCATATAAAGACTCCTGGAAAGGGGGCAAGAGATTAACGCGATTGCCCTCTTTCCGAGTGCGATGCGGGGGCCGGTCGATTGGGAATCGGATCAATTAATTGCCCGAATCTTTCTTCCGACGCGCGTAGTTAAGCGCAACCATCAATCCCGCCAACACGGAAAATAGGTGTTTGATCGTGTGGCCACTGAGCAACGCGATGTCATCGAAGATCTGATGATCCAGCAGTTCAGCCGCTTTGGCCAACACATAAAGTCCGATCGCGGCGGCAAAATACAGGCGCTCTCGGGTGGGTGTCTTGTGTCGCCATTGCAGTAGCGGAATCAGCAAGAGCGGCATGAACTGCACGTACAGGTAAGGGCGCAAATCGCCGGTCAAGTAGTTGTCCGTGTACCACCACCAGATAACGCTCACGACCGCAATAATGGCCCAGAGCTTGTCGACCCAGCGGCCATCACCCAAGGTTTCTCGCCAAACGGCGGACAAAATACCTGCGCATGCCAAGGCAATTGGCAGGCGGTCCCAGATCAGTCGTGCGTTATCTGGCATCAAGTGATACCAGCCCGAACCAAAGGCAGTGAGCACCAGTGCGAAGAAAAACAAGCCATAACCCGGGCGGATTGCATCCAGCTTGTGGTTATTGCGCGTGTGCAGCACGAGCGACAAGCCATACCAACCCACCACCGCAAATCCGAGGTTGGAGAGGACATCTCCGGCGTTAGGAATGCCCAGCCATGAACGGTGATCTGCAAACTCATGGTAGTGCTCAAGCTGTGCAATCGGTCCGTACCAAGCGAGCACGATGGCGACCAGCAACACCACTGCCCAGGGCAGCACATGACGTGCATCCATATACGTCTTGAAGCGCGAACCGATGGTCGGTTGGCCTGATTGATTATTCATGCAGAGGTAATTTCCGACGGTCGGTTTGGATGGACGAAATGCCAGGCAGCGATCTTATAAGCCTCGCCTGGCAGGGTAGTGCTTATTTTATGGGGATTTCAGGCGTGATGATTCAAGGGAGGCGTTCATGCTGTCGCATTGAAAGCATCGTGGTAGGTCACCTCACCCTGCGGCACAGCAGGGATAGAGGCCAGGGCGTGAACCCACGCCTTGTTGTTGAAACTCTGGGGTGACTGAGGTGCTCTACCCACGCTACGGTACCTTTCGTATGCCGACGGTTCAGCTTGTTTATTGATCCGACCACACGGCCAGTTCGTAGCCGTCAGGGTCGAGAAACTGGAATCTTCGGCCACCGGGAAAGGAAAACGTAGGTTTGGATATACGTCCACCAGCGGCCTGAACACGGCGCTCTGCGTCAACAAGATCATCGGCATACAGAATGATCA
This sequence comes from Achromobacter deleyi, assembly GCA_040391965.1. Classification (GTDB taxonomy): domain Bacteria; phylum Pseudomonadota; class Gammaproteobacteria; order Burkholderiales; family Burkholderiaceae_B; genus Achromobacter; species Achromobacter deleyi_B. Next base: position 69,543 of record JBEBWV010000003.1, on the reverse strand, counting down.
GAGGGCCGCCTGGGCGAATGGCTTCACCCGTCGTGAAACCGCCGGTCAGCCGTCCATCCGTAAATTCGCAATAGGTCGGCCCGTATTCCGTGAAGGTCCAGTCAAATGCCGCGGCGTAAAACGCTTTGGTCTGTGCGATGTCGCTGACATTGAACTCAATATTATCTATTTGCCGGTTCTGGCCACGTATTCCCATATTCGTTCCCCAAGATTGATTGGGCGCCATCATCGCTTGATTATGGCGCTTGCCGACGGCGTACGCAGGCGGCAAGCGCTATTTAAACAGGGTTCTTATGACGCCAGCGCAGCCCCCAACTGTCGTCGCGCTGGAAAACCATGTGCGCTGGCGCCCCAGGCGATCACGACGGCAATCGTCAGCAAGACCAGCATGGCCCAAGGGAACGATACGGTGCCAAATGTCTCAAGCAGCACGCCACCGGCTATACCGCCCGCGGCGATGGCGAGATTCCACATCGTGACAAGAATCGATTGCGCCACGTCAGCACCCGAACCGGCCGCATCGGCCGAGGCCGTTTGTAAAAGCGCCGGTGATCCACCGAACGCGAAACCCCAAAGCGCAACGGCCACATAGATGACGATGGGCTGATGGCCCGCAAGGCCCAGGGCCAGGGTGCTCAGGGCAAAGAGCGCTAGGCTGATCAGCACGAGGCTGCGCAATGCCCGATCAATGTAGATGCCGCTCACCCACACCCCGAGCATTGACGCGGTGCCGAAAACCAGCAGAACGACATCCACTCGATCCGACAGTCCGGCTGGCGCCAGAAAGGGCATGACATAGGTGTAGAGAATGTTGTGAGCCACGACCCAGAGGACCAGTACCGCGAAGACGGATCGCAGGCCCGGGGTGACGAGCACTTTCAGTACGGGAATGCGTTGTTCCGCGGCTTGCCCTGAATAGTCAGGCACATTGCGCTGCACCCAGAGCATCAGGCCTGCAGCCAGTACGGACATCAAGCCAAACGTGACGCGCCATCCCAGTAAATTCCCGAGGAGCGCACCGGCGGGAACGCCCAAGGCCAGCGCGATCGGGGCTCCCACCCCCGCCACGGCGAGCGCGCGGCCTTTTAGGTGATCGGGCACCATGCGCCGGGCATAGCCCGCCAACATGCCCCAGACAAGGCCACCTGCCATGCCAGCGGCAAAGCGCGCCGCAAGTGCCACCACGTAGCTGGACGTCAGTGCCGTGAAAGTATTGAAGACCAGCAAGCCTGCCAGCGCGGCCAGCAGTAGGGGGCGCCTGCGCCACCCTCGGGTGATGGCAATGAGAGGAATCGCGGCGACTAAGGATCCCATCGCGTAGAAGGTCACGAACTGACCCGCCAGCGCCTCGGAAACTCCAAGTCCATGGCTTACTTGCGAGAGCATGCCGGCGGGAATCGTCTCGGTCAGCAGGGTCAGTGCGCCCGCCATGGCAAGCGCGAGCAAGGCGGTTAGTGGGAGGCGGTCGTTGCGGACCGGCTCGTTGTGGAGTGTGGTGGCCATTTCAGTCATACCCAGAATTCGGATGCCGCGTGGCGCGGCAGCGCGTTTGTTGACGCAGCACCTTCAGGGTTGCTGCGTTGCCGGCAAGGGCGTCATTGAGGGCAGTGTGGGTCTTTTGGTGCTAATGAAAAATAGGCTACAGTTCAGAATATTTATGACATAAATGTCATGAATAGAGCCGTAATCAAGGGGGCTGCCATGGATAGTCTTGGGGCGTTAAGCGTGTTTGTTCGGGCTGGCGAGGCGCGAAGCTTCACCGTCGCGAGCCAGCAATTGGGTATTTCGGCCTCGGCTGTCAGCAAGGCCATTGTGCGGCTCGAAGCGCGTCTGGGTGTGCGCTTGTTCCACCGTTCGACGCGGAGCATCCATTTGACGCCTGAGGGCGCGTTGTTTCTGGAACGCTGTCGGCGCATTTTGTGCGAAATCGAAGCCGCCGAAACGGAGCTGTCGCAAACGCAGGGCGCACCGCGCGGAAAACTGCGTATCAGCATGCCTTCGGTCGGCAAGCACTTTATGCCAACGTTCGCGGCGTTCAAGCGCCTCTACCCGGACATAGAGCTCGATATCGACGGCTCAGACCGACTGGTCGACGTTATAGAAGAAGGCTTTGACGCGGTCATTCGTAGCGGCGATCTCACAGACTCCCGGCTGATGGCGCGCACCATCGGATCCTGTCGCAAAGTCCTCATCGGATCGCCAGACTATTTTCAGCGCCACGGATTGCCCAAAGTGCCGGAAGATCTGGCACAGCACGCCTGCTTGATCTATCGATTTCCCTCTACCGGCAAACTCGACGTCTGGCCCTTGAGCCGAGACGGACAAAGGCTGGAACTCAATTTGACGCCCAGCATGGTGACCAACACACTGGACCCTCAAGTCTGTTTTGCCCAAGAGGGCTTGGGCATTGCGTGTCTTCCCGAGATTGCGGTTCGAGCCGACCTGGATCACGGCCGCCTCATCACCGTGCTGGATGACTTCAACCCGTATTGCATGACGTTTCGGCTACTTTGGCCGTCGAGTCGGCATCTATCGCCCAAACTTCGCGTCTTTGTCGACTTCATGGCCGAGCACCTATTTCAGCGGCAAGCGGCAGCCACCAAGTCTTAGCGGCTGCCGCGCTACGCGTCTTACTCTTCGCTCGTCCACTCAACTTGCACGCCCAAGCTGCGCAGATTCTCCACAAACTGAGGATGAGCGCGCCGGATAGGCGTGGCGTTGCGAATTTCCGAGCGTCCATCAATGCTGGCCGCCACCATGAATAGTGCGATGGCGACGCGAATGATGTAGGGACTTTCTACGATGGCTGGCGTGAGAGGATTGCCACCGAAAGTGATAAGTCGGTGCGGGTCTGACGAGAACACGTGAGCGCCAAACTTTGACAACTCTCCCGTCCAGCCCAACGCGCCGTCGTACACCTTGTTCCAGAACATGGCGTTGCCTTGGGCACGCACGCCAAGCGCGATGAAAATGGGGAGCAGATCTACCGGAAAGTAGGGCCAGGGCGCGGCTTCCACTTTGGTCAGCACGTTGCTCGTGAAGGGCGTCTGCACTTTCAGAGGACCGGCACAGCTGGCGCGCGACCATCCATCTTCATGGGTAATTGTCACGCCGAACTTCGCGAATGTACGGTCAATCAGCGGGAAGTTCTCAGGCGCGCTATTGCGTACGACGACATCACCGCCCGTGATGGCGCCCAGCGCCAGAAACGTGGTGATTTCGTGAAAATCTTCGTCGAATCGGAACTCGCCACCCGTGAAGGTGTTGCCACCGTGCACGGTCACGCGAGAGGTGCCAATGCCTTCAATTTTTGCGCCAATCATCGTCATGAAGCGGCAAAACTCCTGAACATGTGGCTCGGACGCGGCATTGGTCAATGTAGACACGCCGCCGGCGGCCGCCGCGCACAGTACGAAGTTCTCTGTGGTGGTCACCGATGCGTAGTCCAGCCAATGTTCATTGGGTGTGAGCAGCCCCTTGCAGCGCACCAGCAGAAAACCATCTACACGCTCAACTTCGCCGCCGAAACGGCGAAATACTTCAACGTGGGGATCAATTTCTCGTACCCCCAGTGTGCAACCTTTCACGTTGTCTTCAAGCCTGGCCACGCCAAAGCGCGCCAATAGCGGCGGCACCAACATGATCGAAGAGCGCATCTCTTCGGGCAGCCGGTGGATGGCCGCGTCAAAAACTGTATCGCGATGATGCAACTTCAGTGTGCCGGTCGCATGATCCATATGCACCTGACTGCCCAGCGCACGGAAAATATCCAGAATCTTGCGCACATCGGTGATGTCGGGCACACCGTGTAATGCCAGAGGCTCTCGGGTCAGTAAGGTGGCGCACAGCACAGGCAGCACGGCGTTTTTATTGGCTGACGGGGTGATACTGCCGCGAAGAGGCGTACCGCCGTGCACGATAAGGTTCGACATAGTTTGAATTGGGGAAGGCTGATCTGAACGATCGGAAGACGTCTGGAAGTGTACCTAACCCCTTGGCACATGAACGTTCGTCTCAGGCTGAAAATGTATCCAACCCGGACAGGACGGGGTGTTTTGGCTGAGAGACGAGGGTATTCGATGGCATCTCGGGTGGGGCAAGTGCCGGTAGCGCTCCGCTTGGCCAGGCTTGGGGCCTCCAACAATGAAGCGCACGCGTAATGCGCCCCGGGTCTTGCCCGGGGCATTTTGCGCAATGCCAAAACGGGCGGGTCAGCCCTGTAGTTTTGGGGACGTACCGCGACCGGCCAGCCAATGCATCCCCAGCGCCAGCGCCAGCAATGCAGCCATGCCAAAGCCCCAACCAATCCAGACCAACGCGGAAATCCAGCCATCGAGGCTGGACGCGGCGGGCAGAATGTCGTGCAAGCCTTGCACCGTACTGATCAACATGGTCTTCATGGTTTGTAGCCATGCCGTGTCAATCCAGGGGGCGGCCCAGGACGGCAAGGGCATCGTCCACTGCGACGCGTTGTTGACGACCTCAGGCATTTGAAGGGAAGACACCGTTGCAAGCGCCCATCCCGTCAGTTGCAGGGCAATCATGACGAAGCCCGTGAACATGGCGGCAAGCACGGCGAACGTCAGCCAGATGATTTTTTTCATCGCGACGCTCCTGTGGCAATGGCGCAATGCATTGGCGGGAACCCGGCGGCACGACTAGCGCAGAGATATTGAGAGTTGGAAAACATGGTGGCTGATACTTGAAAACGAATGAAGCCACAGAATAGAACGCCTGATAGTTCTAAAAAACCAGCCTATGGTTGATAAACATTCAGATAAAACCGAAGTTTGTCGACACTCCGGCGAGAAACTCGGGCGGAGGGCACCCCGCCCGGCTTATTCAGCCTTGCGTGAGGAGCCTGCCCGCGCGGCGGCCAGAATTTGCTGAACAAGCGGGTGATGTTGACCGCGTCGATTACGTATGGCGTAAATCTCTTCCTGAACGCTGTCGCAGCGCGCCAATAGGCGCAGACCTCGTAACAAGCCGATATCGTCTCCACCCAAGCGGCTGATGGGAAAGACACCCAGGCCTCTGGCAGCAAAGACAGACATGAGCGCGCTGTCCTCGAATTCACCCACGACATTCGGACGCACGCCTTGCTCTTCGAACCAGCGATCCAGGGTCAGTCGTAGCACGGAGTGGCCAGTGGGCAGCAGGACGGGCAGGCGTTCGAGCGAATGTGGGAAATCTTGCGAGTCCAGTTTGCGCAGCAATTTTGTCGGGCCATACCAATCTACTGGCGAGCTGATCAGTCGATCACTGCTCAAGCGCAGGTTAGGGTTGGCGGGTGCACCTTGCCCTGCCAAGACAAGGTCAAGATGATGCATGGCCAATTCGCCCAGCAATTCATCGAATTCTCCTTCGTGGCAGGTCAGATACAAGTCGGGCGTATCGAGCACCGGGCCAAGCAAGGCGTGGGCGGCCAGCTTGGATATGCCGTCAGAGAGCCCTACGGCAAGACGAATGCTTGGCTTGGTGGCAGCCGTTCGTACCTCTTGGGGCAATGTTTGCCCAATTTGGAAGATTTTTTCTGCACTGGCAAAAGCCGCTTGTCCTGCGTCAGTCAGTGCCACGCCGCGCCCCGCAGGCTTGAGCAACTGATGACCTAGATTCTTCTCCAGTTCACGCACTTGCGCGCTAATGGTCTGGATCGCCATATCAAGGTGTTCGGCGGCACGAGCGAAGCCACCTTCTTTGGCGACGATCCAGAAGTAATACAGGTGTCGGTAGTTAAGCATGAGTGGCCTCACTTCGTAATTTCCGAACCTTAACTCAATTTCAGGCTGATTTCTCGGTTTCGTTATGACAGACATCATGAGCGCCTTGCAAACGCAATCGAGATATTCATGGACACTTTACTCACGTTGCTATCTGGCGACTTTCTGGGAACGCCAGCCTGGAGCTGGCTGCTTTTCATCTCCATCGTGGTCGCGCTGCTAGCGTTTGACCTGGGCGTTCTGCACAAGGACGACCGCGAGATCGGGGTGCGGGAAAGCCTCTTGCTGTCGGGCGGTTACATCAGCGTTTCGCTGCTGTTTGGCGCCTGGGTCTGGTGGCAGTTGGGCGCGGCAAGTGGCATGGCCTACTACACGGGCTTCATGATCGAGAAGTCATTGTCGATGGACAACGTCTTTGTGATCGCGCTGGTGTTCACTTTCTTTGGCATTCCGCGTCAGTATCAGCATCGAGTGCTGTTCTGGGGAATTCTAGGCGTGATCGTCTTGCGCGCCATCATGATTGGCCTGGGTGCGGTGCTGGTCAGCAAGTTCGGTTGGCTGCTCTACCTGTTCGGTGCCTTCCTGATCGTGACCGGCGTCAAAATGTGGATGATTGCCGACAGCACGCCTGACATTGGCAATAACCCCCTGTTGAAGTTTCTAAGGCGTCACTTGCGTGTTACGGATGGCTTGCGCGGCAATGCGTTCTGGGTGCGCGAGGCGGATCCGGTCACGGGCAAGAAAGTGCGCTGGGTCACGCCGCTGTTGATGGCGCTGATTCTGATTGAATTCGTCGACGTCTTGTTTGCTGTGGACTCGGTACCTGCAATTTTCTCCATCACAACTGACCCGTTCATTGTCTACACCAGCAATATTTTTGCCATTCTTGGTCTTCGCGCCTTGTACTTTGCCTTGGCCGCCATGATTCATCGCTTTCATTACTTGAAGTATGCCCTGGCCATGGTGTTGGTGTTCATTGGCGCAAAGATCTTCCTGGTGGGTTTTATCGGCAAGTTTCCGGCGGCCATTTCGCTTTCGATCACCTTCGGTTTGATTGCAGGTGGCGTGCTGTTCTCGCTGTGGAAAACTCGCGAAGCCGAAAAAATACCGTCGGAGCCACAATTGCTGCTTGAGGATGGACGTTCGAAGTAAGGAAACGAGCGGGCGGCGCGTCATGACGCGCCGCCGGGTGAATCGTAATACTGTCGGCATGAGCCGAAGTGCTAAAGTCGGACGACAGAATCATGTCTCGCGTTCACCCTCTTTCACGTTTAACGAAATAACCATGCTACCTATTGAGATCTCCCTGCCCGAGCGCACGCTATTGGACAACGGCACAATGTTTGTCACCTTGCGCACGCTTGATGAGCTGGAGACGTTTTGGAAAGAGAATCGCGATACGTTTTCCTATGCCGCACAAGGCATTGAAATCGACGGTGAACCGACTTTTCTGAAGGATTATGAGTGGGTGTTTGGCCCGTCGAAAGCGGCCGTCATTCAAACCGTCGGTCGCTGGAAGGAACTCGGTGTTGATGCCGAATGGCTGGAAGATGCAGAGTGGTTCACCCAGTGGCCTGCAGAATTGCTCGATCCTGAGCTTTCTGCGCAAGCACAATCAGACGTGCTTGCCGAACGACTCTTCGACGATTGGAAAGCGTCGTACACGGAAGAGGTCGAGTGCCATGACCAACGCAGTATGGATGCGGAAGTCGAGTATTGGCGCGCCGTGCAAAAGCAGGGAGAAGATTATTACGGCAAAGACAATGAACCAGGGCGTCGCGAAAAAATATAACTTACCCACAAGGTGCCGGCATGTACGATCCCAAGCAATTCAGACTTGATGGTGAAGTGGCAGTTGTTACGGGGGCGGGGGCCGGCATCGGCCGAGCTATTGCATTGCTTTTCGCAGAGGCTGGCGCGGCCGTGGTGGTCAGTGATTTGAAAGCTGAGTCTGCCGCCGCCGTGGCTGAATGCATAACGCAAGCCGGCGGCAAGAGTTTTAGTGTGGCGTGCAACGTCACGAAAGAAGAAGACCTCGTGGCCCTCGTGGATGCGGCAGTCACCGAGTTCGGCGCCCTGACAATTCTTGTCAATAACGCGGGCGGTGGCGGTCCAAAGCCGTTTGATATGCCAATGGCAGATTTTCGCTGGGCCTACGAGCTCAATGTCTTCGCAGTATTTCGATTGGCGCAATTGGCCGCACCCCATATGGAAACGGCGGGCCACGGTGCCGTCCTGAATATTTCGTCCATGGCTGGCGAAAATAAAAACACGCGTATGGCCTCATACGGGTCCTCCAAGGCGGCGGTGAATCACTTAACCCGCAACATTGCCTTTGACCTGGGCCCCAAGGGCATTCGGGTCAATGCCATTGCGCCGGGAGCCATTCGCACGGATGCCTTGGCTAGCGTCTTAACACCTGAGGTTGAGAAGAGCATGCTGCGCCATACGCCGCTTGGGCGCTTGGGCCGACCGGAAGATATCGCCAATGCGGCGTTGTTTCTGTGCTCGCCCGCCGCCTCCTGGATAAGTGGCCAGATTCTCACGGTGTCGGGCGGAGGCGTTCAAGAGCTGGATTGATCGCTGCATGGGCATATTTGCCCAAGCGCCACTTTGCGCTCTTGCGTGTCGTGCGACTCGCTCAATGTCGTCGCACTATACTTTCGGACTCCAACGTGTTGCTGAGTCTGATTCCCAATGCCCGGTTTTCCTTTTGACGCCGTCCTGTTTGATTGTGACGGCGTGCTCGTTGATTCAGAGCGCATTACCTGCCGCGTCCTCACTGAAATGCTTAACGATTTGGGCTGGAGCCTGACACTCGAAGAGGCGATGCAAATCTTTATTGGCAAAGCCATCAAAGACGAAGCATCCTTGATTGAGTCTCGCACCGGTGCACCCGTGACCGCGCAGTGGCTGGGCACGTTTCGTCAACGACGCGATGCGGTATTGGAGCGCGAGTTGCTTGCCATTCCCGGTGCGACCGACGCTGTGCTTGCCTTGCACGCCAGCCTGGAAGGCCGAATCGCGGTTGCCTCGGGGGCTGATCGCCAAAAGATTGAACTGCAATTAGACAAGGTTGGCATTCACCACTGCTTTGAAGGCCGCGTCTTCAGTGGCCACGAAATGCCACGCAGCAAGCCCTATCCCGATGTGTATCTGGCGGCGGCGCGAGCGCTGGGTGTTGACCCGGTACGCTGCGCCGTGGTGGAAGACACGGTGACCGGGGCGACCGCCGGGGTGGCGGCAGGGGCGCACGTCTTTGCCTATTGCCCGGGCGGTCCGGATACGAGAGACGCGGCCGCGCTACGCGAGGTGGGTGTAGTCGACGTATTCCAGCATATGCATCAACTGCCGACCCTGCTGGCATCCTGGACGCGTTAGTCCTTGCGCATGTCGCCTCGGTAAACGATGTGAACCTTGTTGGCATCCGGGTCCCTGAGGTACGCGCCGTAGTAGCCATCAGCGTAGCGCGGACGGGGGCCAGGTGCGCCCTCGTCGGAACCGCCAGCCGCCATTCCAGCGGCATAGGCCGCATCCACATGGGCCGGGCTTGGGGCAAGAAACGCCACCATGCTGCCATTGCCTGCTGAGGCTGCCTGCTCGTTGAAAGGCGAATACACGTAAAACCGGGGTAGTGGGTTGTGGGCATCTACCCAGCACGCGGCAGCCGGCCCGCCGTCTGGCGTTACCTGACGCCGTATGAGGCCTAGGGGATGAGGACGGCGTCGTAAAAACGCGATGCGGCATCAAGATCATTGCTGCCCACCAGAATGTGGCTGAACATAGTCGGATTCCTGTTGGATCAAGGTGTTGGCGGGCTGGCCGTGATCATCTTGAGGCCGGCGGCGCCAAACAGAAGCGCAAGCGTACCTTCGAATATCCGACGCAGTCTACGGTACACGCGGCGTGCAAGCGGTGTGGCGAAAGCCAGCGCGTAGGTGCCGAACACAAGCATTCCGATGGCGACGCAACTGAAGACGACCTGCAGTGCATCTGCGATGCTGGCGTTGACCGGCAAGGCCATGGACACAATCGTCATCCACACGAATATCGCCTTGGGATTGGTCAAGTGCATGGCGGCACCGCGCAGGAACCATTGCCGATAACCGGTAATGAATGCTGGAGCGGCAGCAGGGGGGAGCTCCTTTCGGGATAACGCACTCTTTGCCGCTTTGATGGCGAGCCAAAGCAGATAAATACCCCCCAGTATCTTCAACACGATCAAGGCGCCCGACCAGGCGGCGAGCACCGTAGATAGCCCAAATGCGGCGAGCAAGCCCCAGGTCATTGAACCGAGCACCACGCCGGCTGCCAGCGTTAATGCAGGCTTGCATCCGTCTTTCATGGCGACACCCATGATGGCCAGATTGCTCGGCCCCGGGCTCGCGGTGCCGACCAGATAAGCCGTGTAGGCAAGCAGCAGATTTGATGAGAGCGCTGGTGAATCAATCATGATGGGCGTCCGTCGAGTATGCAAAATGATCCGATCAGTATTACGCAACTCTGTATCGGTACGTTTTCTCAACGTCTGTTCTGTCTGTGCCGGTCGAAACGTGGATCTTGCCATCGCAATGGTCGCGGCGTTCGAACGCACAATCGATACGTTTCGTCAGGATGTTGCGTTGAGCGGTAGGTATATAGCTACGACATGCAACACCGGTGCAGAAACCTATTCGGCATGCTCCGGCAGGGCGCTACGCAATGCTAGACTCACGCGCAATTACGCTTGCGGGTTGCCTGTCGGCGTGCACGCCAACGCTCTGCGGCTAGCTACTATTCGATGGATTCAATGCGTATGTTTCTTGACGGCTTTCATGTGCCCGGTGCTATAGATCGGGGTGTCGCGGTACGACGAGATCGTGCCAAACGCGCCGCAATCGTCCTCATCGCCGCGTCGCTAGCGCTGTCGTCCACAGGATGCTCTTCGCTGTTCAGCGAAGGTGCCGCCACGACCGCCGCCATTGGCGGCACGGCATTGGCCGGCAAGATCACCAGCAATGCGTCGGTGGCAGCGGGCATTGGTCTTGGCGTACTCGCGGCAGCGCAAGCTGGCGTGAAGTACGTTGAACGCAACTACCACGATCTGCAGCAAGACCGCATAGCGGCGGTGGCGGGCTTGCTCTCAGTAGGCAAGGTGGCCTCATGGGAAAGCAAGAACACGATTGAGCTTGAACCCGACGCGCGCGGCAAAGTGACGGTTAATCGCATCATCAGTGCGGGTGCCATGGACTGCAAGGAAATCGTCTTTTCGGTCGAAGAAGTCCGTGAAGAAAAGCTGTACAGCAGCTTCTACGTGGCCACTATTTGCCGCGATGCGGATAAATGGAAGTGGGCCAGCGCTGAACCCGCCACCGCACGTTGGGGTTCATTGCAGTGAACTCGCAGGTGTCTCTCTCCCCCTCATCCGCACGTCATTGGCGTTGTCGTGCGCGCATGTTGTGTGCGGCCGGTCTTATCGGTGTGACCCTGGCGGGGTGTAGCTCAGTGGGTGGCTTCGCTGGCGCTGCCGCCGGTATCGCGACAGGCGCCGTAACCACCAATCCCATCGTAGGGGTGGCGGTTGGCGTGGGTGTGCAGGCAGCGACGGACGCGTTGATCAGCGCGGTATTCCGTGGCATGCAGCATGAAGAGCAACTGGTGATTGCGCAGCATGCCGGCAAAATGGATGTGGGTCAGAAACGTGCCTGGTTCATTAAGCACCGATTCCCCTTTGGCGAACAACATGGGGAGCTGATCGTGGTGCGTAATATCACCAATGCGCTGGCGCAATGTAAAGAAGTCGGGGTGTCGGTTATTTCGGGCACTAAAGCGGCACCCACGACGCAATGGTTTATCACGCAGGTCTGTCAACAAACAGATGGTCAGTGGGATTGGGCTGCCGCCGAGCCTGCCATAGGGCGCTGGGGCAATCTTCAATAAACGCTGGGTGGCGGTTTGTGCGGTCGTAGATCGCAGACAAGGTATGGCGGGCACAATGGCACTCAAGCTAGAGCGCCATTGTCAGCATGTCTTTAGCCCAGGCGCGCCAACTCTTCCATCTCAAGACGCGCGTCTTCAATTTCGTCCATCAGCTCACCCAACGCCACGGGGGTGGTGTCGATGTCGAAATGGCCGGTCAAGGCAACGCCAGGCATCAAGGCACCTGCCTCATAGAGAGCCCAGATTTCTTTGCCATAGTGCGTGGTCAATAACTGCGGTGCGAACTGGCCGAAAAACACTGTCAGGTTGTCGACATCGCGCTCCAGCATGACCTGGGCCTCGTTATTACCCGCGGCATTGACGGCTTGCGGCAGGTCAATGATGACCGGGCCATCTTCAGCCAGCAGCGTGTTGTATTCGGACAAGTCGCCGTGAATGATGCCTGCGCTCAGCATACAGACCACTTGATCCAGCAGCTTTTTGAAGAGATCAATCGCCTGTGTTTCAGACATATCAACGTCGTTCAAGCGCGGTGCCACATTGCCTTGGCCGTCGGTGACCAGCTCCATCAGGAGCACGCCATCTGTGCAGATATACGGTTGCGGCACGCGCACGCCAGCATTGGCCAGAAGAAACAAGGCATCGACTTCAGCGGTTTGCCATTGCTTTTCTTGAACTTCGCGGCCATAACGGGAGCCTTTTTCCATGGCTCGGGCTTCACGGCTGTTCTTGACCTTTCGGCCGTCGCGATACGACGTGGCTTGGCGGAAACTGCGCTGCTTTGCGTCTTTGTAGACCTTTGCGCAACGCTCGGCGTCGCCGCAGCGAACGACGTATACGGTCGCTTCTTTGCCGCTCATCAATTGGCCGAGAACCTCGTCGATAAGCCCTTCTTCAAGCAAGGGGACGAGTCGCTTTGGAACTTTCATGCGACCGCCAGGGGCTGCGACAAGATCGGGCAAAAGCGCACGCGCGCGTCATGGGAGGAAAATAAGATCATGGCCGATTATAAGGGCAGCGCAAATCAGGGCTTGGCAAGGGTCGTTTCACTCGGAAAAAATTAGTCTTCTGACCTAGCGTTGCGCCGCAGACGGGACTCGTCGCGAGCAAACAAAACAACGGCAATTAACACCATGATCGCCAGTGTGTACCAGGTAATGGCGTAAACCAGATGATTATTGGTGAAGCGGGTGACGGTCATGCCGCCAGCCGGCCAGACGCGTTCCGTGGCCTCGGGGGCGGGCGGCGCGCCGTCGGCATCCAGGAAATAGGGCGCTACCGGTACCAAACCCCGGGCCATGCCAATGGCGCGAACGTCCCGCGAATACCATCTATTCCCCGCAGGCACGTTGTTTTGCAAGAAGCCACCTCCCGGCTCCGATACGCGCAAAAGACCGGTTACGGTCGTTTCTGCGTTATCTGAGGGAGCTTGGCTGGCTTGGGTTGTATCCCAATCCGATGGCACAAAGCCTAGGTTGATCAGCAAAATGCCACCTTCTTTCAGCTGGAATGGCCTGAGAACCCAGTAACCACTGCCTAAGGCCGTACTGGCTCGCACATAGGTATCTTTTCCGTAAAGATAGGTGCCGGTAGCTTGAATACGACGATATTCATCCTCTTGCGCACGGACGCCCGGCCATTGCGCCGGGCCGGGCGCTGCCACAGGCGTTGCATGCGCCCGTTGCTCGACTCTCTCAATGAGATCCAGTTTCCAGACTCGGCGTTGCAACTGCCAGGTTCCGAGCGCAAAAAAGGCGGCAAAGAGCAAGGCCGCCATCAATGCCCAGACAACAAGCGCGCCCGCACGCCGTGGCGTGCGGGGCGCGTCGTCGAACCGGTGGGTATCGAATACGTCGTTGTGCAGGGGTGCTGGGGTCGTCGGGTCGTCGCTCAAGGCATGTTTCGCATGTCGTGCGTGGTCGTGGGCATCATGTTGCTGTCAAGGTGATACATGATCCAGATCGATCCGCTGAGCGTGATGACGACGAGTATCAAGGTGAACATCAGGGCCAGCAAGCTCCAGCCGCCTTCGGATTTGGTATCCATGTGAAGGAAGTAGATGACATGAACAATGATTTGCACGGTGGCCAGGGCCAGTATCACGATGGCGGTTGTGCTGGACTTTGCAAACACGTTGTCCATGACCAGCCAGAACGGAATGATCGTCAGAATGGCAGCCAGGACGAAGCCTGTTACGTAACTGCGGAAAGAGCCGTGGCTGGCGCCGTCGTCGTCATCATGATGATCGTGGTCGCCACCCGAATCAGCTTGCGAAAAATGGGACAGGTTATCGCCAGCGGTGCTCATGGCAGCACTCCCATCAGGTAGACAAAGGTGAAGACGCCAATCCAGACCACATCAAGAAAGTGCCAGAACATGGAAAGGCACATCAGGCGACGCCGATTTGGGGCAATGAGGCCGTATTTTTTGACTTGCACCATGAGCGTGACCAACCAGATGATCCCGAACGTGACGTGTAATCCGTGAGTTCCTACCAATGCGAAGAAAGACGACAGGAACGCACTGCGACCGGGGCCCGCGCCTTCGTGAATAAGGTGCGCAAACTCGTAGAGTTCCAGGCCGATGAAGCCTGCGCCGAGTAAACCGGTAACGGCAAGCCAGGCCAGGGTTGCGTGAATTTTCCCGCGCCGCATCTCCAGCATGGCAAATCCATACGTAATTGAGGAGAACAACAGCAACGACGTGTTCAGGGCTACCAAGGGCAGATCGAACAAGTCAGCGCCGCTCGGGCCACCGGCAAAGTTGCGACCAAGCACGCCATACACGGCAAACAGGCAGGCGAAGACGAGACAATCGCTCATCAGGTAGACCCAGAAACCCAGCAAAGTGCCGTTTTTCGGGTGGTGCTCGCCAGGCACGTAAAAGCGCAGTCCGGACGCCGCGCCGGCATCACCAGAAGGGGAGATTGCGGTGGTTTCAGCCATGTTTAGCCAGTAGGAGAGAGCGTTCTGCCTCGCAACGGATCACATCGTCGACCGGGATGTAGTACTCGCGGTTGTAGTTAAAAGTGTGAGCGATGGCCACCACGATCAGGACGACGAACGACAGGATGGCCAATGGCCACATATGCCAGATCAGGGCAAAACCGCATAGGGCGCTCAGTGCCGCGAGAATTACGCCCGCGCTCGTGTTCTTCGGCATGTGGATCGGCACGAACCCGGTTTCCGGACGGCGGAAGTTGTGTTGCTTCATCTGCCACCACGCATCGCCATCATGAATCAGCGGGGTGAAGGCAAAGTTGTAGGGCGGCGGCGGTGACGAGGTGGACCATTCCAGCGTGCGTCCGTTCCAGGGGTCTCCGGTGTAGTCGCGCAGCGATTCACGTCGACGGTAACTGACCACGAGCTGGATCAAAAAGCTGGCGATACCCAGCGCGATAAGGAAGGCACCGAAGGCAGCGATCACAAACCAGATCTGCAGAGAAGAGTCCTGGAAGTGATTCAAGCGCCGTGTCACGCCCATCAGGCCAAGTACATAAAGCGGCATGAAGGCGAAGTAAAAGCCGGTCAACCAGAACCAGAACGAACACTTGCCCCAGAACGGATCCAGTTTGTAGCCAAACGCCTTGGGGAACCAGTAGGTGATGCCTGCCATGATGCCAAACAGCACGCCGCCGATAATCACGTTGTGAAAGTGGGCGATAAGAAACAGGCTGTTGTGCAGTGCGAAGTCGGCGGGAGGCACGGCCAGAAGTACGCCTGTCATGCCACCAATCACAAACGTGACCATGAACCCCATGGTCCAGAGCATGGGCACTTCGAAACGAATGCGGCCCCGATACATGGTGAACAGCCAGTTGAATATCTTTGCACCCGTCGGGATGGAGATAATCATGGTTGTGAAACCGAAGAACGAGTTAACGCTGGCCCCGGATCCCATCGTGAAGAAGTGGTGCAGCCACACCAGATAAGACAGCACCGTGATCACCACCGTGGCATACACCATGGAGGCGTAGCCGAACAGGCGCTTGCGGCTGAACGTGGAAACGACTTCTGAGAAAACACCAAAGCAGGGCAGGATAAGGATGTATACCTCCGGATGGCCCCAGATCCAGATCAGGTTTACATACATCATGGCGTTGCCGCCAAGCCCGGTGGTGAAGAAATTGGTACCGGCGTATCGGTCAAGTGCCAGTAGCGCCAGCACAGCGGTGAGCACCGGAAAAGCGGCCACGATGAGCACGTTGGTGCACAGGGCGGTCCAGGTGAAGATGGGCATTTGCATCAAGCGCATGCCCGGTGCACGCATCTTCACGATGGTCACCAGCAGATTCACCCCCGAGAGCAGGGTGCCTATGCCCGCTATCTGCAAGGCCCAAATGTAGTAATCCACCCCCACATCCGGACTTTGCGCAATGCCGGATAAAGGGGGATACGCCAGCCAGCCCGTGCGGGCAAACTCCCCGACAAAGAGCGAAGTCATCACCAGGACGGCACCGGCGACGGTCATCCAGAAGCTGAAGTTATTCAAAAATGGGAAGGCGACGTCGCGTGCGCCAATTTGAAGCGGCACCACGTAATTCATGAGCCCGACGATCATGGGCATGGCCATGAAAAAGATCATGATGACGCCGTGGGCAGTAAAAATCTGATCGTAATGATGGGGCGGTAAATAGCCCGTAGAGTCACCAAACGCCACCGCTTGCTGCAGCCGCATCATGATGGCGTCTGAGAAGCCTCGCAACAGCATCACCAGACCAAGAACGATGTACATCACCCCGATCTTCTTATGATCGATGCTGGTAAACCACTCGCGCCACAAGTAGCCCCAGGCTCGGTAATACGTAAGTGCGCCCAGCAATGCCGCTCCGCCAATGGCGACCGCGATGAACGTCACCAACAGGATCGGCTCATGATACGGAATGGCTTCCCAGGTCAGACGGCCGAAAATCAGCTTGGTAACGTCTAGGTGGTCAAACATCTTGAATCCCTGGGAAATAGCGCATGGCGTAAATGGACGGGGCGAGGAGTCACTGTGTTTGCATGCCGGACCCGCGCAGGTCGCTGGAGGCGTCGGCGGCGGTACACATGGCACCCACATACTTGCGCGCTGTGCCTGGCGCCTGACCAATGCGGGCTTGCGTTTTGGCATCCAGCATCGTGAGGTTCAAGGCACCGGGAATGCCCATACCACCGCGGGCATCGATGGCCATCATGTCTTTCATGCACATTCTGTTTGGCTCGACACACTGATTCAGAATGGCGTCGAACAAACCGGGCGCTACGCTTGAAAATCGCTGCACCGGGTTGCGCTCGGTGGGCTGCTCAAGCTTCAGATAAACCTCGCGACTTAGCGTGTCATCACTTTTGCGTGCGCTAATGACCCACTGTTCGAACTCATCGTGACTCAAGCCTTTGAACTTGAAATGCATGCCTGAGAATCCGGAGCCGCTGTAGTTGGCAGAAAAACCCTCAAAAACGCCCGGATAGTTGATGACTGCATTGAGCTGAGTCTGCATGCCGGGCATTGCATAGATCTGTCCCGCAAGGGCGGGAATGAAGAATGAGTTCATCACGGTGGATGCGGTGATCTTGAATTGAATGGGGCGATCGACCGGTGCCGCCATTTCGTTGAGCGTCGCAATGCCTTGCTCGGGGTACAAGAACAGCCATTTCCAGTCCAGCGCCACCACTTCAACGACCAGCGGTTTCGTGCCTGGTGGAATCTCGCGGCCTTCCGAAATGCGCGCCAAGGGCTGGTAGGGGTCAAGCTTGTGAGTGCTGACCCACGTGATCGCGCCAAGCGCAATGATGATGAGCAAAGGTGCCGCCCAGATGAGCAGCTCAAGGACAGTGGAGTGATGCCAGTCGGGGTCGTAGTCGGTGGCGGGAGATTCTTTGCTGGCGCGATAGCGCCAGGCAAATACAAAGGTCAGTGCAATGACTGGCACGATGATTAACAGCATCAACACCGTTGAGATGATGATCAGGTTTCGCTGCTGAAGCGCAATGTCGCCTGATGGGGACATCAGAACCATATTGCACCCGCTCAGCATGGCCAAGAGGGGTATCAGGAGCAATCCGCGGAGACTTTGGAAGGAGGGCATCGCCATACGACCCGAAACGTAACCGTGGGAAATGTGTAAACGCTACGCTGGAACTCCTTAAAAATCTAGGCTAAAAAGAGTAAAAAATATGCGTTGGGCTGCGAGAAGCAACAGGTGGGGTTTTTTTCTGTTGCAGCACAGTCCAATTGGTGGGATGGTGGCGGGGCAAGCATCAATCACTAACCGAGCGAACACGATGTCCACCACGACAACGGAACACGACGGGCCAACTTCAAACGTAATGGCGAGTGACGCCGGACGAGCCCCGAGCGGGCATTCTCGAGTTGCCCCAGGGGAAATCGCAGTCGGTGTAGTGATTGGCCGCGCCTCCGAGTACTTCGATTTTTTCGTGTTCGGTATTGCCTCCGTGTTGGTTTTTCCGTCGGTGTTTTTCCCGTTTGAAAGTCGCCTGGAGGGCACGCTGCTGGCATTTGGCGTGTTTTCCTTCGCCTTTATCGCCCGCCCGTTTGGCACCGTGCTTTCCATGGAAGTGCAACGTCGGTGGGGCCGCGGCGCCAAACTGACCATCGCACTCTTTCTGCTCGGCACGGCCACCGCTGGCATCGCTTTTCTTCCGAGTTATCACACCATTGGTGGTGCCTCCATCGTGTTGCTGTCGGTTTTCCGCTGCATACAAGGGGTGGCATTGGGCGGCTCATGGGATGGGCTGCCCTCTTTGCTGGCGTTGAACGCGCCACCTGATCGCCGTGGCTGGTATGCCATGCTGGGCCAACTGGGCGCGCCTACCGGTTTCTTGGTGGCAAGCGGCATCTTTCTGTTTTTGCATTCCAGTCTGACCGAAGCCGAATTTCTGGATTGGGGATGGCGCTATCCGTTTTTTGTCGCGTTCGCTATTAACGTAGTGGCGCTGTTTGCGCGCTTGCGGCTCGTGGTGACCGAGGAATACACGCAACTGATGGAAGAGGGGGAGCTCGAACCCATCGGTATTATCGAAATGTTGCGCAAACAGGGCTACAACATCTTCATCGGGGCGTTTGCAGCCTTGGCAAGTTATGCGCTCTTTCACCTCGTCACGGTGTTTCCGTTGTCCTGGATTGCATGGCGCTCCACACAAGATGTCGATGATGTGCTCGTGGTGCAGATGGTGGGCGCAGTCGTCGGAATTATTGCAACCATTGCATCAGGCTGGATTGCCGACCGCATCGGCCGACGCACTACCCTGGGCTTGCTGGCTGTGTTGATTGCCATTTTTGCGTTGTTCACGCCGTGGCTTCTGGATGGCGGGCCGATGGCGCAAGATGCCTTCATCCTGATTGGGTTTGCGTTGCTGGGCGTTTCTTACGGTCAGGCATCCGGAGCTGTTACCGCAAACTTCGACAAGCGTTTTCGCTACACGGGTGCCGCCTTGACCTCCGATCTTGCGTGGCTGGTGGGTGCCGCGTTTGCGCCACTGGTCGCGTTGGGGTTGTCTGCCCGTTTTGGCCTGGTCTTTGTGAGCGTATACCTGATCTCTGGTTCGGTATGCACGATCCTGGCCCTTCGAGTGAATCGGCGGCTGGAGGCGCGGGATTAGCGCTTGCGGGCAGCAGGGCTGTCAAATTCAACCTGCCCCCATTTATTCTTCATTTCAGTCTCTACCTTTTTCTGCCCCGATTCGGTGCGCATCGTAGGTGCTTGCGCGGTGCATAGGCGTGAATTCAGCGTTGTGCCGATAAGGCACCAGAAAGTGTTAGCGCTGTAGACGCATTAAAGGGGAGAAACAGAAAGCTGGCACGCGAGTTGCTTTAGTGGCTAAGGGTGCGCCACGGCGTTTGCGTGAACGCTTTTTCTGTTTCCCGCCGCCAGATAGCCATGATGTCGTTGCCTAGGTCTGTGCTGCGGCACTTCAGATACATCGGAGAGCAGTGTGACGATTCAAGTAGCACTCAAGCACGTAACGCAATACAAATATGACCGCTTGGTCAGTCTGTCGGCACAGGTGTTGCGTTTACGGCCCGCAGCACATAGCCGCACGCCCATTCTCTCTTACTCGCTGACGATTGAGCCGGAGATCCATTTCATCAATTGGCAGCAAGATCCCTTTTCAAATTATCTGGCACGGCTGAATTTCCCCGAAAAGACCCGCGAATTCAAGATCACCGTGGATCTGGTGGCCGAAATGGCCGTCTACAACCCTTTCGATTTTTTCCTGGAGCCCGACGCTGAGCATTTCCCCTTCGTTTATGAAGCGGGTTTGGCACGCGAGCTCGCGCCTTATCTCGTTTGCGGCGACGTCACACCGCGCTTTGCCGAATTGCTCGAGCGCGTCGACGTGCGCGAGCAACGCACGGTTGATTTTCTGGTGGGCATCAATCAGCAGATTCACAAGGAAGTGAATTATCTGATCCGCATGGAACCGGGCGTTCAGACGCCCGAAGAAACGCTTGCACGAAATGCAGGGTCGTGCCGGGATTCTGGCTGGTTGTTGGTGCAGGCTTTGCGCCATCTGGGCTTGGCTGCCCGTTTTGTGTCGGGCTATCTCATTCAGTTAAAGCCCGATGTGAAATCGCTGGATGGGCCGAGCGGGGCGGAAGTGGACTTCACTGATCTTCACGCGTGGTGTGAAGTGTATTTGCCCGGCGCGGGTTGGATCGGGCTGGACCCCACTTCAGGTTTGCTCGCGGGTGAAGGGCATATTCCCTTGGCGGCGACGCCCGAGCCAGGCAGTGCTGCTCCCGTGACCGGCGCTGTTGATGAGGCCGAGGTCGAATTCACGCACATCATGGAAGTGTCGCGCGTATTTGAGTCGCCCCGAGTGACGAAGCCTTATTCCGAAGCGCAGTGGCAGGCCATTCGAGATCTCGGTCACGACATTGACGATCAGCTTGATCATATGGATGTCCGCCTGACGATGGGTGGCGAGCCGACGTTTGTGTCTGTGCAAGATCGGGATGGGGCGGAATGGAACACGGCAGCTCTCGGACCGACAAAACGCGGCTTTGCCACAGAATTGCTGAACAAATTGCGGGCGCGCTATGGGGCCAACGGGTTTTTGCATTTCGGCCAGGGCAAGTGGTATCCCGGTGAGCAACTTCCTCGGTGGGCACTTTCCATTTACTGGCGCGAGGATGGCCAGCCTTGCTGGACTGATCCTGCACTGTTTGCCGATGAGCGAGAGCCCAGCCGCTATACCGTGGCGGACGCCGAACGATTCATTCAGAAACTCGGCAGTCGATTGGGTCTGGATTCCACGTTCATCGTGCCAGGCTATGAAGACGTGTTTTATTACCTTTGGCGCGAGCGTCGTCTGCCCGTGAATGTCGACCCGTTCGATGCTCGTCTGGATGATGAGATGGAGCGGGCTCGTTTGCGCAAGGTCTTTGAGCAAAAACTTGATTCGGTTGTGGGTTACACCTTGCCTATCCGGCGGGCCGAAGGGGCGGCGCTGGACAGTGCTGCCTGGGAGTCCGGGCCGTGGCTTCTGCGCGATGGGCGCATGTACCTGTTCCCGGGTGACTCACCCATGGGATATCGCTTACCCCTGGACTCCCTGCCTTGGGTATCCGAGGCTGATACGCCCATGCCATTGGATCGTGATCCATTCGAGCCGCGCCGCGCACTGCCTGCCCCCGCGTTGTTGCAAAGTCAGTATCCGGGAACGGCCGCAGCCAGGGCCGCGAAGGCCGCCAAAGTGCCTGAGCCCTTCGAATCGGCCCCCTGGCTGACGCGTACCGCGCTTTGCGTTGAAGCACGTGCGGGCGTGATCTACGTTTTCATGCCTCCGCTAAAGACCCTTGAAGACTATTTGGCGTTGGTGGCCGAAGTGGAGGGCAGCGCCGCCGCCCTGTCCATGAAGATCGTGATGGAAGGCTATCAGCCACCACGCGATCCTCGCCTGAAGGTATTGCAAGTGACGCCGGACCCGGGCGTCATTGAAGTCAATATTCACCCGGCGGCCAATTGGGACGAGTTGGTGGATCACACGGAGTTTCTCTACCAGGCAGCGTTTGAGACGCGCTTATCCACAGAGAAATTCATGGCGGATGGCAAACACACCGGAACAGGCGGCGGTAACCATTTCGTGCTTGGTGGGAAAACGCCGGTAGACAGTCCGTTCTTGCGTAGACCAGATGTGTTGGCGAGCCTGTTGGCTTATTGGGTGAATCATCCTTCCTTGTCGTACTTGTTCTCGGGCCTGTTTATCGGGCCAACCAGCCAGGCACCGCGTATTGACGAAGCACGCAATGACCAAGTCTACGAATTGGAGATTGCCTTTCAAGCGCTGCATCGCCGCAAAGACCTGCCGGACGGTGACGTGGCACCGTGGTTGGTTGACCGTGCGCTGCGCAACATTCTGGTTGATGTCACCGGCAACACGCATCGGTCAGAATTCTGCATCGACAAGCTGTATTCACCTGACAGCGCGACAGGCCGTTTGGGCTTGCTTGAGCTGCGCGCGTTTGAAATGCCACCGCATGCCCAGATGAGTCTGGCCCAGCAATTATTGCTGCGCGGGCTTGTTGCCCACTTCTGGAAGACGCCATACACCGCAGGTTTGACGCGCTGGGGCACCGAGTTGCACGATAGATTCTTATTGCCCGCCTTCGTGAAAATGGATTTCGAAGACGTGCTGTCTGATCTGAACGACGCGGGTTATGCCTTCGATACGTCCTGGTTTGAGCCGCACTTTGAGTTCCGGTTTCCGCTTTATGGCGAGGTGACCGTACGTGGTATTCAACTGGAGTTACGCGGTGCGCTTGAACCGTGGCACGTCATGGGGGAGGAGGGATCTTCGGCGGGCGCCGTACGATATGTGGATTCGTCGCTTGAGCGTATAGAGATCAAGGTCACGGGTCTGAACGACAATCGCTACGTCGTTACGGTGAATGGTCGCGCGCTGCCCTTGCAACCAACCGGACGCGTCGGGGAGTACGTGGGAGGCGTGCGCTATAAAGCGTGGGCGCCGCCGTCGGCCTTGCACCCAAGCATTGGCGTTCACGTACCGCTCACGATCGATATCGTCGATACCTGGAATCAACGGTCGCTTGGTGGATGCAAATACCATGTGGCGCATCCTGGTGGTCTGAATCCAGAAACATTTCCGATCAACTCCTATGAAGCGGAAAGCCGGCGTCTGGCGCGATTTGAGCAGATGGGGCATACCCCGGGAACCTTGGCCGTCTCCGCTGCCGTGCCAGGACGAGAGTTTCCATTCACGCTCGATTTGAGGCACGATTAGACGATCTTGATCCCTGGAAACCGGCAGGGGCTTCCTGCCACCCTCTCTATGCCTCAGTTCTTGTTTCAAACCGATCCCACCCAGGACGTCGTCTCGATGGCCGTGCATGCCGCCTTGCCGGCGCGCACGGGCCATTACGACGAACTGCGAGGCATGCCCACCGAGAGCGGCGACACCTTGCTGCGCGGTCCGTGGGCGCGGTTTTTCGAGTTGCTGGGGAGAGAGGGTTTTGCCGATCTGGATCACCGCGCCGAAGCGGTGGCGCGTCAGATCCGCGAGAACGGCATTACCTACAATATTTACGCAGATGCGAATGGGCCGACCCGTCCTTGGTCGTTGGATTTGCTGCCGTTCATCATTAACGACACGGATTGGGCCATCATTGAGAAAGGCCTGACGCAGCGAGCCGGGTTGCTCAATCAGGTGCTGGCTGATGTCTACGGCGAACAGTCTTTACTGACTGAAAATTTGCTACCGCCCGCTTTGGTCTTCGGACATCCAGGTTATTTGCGTCCCCTGCGCGGCTACCGCCCGCCTGGCGACGTTTATATGCACATTGCTGCTTTCGACCTGGCCCGTGCCGAAGACGGTGGCTGGTGGGTGGTGTCGCAGCGCACGCAAGCACCATCGGGCTTGGGTTATCTGCTGGAAAATCGCTTGACCGTATCAGGCCTGTTTCCCGAGGCATTCAAAGAGTTGCATGTGCAGCATCTGGCGTCGAGTTATCGCCGTTTGATGGATATGCTGTATCGCTTGAGCCCTGCGGACAAGTCGGCGCATACACCGCCAAGAATTGTGTTGCTCACGCCAGGGCCATACAACGAAACCTACTTCGAGCAGACTTACCTTGCGCGTTATCTCGGCCTGACATTGGTGGAGGGCAGCGATCTCGTCGTTCGCGACAATCTTCTCTTTCTGAAAACGCTGCACGGCCTGGAGCGCGTGCATGCCGTGCTGCGTCGACTGGATGATGATTTTTGCGACCCCCTGGAATTGCGTTCGGACTCGACCCTGGGCATTCCCGGTTTGCTGCAAGTAATGCGGGCGGGCAATGTGCTGGTCGCCAATTCGCTCGGTGCAAGTTTTCTCGAATCGCCTGCTATCAACGGATTTTTGCCCGCGCTAAGCCGTCGTTTACTCAACGAAGATCTATTGTTGCCCTCGTTGCCGTCGTGGTGGTGTGGTGAAACGGCCGCGCGCGAACAGGTAATGCCCACCCTTACAGGCGCTGTGGTGAAGTCCACGTATCCCAATGGCCGGCTGCGGCCAGGTTTCGAACCAGTCATTGGGGGCGCGGCTACGGAGGAAGAGTTGGCAGCGTTGCGAACGCGCGTTCACCAAGAGCCCGACGCCTTCACGATTCAAGAGTATTTGCCGTTGTCGCAGGCCCCCAGTTGGAGTCATGGCCACATCGTTCCGCGCGCTGCCATGGTGCGAATGTTTGTGATTGCTGATGGCAAAGGGGGATGGAGTGTTTTGCCGGGTGGACTGACGCGCATCGCCAGCCGTGAGCAGCAGATCGTTTCTATGCAACGCGGTGGCAGCAGCATGGACACATGGGTTACCACTGCCGATGCCGTCGATACCTTCTCGATGCTTCCAGAGCAGATGACGCCCGACGAGTTGATTGTGGGGCATCGACCCGTGTCCAGCCGAGCCGCCGAAAATCTATTCTGGATGGGTCGCTATACCGAGCGCGCAGAAAACGAAGTTCGTCTGGCGAGTGTGACGCTCACCTGGTTGAATGGCGACCAGGAAAATTCTGAGGCGCTTTTCGCGGCAGTCGCCAGCATGTGTCGGCGTAGTGGCCTGGTGCCGGGCGCAGAGACGCCGTCGCCGCGCGTGTTTGAGTACACCATGGTCGACGAGCTTGCCAGCGTCGATTCGCATCGGGGCGTCAATCGGAATCTGGGCGCGCTGGCCTTTACTGCCAGCCAGATTCGTGATCGCTTGTCGCCGGATCATTGGCGACTGGTCGTCAGTGCACAAGACAGTTTTTTCAAGGTGGCCGCCGCCGGTCGGGTGCGCGACGTGGCGCCCTACGCCGCCGAAATACCGGCGTCGCCAGCCGTCTTTTCCACCTCTGACATATTGCCCGCGCTCAAGCAGCTCGGCACACATTTATCCGCCATTACCGGCGCGCAGGCAGATCGCATGACGCGCGACGACGGATGGCGTCTCTTGGCAATTGGTCGTCAGACCGAGCGTCTGGCCACCATGGTGAGAATTCTGGGCGATATGTTCAAAGAAAATGCCGTGTTGTGCGATAGCGGCTTTGGCGTATTGCTTGATCTTTTCGATAGCGCCATCACGTATCGCGCCTATTATCCGGGCCGCCAGGAGATTCCCGCCGTGTTGAATCTGCTTGTGCTGGAGCCAGCGAATCCGCGATCTATTGCCTGCGTATTGCGGGTGTTGCGCCGACAGCTTGAGCGGCTGCCCAATAGCGCGGCCGGCCCCACGCGCGACCTGCTCAAGTTTTTTCCCGAGGCGGGCGTGGGGATGGCCTTGACGCAACTTTGCGAGCGTAATGAAAGCGGTCTGTACGCCGAGTTGCTTTTACTGGTTGAACGTCTGGACACTGCGGCCAACGCGCTCTCCAATGAGATCAGTCGACGCTATTTCAGCCACGTTGCTGGCAGCCACCTGACGCTCTCGGTATAGCTCATGACATACGCTTCGCAGCCTGTCGCACCAGTGACTCTGGCGGTCGTGCACGATACCGAGTATCGCTATGATGCCCCGGTTGAACTGGCCCATCACCTGGCGTATCTGCGCCCCTTGCACGATGCCTGCCAAACGCTGGATGCTTTCACGCTGACGGTATCACCCGAACCCGTGAATTATCAGGAGAGCACGGACGTCTTCGGAAATGTGCGCAGCACTTTTGCGCTGTATGCACCACATGACGCGTTGCTGGTCCGTGCTGTGAGTCAGGTCACCATCGAATCCAGGTATCACGGGCTTGATCTGACCGCCTCGATGGCGTGGGAAAACGTGGCACAACGTCTTCGATACGATGCATCTGCTGCGTTCTGTCCTGAAGTCGAGTTTGTCTTTCCCTCGCCTTACGTGCCGATTCATGCCGTACTACGAGACTATGCCTTGTTGTCGTTCACCCCGGGTCGTCCCTTGCTGGAAGGCGCTGTCGAATTGATGCATCGCATTTATGTCGACTTCACCTATGATGCGGCGCACACCGACGTGTCAACGCCCATTCTCGACGCATTTACCTTGCGCCGCGGGGTGTGCCAGGATTTTTCGCACGTCATGATCAGTTGCTTGCGCGCCTTGGGACTACCGGCCCGTTATGCCAGTGGCTACCTCATGTCACAGCCGCCACCTGGGCAGGCGCGTTTGATCGGTGCAGATGCGTCTCATGCCTGGGTCTCCGTGCATTGTCCCGACACCCTCATCAACGGGGGCTGGGTTGATCTGGATCCGACCAACGATTTGATACCCGGTGTTGCGCACGTACTGCTGGCCTACGGCCGCGATTATGGCGACGTCACGCCTTTGCGAGGCGTGATTCGTGGGGGTGGGCATGACCTGGAAGTGAAAGTCACCGTGGCACCCGTGGCAGAGATGGCAGCGTTGCAGCTTGAGCTCGCTGCGAATTCTGTTTCAAGCTTGCCCGCCGATTAGGCCTCCGCTTGTGAGAACATCATTCACACAGAGGCAGCCAGCACGAGCGAGGGGCGTTACCTAAGCAATGCTGCGGTTC
This sequence comes from Achromobacter deleyi, assembly GCA_040391965.1. Lineage (GTDB taxonomy): Bacteria > Pseudomonadota > Gammaproteobacteria > Burkholderiales > Burkholderiaceae_B > Achromobacter > Achromobacter deleyi_B. The sequence goes on along the minus strand of JBEBWV010000003.1, from coordinate 42,934 downwards.
AGGGTAGGTGCGGATGACTTATTTTTTCGACTCCATCAGCCGACAATTGAGCGCGTCACGCCGCAAGCGCGTGCGCCACGCGCGGGCCAAGGCGTTTCAATGTGCTTGTGGACAACAGATATTTTTTAACAACACGGAATGCCTGAACTGTCATTTGCAGCTTGGCTTTGACCCGCAACGCGGCCTGGTGCTTGCATTGCAGGAAAGCGCCAAACCAGGTATTTGGCAGGAAGCCACTAAGGCGCGGCCAAGGCGCTTTAAACGTTGCAAGAATTTTGCGACTCCCAGCGTATGCAACTGGCTTTTGCCAGCCAAATCCGACGAGACGTTTTGTCTGGCCTGTCGTTTGAATCGGACCATTCCAGATCTGACCGTGCCGGAGAACGGCACGCTGTGGCTCAAGGTGGAAGTGGCCAAGCGTCGTTTGCTGGCTCAACTGATGACCTTGGGCTTGCCCATCAAACATTCGCTTGCGCCTGGCGACGGGGGGCTGGCTTTTGATCTCTTGGCGCTGAACCCGGATGGCACGGCACCGATGACCGGGCACAACCAGGGCCTGATTACCATCAACATTCTTGAGGCGGACGACCTCTACCGAGTGCAGGTGCGCGAGCAGATGCATGAGCCTTATCGCACCTTGCTGGGTCATTTTCGCCATGAGGTCGGACATTTCTATTGGGACAACCTGATCGCCAATAGCCACTGGCTGGAAGATTATCGGCAGCTATTCGGGGATGAGCGCGCAGATTACGGCGAAGCGCTACGTCTGAATTACGAGCAGGGGCCGCCAGCGGATTGGGAGCAGCATTTCATCAGCACCTACGCATCCTGCCATCCTTGGGAAGATTGGGCGGAAACGTGGGCACACTATCTGCACATGATGGATGCGCTGGATACGGCGATCAGTTTCGGCGTAACGCGCACGTCGGTTGAACAGGTCTATGAACCATTCACCGACGTGGCGCTGTACGACCCGAACGACCCCGGGGGCCAGCAGTTTCTGGATGTCGTGAATGCCTGGGTCGAGCTGATCGGCGTGCTTAACGAGATGTCGCGAAGCATGGGGCAACGCGATTACTATCCCTTTGTGCTTGAACCAGCGGTCGTCAAGAAACTGCATTTTGTGCATCGTGTGGTCAGGGAATCATCGCTGCCCGGTGATGGTTCACGATAACGACGGCATCGACCGCCAGTACCCCCTGTCCGCAGGGCAAGACGAGCAAGGGGTTGATATCGATTGATTCAATCGAGGCGCGCTCGGTGTGAGCCAGTTGTCCGAGTGCCACCAAGGTATCTGCCAGTGCATCTACATCGCAAGGAGGTGCACCGCGTGCGCCCTGAAGCAGCGGATAGGCCTTGATTTGAGAAATCATTTCCAGTGCCTGCTCGCGATCAAACGGGGCCAGTCGAAAGCTCACGTCTCGCATGATTTCGACAAAAACACCACCCAGACCAAACATGACCACGGGTCCGAACACGGGGTCTCGATGCACCCCTAAAATGCACTCAACACCACCACGAACCAAAGGCGCGACCAGCATGCCGTCGACGTTGGCTGCGGGCGCATGTTGCTTGACCGATTCCGTGATGCTGGCAAAAGCCTGGCGTACGGCAAGCTCGCCAGACAAACCCAGTTTCACAGCACCGATATCACTTTTATGCAGGATGTCGCGCGAGACCACCTTGAGCACAACCTCGCCCGCCATAGTGCCTGCTGCCGTGACCGCCTCATTCGCCGTCCGCACCAGTCGGGCCGGCACAGCAGGAACGCCAGCGGCGCGCAAGAAATCCAGCGATTGCACTTCGTTCATGGGGCCGTTGACTAACGGCACGCGGGTTTGTGTGGCAACAGACGTATCAGCAACGTCGGTGTAGTCGGTGGCTCTTCGTACGCAGGCCAGTGCGCCAATGCTGCGTACGGCCGCGCTGGGGTCTGCAAAGACTACGCAACCGAGCGCCTCCAGTTCGCGTCGGCGTGCTTCAGGAAAGAGCGCGCATAAGGCCAGGGGCGTATCTGGATAACGCTCGTGCAAGGTTCGTGCAAAGGTGTCGAAGGTCGGCCACAGTGTCGTCGAAGAGCCTGCGGCGGCCAGGAAGACGACAAGCGCGTCATAGTCGCCGTTCGCCAGCATGTCACTGGCCGTATCCAGCAGCAGTCCTGGCTCGGATACTGCTTGACCGGTGACATCAACAGGATTTCTCGCGCTGGCGAAGGGAACCCGTGCAAGTAGCCGTTCTTGAACGTCTCGAATGGGTTCGGGAAGGGTCAGTTTGGCGTCTTGCGCATCGTCTGCCATCAGCGCACCAACACCGCCTGAGATGGTAATGATGCCTAATCGATTCGACGTCGGCGGACGCTGCCACACGCTAAGCGCGTAGCCCAGGTTGAAGAATTCTTCCACGGTGCGCGCTCGCATGGCTCCATATTGCCGAAATAGTGCGTCATACACCGCGTCGTCTCCGGCCAGTGCGGCGGTGTGTGACGCCGCTGCCTGGGCCCCCGCCTCTGTGCGTCCAATTTTGGTTATCACTACCGGCTTGCCAGCTTGGTGCGCCAGTTTCAGAGCGTGTTTGAATTTAGCCCCGTCGCGGCAGCCTTCCATGTAGACCATGATGACGCGGGTATGGATATCTTCAGTGAGCCAGGCGATGCAATCCGACACATCGATATCGGATTCATTGCCGGTGCTGATCCAGTGGGATAGGCCCAGGCCGCGTTCACGGGCCATGCTGTATGCGTAGGCCCCGAACGCACCACTTTGCGAAACCATGCCAATGGAGCCCGGCATGACCACGCCGTTCATCGGCGCAGGGGAGAACGTGGCGTAAGCGTTTTCTCGCACGTTCATAAAGCCCAGGCAGTTTGGCCCCAGTAAGCGTATGCCTCGTGCGTGGGCGACCTGAGCCAACTGCGCTTGTTGAGCGCGGCCGACATCGCCCGTTTCGGAAAAGCCGGACGTAAACACGACCGCGCCTGCTACCTGACCCAATCTTGCGCTTTCCAGTGCACGCACGGCGTGCTCTGCGGGTACGGCCAGAATAGCCAGGTCAATATTCTCTTCGATGGCATTCAAGTCAGACAGGCTCTTTAAACCTTGTATCTCGTCAGCCCGAGGGTTGATGGGAATGATGCGTCCGGTATAGCCGTAGCGATGCAACAAGGTGATCGGCATCGCGCCAATTTTGCTTGGCGTGGCAGATGCGCCCACGACCGCGATGCTGCGCGGGTTGAACAGGCGAGTCAGATCAGAGTGAGAATTCATGTGCGACATGGCCAATGTGGATTCAGGAAAAACGCACGACGCTACGGCCGCGATGCGTGCGATTCAATAGCGCTGGTAACGCTGCCGGAAGTTCTTCTAACGTGATGACGTGCGAGATGGAATCCAGATGAGCAGGTCGGTAGACAGTGGCAATTTTTTCCCATACCTGCGTGCGCAATGGCATCGGCGAATTCGCGTTAATACCTAGCAGCTTGATGCCACGCAAAATGAAAGGCACGACAGTGGTGGGCAGGTCTGAACCTCCGGCGTTACCGAAGGCGGCGACCACGCCGTCAGGTTTGACGCTGGCGAGCGCGTGCGCCAACACGCTGCCACCAACCGAGTCGACCACTCCTGCCCAACATGCACTTTCCAGGGGTTTAATCTTTTCGTGCGTGGCCGGAGCAATGACCGTGCTGGCACCCAAGCCGAGCAGATAGTCATGCGCATCTGCTTTGCCCGACATGGCACATACCCGATAACCGCGCTGGCTGAACATGTCGATAGCAATGCTTGCCACGCCGCCCGTTGCACCGGTGACAAGTACTTCCGACGGCCCTGGCGTCAGGCCGCAATGCTCCATCCAATGCAACGCGAGGCCCGCGGTATAGCCCGCCGCCCCTAACACGCAGGCATCGCGCAGAGTCAATCCGGGTGGCAATGGCAGCACCCAGTCGGCACGCACCCGGGCGTACTCGGAAAAACCGCCATCACAGTCCACACCGATGCCAAAGCCGTGCACGATGACGTCCTGGCCGACTGCCAGGGAGGAGCACTCAGACTTGACGATGGTGCCGGTGAGGTCGATGCCACCAATGCGGGGATAGTCGCGAATGATGCGACCCAAGCCGGCGGCGGCCAACGCATCTTTGTAGTTCAAGCCTGCGTAGGCCACGCGAATGACGACGTCGCCCTCAGAGAGGTCATCCAGCGTCAATGTGTCGATACGAGCTTGCGGTGCACTACCGTCAACCGGGGCGTGCAAGCGAAAGGCGCGAAAGTCAGGAATGGTCATAGCGAGCTCTTCAAGAAAGGGGAGTCGTGCGCAAGATGCGTCGAGCAAGCGTGGAGCGGTGGAGTTCATTGGCGCCGTCGTAAATGCGAAAGGGGCGCAGTTCGCGCCAGATCATCGAAACGACGGTTTCATCAGAAACACCCATGGCGCCCATCATCTGTACGGCACGATCTGCTACGCGGTTGACAGCCTCGGATACAAAGACTTTGGTCATGGCCGAGACATTCTTTACGCTTTCGCCTGCATCCAGTCTGCGTGCGCAGTCTTGCGTCATCAAACGACTGGCGTGCAGGTCGATATGCGAGTCAGAGACCATGGCTTGCGTTTGTTGAAGGTCTGCCAACCGCGCACCAAAAGATTCGCGCTGGCAGACATAATCTTGCGCAATCTCGAGGGCTCGCGTGGCCCGGCCGATATAACGCATGCAATGCAGTAAACGTGCTGGTTCGAGCCGCCATTGCGCATAGTCGAAGCCTCGACCAGGTTCGCCCAGTAGTTGGGCGTCGCGTACAAAGCAATCTTTCAGCACGATTTCCGCATGTCCCCCGATCTGATAGCCAGTCACCATAGCGACGTCGCGCAGGACTTCATAGCCGGGAGTGCTGGCCTCAACGATGAACAGGCTGGCACCTTCTTCGCTGCGCGCCAGTACCAACGCAAACGTGGCACCCACGCCACCACTGATGAACATCTTGTGGCCGTTCAACACCCAGCCGCCTTGGTGTCGGCGGGCTGTCGTTTTAAGCATGGACGGATCCGACCCTGCGCCTGGGGCGGGCTCGGTCATGGCAAAGCAGGCCCTGCTCTGGCCGTATGCAAGCGGGCTTAAGTACCGCTCTTGCTGCGCGGGCGTGGCAACTTGAAGCAGGGTCAGCATATTAGGTTGGTCTGGCGGTGCGCAGTTCATGGCGGCGGGAGCAAGGAACCCGCGTCCCGCCTCCTCCAGAATTTGCGCGCACTGTTGCCAGTTCAACCCCATACCCCCCCATTTCACCGGTAGCTGTGGTGCATAGATGCCGGCGAGGCGCGCGCGCTCTCGCAAATGCGCCACCTGTCGGTCAAGGCCTTGCACGTCGCGCGCCAGGTCAGGCGATTCACACGGTATTGCCTCTTCGTTGACGAACTGGCGCACGCGCGCTCGTAAGGCGGCAAGCGCCTCGTCACTAGCTATTAGTGAGGTGGTGTCCGTGTTCATTGCTCGATCTTCAATCCGGCTTGTTGTACGACGGTTTTCCATCGTTCTGTCTCCGCGGCGATATGCCGCCCAAAGTCGGCTGGCGTGCCGCCCACAGGGCTCATGCCCTGTTCGATGAAGTACTGACGTACTTCTGGGTCCGCCAGAACCGCGTTGAAATGTTGATTGAGGGTGGCGACGATCGGTGCCGGGGTGGCCGCCGGCGCCATCACGCCCCACCAGGAAGAGGCGATTAAAGGCACACCGAGCTCGGTCAGCGTTGGCACCTCGGGCAGTGATGGATTGCGTGCCTGGGCGGCGATGGCGATGGGTATGATTCGTCCGGCTTTGATCTGCGCATAGACGGGGGGCAAGTTGTCAAAGCTGAGTGGCACCTGGCCACCCACCAGTGATGTCAGTGCCTCGGCGCTTCCCTTGTAAGGGATGTGGCGCAAAGGAATTTTCGTGTCCAGGGCGAACATTTCGCCAGCAAGATGAGGGATGCTGCCCAGCCCCGCCGTGGCGAATGACAGTGCGCCCGCCTTGCTCGCCGCGGCACGCAACGTTTTGATATCGACAATATCGCTTTTGGCCGGTGTCAGCAGATAGACGGGAACATCTGTGGCCAGGATGACCGGCGTCAGGTCTCTGTCGGTGTCGTACGGCAGCGTTGCGTACAGCGCACGATTGGTCGCCAGGTTTGCCGTGCCCATCAGCAATGTGTAGCCGTCTGCCGTAGCCCGGGCGACATAGGCTGTGCCAATCTGTGTGGCGGCGCCAGGCTTGTTTTCCACCACCACGGCTTGCCCCAGACGTGCTGTCAGCTTTTGAGCCAGCATGCGTGCAGCGATGTCCGTGCCACCGCCAGCGGCGTAAGGCACGATCAGGCGAATGGGTTTGTCAGGGTATGCGGCGGCGCATACGCTCATTGCACCAAACAGGGCACCGGCGCTGAATGCCAGCCCTGCAAGGCGCGACGTGAATCGATGTGTCTTCTGCATGGCTGGCTCCTCGCCAATTACTCGATTTTGGTGCCGGTAGATTTCACGAGATCACCCCACCAGATGGTTTCTTCTGCGATTTGTTTCGCAAAGGCTTCCGGCGAATTTCCCAACGGTTCAGCGCCCAGGTCGGCCAGCCGACTGCGCAGCTTGGGATCTTTCAACGCTTGCAACGTAGCCGCATTGAGTTTGTTGATGATGTCGGGCGGTGTTCCTGCTGGCGCCATCAAGCCCTTCCAGGCCATTACGACAAAGCCGGGCATGCCCGCTTCGGTGAACGTCGGAATGCTCGGGTCAGCGGTTGCGCGCGCATCACTGGGAATGGCCAGTGCGCGCAGGGACCCTGCTTTTACCTGAGGCAGCAAAGCGGGCATGTTGTCGATCATGACGGTAATGTGGCCGGCAATCAGGTCGGTCACGGCCGGCCCTGTGCCTTTGTAGGGAACATGCTCCATCTGAATGCCGGTTTTTTGCTTGAGCAGCTCGCCGGCCAGTTGAGCGGGTGATCCATTACCCGGTGAGCCAAAAGAAAGCTTGCCGGGATTCTGGCGTGCGTATTCCAGAAATTCCTGCAAGGTTTTAGCGGGCACCGCCTTGCCAACCACCATCACGTTGTGTTCGCGAGCGATGCAGGTAATGGGCGCCAGATCTTTGGTCGGGCTGAACGTCATGTTTTTGTACAGACTTGGATTGATCACCGTGGGACCAGCCGCTGCCATCACCAAGGTATAGCCGTCTGGAGCCGATCGTGCGACGTAGTCGCCACCAATATTGCCCCCTGCGCCAGGTTTGTTTTCCACAATAACGGGCTGGCCCAAAATGGGATGCAAAGCGTCGGCCATGATTCGGCCGAGAATATCGGTGGAACCCCCCGGCGCAAAAGGGATGATCAGACGTATCGGTTTGTCTGGATAAGCGGCAAATGCCAAGCCTGGTGCGCTGGCGCACACGATGACGGCCGCTGTAGCTGTTAGCCATTTTTGCAACATTTCAGTCTCCTCGGGATACGAGCCGTTTTGATTTTTTAACGACGGTCTCGATGCTGCGTGTTAACGGCCAGGGGAATATCCGGCGCGGGTCAAGGTGTGGCGTGCAATCGTGAGTTGATGAATTTGACTTGTGCCTTCGTACAACCTGAAAAGACGCACGTCGCGATAAAAACGCTCTATTCCCATCTCTCCGATGTAGCCGTAGCCACCGTGCATTTGCACGCAACGATCCGCGACGCGCCCGCACATCTCTGAGGCGTAGTACTTGCAGATAGACGCGTTCAAGGTCACGTCCACGCCCGCGTCACGTTCACGGGCAGTTTGCAGAACCAGGGCGCGCGCCACTTGAATCTCGGTCTGGCAATCGGCAATCATGGCCTGGATGAGCTGAAAATCCATCAGAGGGCGGTCAAATTGCCGGCGCTCCGCGACAAAGCGCATCGTGTCATCGAGCATTCGAATGGCCGGGCCTATGCATAAGGCCGCAAGATGAATACGTTGTTTGTTGAGCACCTTCATCGCGGTTTTGAAACCCATGCCCTCTATGCCGCCAATGATGTTCGCCGCGGGCACGCGGCAATTATCAAAATGCACCGATGACACGGGCGAACCGGCCTGGCCCATTTTTTCATAGGGTTTGCCAGTGGATAATCCTGGTGTATTGCTTTCCACAATGAAAGCGGAGATGCCGGCAGCGCCAGATGTTGAGGTGTCCGTTCGAGCCATCACCGTAAAAATGCCTGCCAACGGAGCATTCGTGATGAAGCATTTCTCGCCATTGAGCACATAGGTATCGCCGTCGCGTACTGCCAGTGTTTTTAATGCAGTGGCGTCGGAGCCGGCTTGTGGTTCCGTCAACGCGAACGAACCGGTCAGTGCGCCGCAAGCCAGCTTCGGCAGATAGTGTTCCTTTTGCTGTGCTGTGCCGTCGGCCACCAAGGCTTCCGAACCGATGCCCGTGTTGGTGCCAACGCGAGCGCGAAAGGCCACCGAACACTGCGATAACTCCATGGCGGCCGACACCAGCTCTTCGGTGGTCATGCCCGCGCCACCGTACTCGGCGGGAATGGAATAGCCAAACATGCCTTGCGCCGCCATCGCCTTAACCACATCAGCGGGCACCTCGTCCGCACGTGCCACGTCGTCTTCGCGCGGCACCAGTTCGCGGCGCACAAATTGCCGTAGTGAACCCAGGAAAATGTCGAAACCTTCAGCGTCCCTGATCATTGAATCTTGTCTCCGTGAATGTGCTCGCCGGCGTTTTAGCGCTCTTCGCAAGTGCAAATCAGGCTACCAAAAGCGCTATCCAATAGAGACAAGAGTTTTGCTATCTTGAACGCCAACAGCCCAGACCTGCACGCCCTGGCGGTATCATGAATTTCATGCGCACCACGTCTCATCACCCTGATCCAGCCTTTGCCACGACCTTGGCGCATGGCCTGTCTTTGCTGCAAACGTTTCGGCATGGCGAGCCTGCGCTCAGTAACAAGGAACTGGCCGAACGCACAGGGCTATCCAAGGCCACGATCTCTCGTTTGACCTACACCTTGCTGCAACGCGGTTTACTTTCGTTCGATCCGCAGCTACGGCGTTATCGACTGGGCGCGGGCATTCTGACCTTGAGCTATCCGCTTTTGTCGAGCCTGAAAATTCGCCAGTTGGCACGGCCTCTGATGACGCGCCTGGCGACTGCGGCGGGGGGCTCGGCTTCGCTTGGTATGCGCGATGGCATGAACATGGTGTACGTGGAAACGTGCAGGGGCCATGACGCCGTGGCGTTTCGGCCCGACATCGGTGCCTTGTTGCCTTTATTGCCGTCTGCAATTGGCCGGGCATGGCTGGCGCAACTAGACCCGGTGCAAGCGGCGCCCGTGCTTGACGCTCTGCGTGAGCACGACCCCGTGCAATGGAAGCGCTACGCGTCTGAGTGGACGCAGGCACAGCAAGACTATGCCACCCACGGCTACTGTGTTTCGCATGGCGACTGGCATTCCGACGTGCACGCCGTGGCGGTGCCTCTGCATCGACCTATAGACGGTCACGTCTTGGTGTTCAACTGTGGCGTACCGGTGTCAAGGCTTCGCCCGGGTGATTTGCGTCAGCGCATCGCGCCTAAATTGCTGCGTTTGGTGGCACGCGTTGAAAAGATGCTGGAGTCTGGTTCATGAGTGAGTCCTCCGAGCGCGATACCCAATTCGCATCAACCCTTGCGCATGGCATCGATATTCTTTCGTGCTTTCGCGCCGACAGTCCGGTGTTGGCCAACAAAGATTTTGCGCAGCAGACAGGGCTGTCAAAGTCGGCCGTGGCACGATTGACGCACACCTTGCTGTTGTTGGGGTTTTTGCAGCGCGATGCTCACACAACGGGATATCGCTTAGGCGCATCGGTGCTTGCGATGTGCCACCCGTTATTGGCCAGCATGCCGATTCGTCAGGTGGCGCGCCCCTTGATGAAGCAATTGGCGCATCACGCGAAAGGCGCTGTGTCGTTAGTGGTGCGCGACAGGCTGCAAATGACTTGCGTAGAGACGGCACGCGCCAATGAAAGTTTGCAAACCCGGCCTGACATAGGTGCCGCCTGGCCCTTGCTGGCCAGTGCTGCTGGGAAAGCATGGTTGTGCCGCGCGTCAGAAGAAGAGCGTACGTCAGTGCTGAATCAGTTGCGTGTCGCAGACGCCGATCAGTATGCGCGGCATTTCGCCAGTCTGGAGACGGCAAGGCAAGAGATCGAGCGCAAGGGATATTGCGGCAACAACCTTCAATGGCGTCCGGATGCCTACGGCTTTGCCGCGGCGCTATGTCGACCCTATAACTCGCTCGTGTACGTATTCAATTGCGGTGTGCCCGCTTCCGACGGCTCGTATCGCATTCGGGCTGCTGATCTTGGCCCCCGGTTGGCGGCGCTGGCGCGAGAGGTGGAGGTATTGCTCGGCATGCGCTAACGGCGACAGGCCGGTACCGTCTACGCAAACGCGCGCTGCACAGCAGCGAACGCGGCGTTGACCAGGGAATCTTGTCGCCGGGTCTCCAGGCTGATGAAGGACAATTCTGTGCGAATCGTCAGTCCTTTCACAAGTAGCAGTCCGCTGGCTTGAGATTCATGCAAGGCAATCGAATCGCGGGCGAGCGACAGCCCGACCCCTGAGCGAACCAAATCCAGCATGGAGGCTTCCTGATCAACCTCAGCGACCATATTCGGGCTCACACCCAATGCGCTGAACTTGCGGGTCAAGAGCCGATTGTGCACAGAGTCCGGCGGGGTCCATATCCAAGGCAGGGCTGCAATCTGCGCCCAATCGCGGCCGTTTACTCGCGAGGCCCAACCTTTTGGCGCAATCACAGAGTAGGTGAAGGGCGCCAGCGTCACCGCATGCAGCGTGGGCAGGCCTTTGGGCTGATCTAGGGGGCCAAGATAAAAACCGACGTCCAGCTCACCCGCTCGCACCTGACGTGCAACCCAGCCAGACATGCCGTGACGCAACGCCGTCCGGATTTGCGGATAGTGCTCGACCACATATTGCAACGTGGCGCCCAGGCGCAAAAATTCAGGGTTGAGGATGGTGCCTATGCGCAAATTGCCTTGCACCGTCTCGCGCAAGGCACCCGTGGTGCGCTGGAAGTCGTCCAGCGCGTCCAGCACCCGTTGCGCTGCAGGGAGCAGGGCACGTCCGTCCGCGTTGAGTACCAGCCCATGCGCGGTGCGGGAAAAGAGAGCCAGGCTCAAGTTCTCTTGCAGACTCTTTAACTGCAGGCTGATCGCAGGTTGAGTGAGATGAAGATGCTGCGCTGCGCGGGTCAGGTTTCCCTCGCGAGCCACGGCGACGAAGGTACGAATGTGTTTGATATCCATGCTTGCGGTCTATGGTGCGATGAGGGGAAAGCGGAGCATTATTAAATATGCTTATAACGCGCTTTTCAACAATTCAATGGACATGTGCCAGGCCCTGCGACACAGTAAGACCTTGCCTCCTGAAGAGGGGGCGCACGCGCGGCAGGCACACTGAGGCGGTCCGTCACAGTGCGACGAAAACCTATAAAAAGAGCTTATGGAGACATACGACTACATCATCGTCGGTGCAGGTTCGGCCGGCTGCGTGCTGGCCAATCGATTGAGCCAGGATCCGGAGACACGCGTTTTGCTGCTGGAAGCCGGGGGCAGCGATAACTATCACTGGATTCACATTCCCGTGGGGTATCTGTACTGCATCGGTAATCCGCGCACTGATTGGATGTATCGAACCGGCAATGAACCCGGCTTGGGTGGCCGTTCGCTCATCTACCCGCGAGGACGTGTTTTGGGTGGCAGCTCGTCTATTAACGGCATGATTTACATGCGTGGCCAACGGCAGGATTACGACGAGTGGGCCAGGCTGACCGGCGACAGTGCCTGGAGCTGGGATCGCGTGCTGCCGGTGTTCAAACGAAGCGAAGATCATTATCGCGGAGCCAATGAGCACCATGGAGCAGGGGGAGAGTGGCGCGTAGAGGCTCAGCGATTACGTTGGGACATTCTCGAAGCGTTCGCCAGTGCCGCAGAGCAGGAAGGGATTCCGCGGGTTCAAGATTTCAATAGGGGCGACAACTTTGGCACGGGCTATTTCGACGTCAACCAGAAACGTGGCTGGCGATGGAACACCGCCAAGGCTTTTTTGCGCCCCGCGCGCAAACGCGCCAATCTGCAGGTGATGACCGGGGTGCAGGCCGAGCAGCTGGTGTTTGAAGGCAAGCGCTGCGTCGGCGTGCGCGTGCGTCGGGCGGGGCAGGTCGAAACCTTGCGGGTACGGCGTGAAGTGGTTCTGTGTGCGGGCGCCATCAACACGCCGCAGTTGTTGGAGTTGTCTGGTGTGGGAGAGCCCGCCCGCTTGCGTGAGAGCGGTATTGCCCTGCATCACGCGTTGCCGGGTGTTGGTGAAAACCTGCAAGACCATTTGCAATTGCGGGTGGTGATGAAGGTGCAAGGGGTGAAGACGCTTAATCGCATGGCGTCCACCTGGTGGGGAAAGGCGGGAATCGGATTGGAATATTTGTTCAAGCGCAGTGGGCCGATGAGCATGGCGCCTTCTCAGTTGGGTGCTTTTGCAAAATCAGATCCTTCGCAAGAGCGCGCGAACCTGGAATTCCATGTGCAACCGCTTTCGCTTGGCGCATTTGGTGAGGCCTTGCACAGCTTTGACGCCTTTACGGCAAGCGTCTGCAATTTGCGTCCGACCTCGCGTGGCAGCGTGCACGTGTCGGGGCCACAAGTGGGACAGGCGCCCGTTATTGCGCCTAATTACCTGAGCACTGATGAAGACCTGAGCGTAGCGGCAAATTCGATGCGCCTGGTGCGCCGCATTGTGGCGGCGCAGGCGTTGCAACGCTATCAACCGCAAGAATGGTTTCCTGGGCCAGGCTATCAATCAGAGGCACAACTTCGGGAAGCGGCGGGGAAAATTGGCACGACCATTTTTCATCCCGTCGGCACGTGTTCGATGGGGCAAGACGCTGAGGCAGGTGCTGTGGTCGACGCGCGTTTACGGGTGCATGGCTTGGAGGGTCTGCGCATTGCCGATGCGTCGGTCATGCCCTTGATCACATCGGGCAATACCAACTCCCCAACCATCATGATCGCCGAGCGTGCGGCAGACATGATTCGGGAGGACGCGCTGGCCGGAAGATAGATCCGCGGTGTCTGTCAGGGCCCGCGCCTGAAGCCAGGCGTGGGCCCTGACAGACAGCGACTGAGCCTATTTGGCTGCTACAACAGGTTCATCCTGTGCTTCACGCACGAGTCGTATGCCGACCAGCGGATAGCGTGTTTCGGGGCTGTTCCAGTTCCGATAAGACGAACGGGTGTAGAGCGCCCAGGTATGCCAGGAGCCGCCACGGCGAACGCGCACCGTACCGGTTGCAGGTCCTTGAGGATCATCTTTTGGCGAGACGGCGTAATAGTGGTCGTCATGCCAATCAGACACCCATTCCCATGCGTTGCCGTGCATGTCGTACAGACCAAACGCATTGGGTGTGAAACTGGCCACGGGCGCGGTGAAGGTATATCCGCCACTTCCGGACACCGCATAGGCTTTCCACTTTGGCCAGAGCGCTTGGGTGTCCGCATCAAACACATTGCCCACGGCGGGCAGGTTCTGCGGATCATCCCCATTGCTGTAGCGCGTGCGTGTCCCCGCCCGCGCCGCGTATTCCCATTCCGCTTCTGTAGCCAGACGGTAGGTCACGCCCTCTGTTTTGCTCAACCATTGGCTCAACGCGACGGCGTCATTCCAGGTCACATTGACGACAGGGTGCGTGTCGTCCTGCGCAAAACCGGGGTTGCGCCAGGAATACGCAATAGTGCGCCCCTCGAAGTTATCTCCGCGCTCCGTGGCGTCAGGGTCATAGCGCGCGTTGTAGCCATAGCCGCCCGTACCGTCTGCCTCTGATTCCGGCACATAGCCGGAGGCGCTCACAAAACGCTTGAACTGGCCGACCGTGACTTCTGTTTTCCCCATATAAAACGGTCGCGTGATGTGCACGGGGTGCACAGGGGCTTCGTCGCTCAATTGCACAAAGCGTTCCCGACCATATTGCGGATAGTCGCGAGCCAAGGCCTCGGGTGTTTCGTCGCTGCCCATCAAGAACTCCCCGGCAGGAATCAATACGAAGGGCATACCCAAGGTATTTTCCACGGCGCTGCGCGGTGCGGCCACGGGTTGCGCGGACCAGACAGCCGTGCTGGCCATGAGTGCCAATAAACCAAGGGATATTGAAATGCGCATGATAGGAGCAAAAAAAGGCTGAGCAGCGCGGCGTGATGGATCGCCGGATGATTTACGGGCGCGGTGCGCCAGGACTCGCAAGGGTGCACGCGGTGGCGTGCTTTCCCAATTGGTAACTTCCCTGGATAGACGATTGCGCTCGCATCTGGGTCAGGGCTTACCCGAGTTGATTGATTCCCATATTTGAGATAATTTCCCATATATGGAAAATGAACGCATCGAAGAATCAAGCATGGATCAGCTCATCGCGCAGCGCCTGAAGTTGCTGCGCGCCGAGCGCGGCTGGTCGTTGGATGAGCTTGCCGCGACTAGCGGTGTCAGCCGAGCCACCTTATCCCGTCTGGAAAACGCGGCAGTCAGTGCCACGGCCAGCGTCTTGGGCAAGCTTTGCGTGGCCTACGGATTAACCATGTCCAGACTGATGCAATTGGTTGAGGACAGCTTTGTCCCCTTGCTCAGTCCTGGCGCGCAACCCGTGTGGGTTGACCCTTCTAACGGATTTCGGCGGCTTAGCGTGTCCCCCCCGGCACAGGGGCTGGCAGGCGAGGTGCTGGAGTGCTCGCTGGAACCTGCGACGAACATTGCTTACGAGGGCTCGCCACGCCAGGGGATGGAGCACCACCTGTGGCTGCTGGAAGGTCAGTTGGACGTCTCGGTGGATGGTGTGGCCTATGCCATGGCTCCGGGCGACTGTCTGCGCTATCAGCTCATTGATACCAGTTCCTTTACGACGCCTGCACACGTTGGCGCCCGCTATCTGCTTTTTATTGTGTAAACCTCATGAACTCAGACCATTCACTCTCTATCTCGCTTTTTTCCAGTGACGATATTCAGACGCAGCTATCTTCGCTGGGCACGCTATTGCACGCTTGCGTGCAAGCGGGGGCAAGCGTCAATTTCATATTGCCCTACGCGCACACCGAGGGTGTCGCGTTCTGGCGCGATAAGGTGCTGCCTGGCGTGATGCAGGGCGGGCTCGTGTGCATGGTGGCGCGCAAAGGCGAGCGCATCGCGGGTGCTGTCCAGTTGGACTACGACACGCCGCCCAACCAGCGGCACCGTGCCGAGGTGCGTAAATTATTAGTGCATCCTGATTTTCGTCGCCAGGGCATTGCGCGAACGCTGATGCTGGAAATTGAACAGTACGCAAGCCGATTAGGTCGAAGCTTGCTGACGCTGGACACGCGCACTGGAGACTTCGCCGAGCCGCTTTATACGTCGTTGGGCTATATAACCGCCGGTGTGATTCCCGGATATTGCCGTGACACAGTAGAAGACCGTCTCGACGGGACGACGATTATGTACAAAACGATATAACGAAGAGGCGAGGGGAGTGTGGTGCACGAGCCCTCGCCGAGTTATTCGCTCAAGGGCAACTGGCTGAGCTCGTCAGGCCAGCCAGAAATCGTGCCAGGTACGGATTGAATTCATCAGGCTGGTCCCAGAACGGCGCATGCCCGGACTGAGCGATGACATGGGTCTTCCCTTCCCACAGATTGCCAAACTGCACGCCCGCCACGAAGTCCACGTTGACGAAGGGTTCATCAAGTCCGTTCACGACGGCAATAGGCACTTGGGTGTTCGCGACAATGTCTTTCTGGTTATCTCCGGTGCCCGCCGCGAACTTCTCGAACATAATGCGCCGCGCACGTCCATCGGTACGCCCGACGATGGCGAGGAAGGCTTGCTCGAAGGGTTCGCCACAAGTGCTGCGGGCGTAGGCGTCGATGTCTTCGTCGGTATAGGTTTCCTTGCCGGCCAGACCCATGTGCTCGCTGGGTTTGAAGCCGTCGCCAACTTGTTCAGGCGACACGGGCGGGGTGCCGGTAATCATCAAGCCCTGCATACCGTCAAAACGCGAGATCAGCTCCAGGCCAATATGGCCCCCAAGCGACCAGCCAAAGACGGCGGCTTGCGTGATGCCCATTTTCTGGAGCACCTCCGCCATGGCGTCGGCATAGCCTTCCATGCAGTAGCTGCGCTCGGGGTTGAGGGCATCTTCGGAATCACCATGGCCCGGCAGGTCAGGGGCGATCAACTGATACGTCTGGCCGAGTTCACCTTCTAGCTGATGGCGAAACACGGCACTGGAACTGGAATTGCCATGGATCAGCAGCACGGGCATGCCCGTGCCTTCGCTGCGGCGAACCGAAATTTTGCCGTGGCTGGTGTCAAGAACGAACTGATTCACGCCCATTGTTTTCCTCTGAATGACATCGCCGCAGATGATCCGCCAGGAGCGATCTGCCCGTAACTATGATTTCGGCATGATAGTAATCCGCCTGAAAGCACGGTGAGCGGCACAGCCCCCGCATTGCCTGGTAACGGCGTCTAAGCGTGATTTGTTTCGGTCAGTTACTTTCGGAGGTATCTCGGGCTTTGCAATGCAGGTAAGGTCGCGCTTCATTCCCCTGGCGCTGCGCCGGGCATTCGGGTTTAACCACGCATAAGAATAAGGGCACGGGATATGGGTATCACCGCTTGGGTGGCCGTTGCGGCGGGCGTTGTCGTCGTGCTGTATTTCATTTCGATCTACAACAAACTGGTCCGCCATCGGAACGCCACCAAAGAAGGGTGGAGCGGCATAGACGTGCAGTTGCGTCGCCGGTTTGATCTGATACCCAACCTGGTGCAAACCGTCAAAGGGTATGCCGAGCACGAAAAAGCCATCTTTGAAGAAGTCGCAGCCAAGCGCGCGTCCAGCATAAATGCCAACAGCGTGCCAGACCGTGCGCAAGCCGAGAATGCGTTGTCGGGGGCGTTGGGAAGATTGTTCGCGGTGGCGGAGGCCTATCCCGATCTCAAGGCCGATGCCAATTTCCGAGACTTGCAGAACCAGATTTCAGAAATCGAAAACCAGTTGCAGATGGCGCGTCGCTACTACAACGGGACCGCACGCGAGCTGAACAATCTGGTGGAGTCTTTCCCCAGCGTGCTCGTGGCCAACACGTTCGGTTTTAAGCAAGCACCCTATTTTGAACTGGGTGACGCCGGTGCTGCGGCGGTGCCGTCGGTCTCTTTTTAAGCGAGGCGGCATCATGCGTCGTTGGGTATTCGCGCTGCTATTGGCGTGCGGCATCACGGTGTCTGCGCATGCTGAAGAACGAATCACTGATTTTTTCAGTGACGTAAAGGTGGAGTTGAACGGCGACCTGCTGGTGACGGAACGAATTGCCGTCAACGCAGAAGGTCAGAATATTCGACGCGGGTTACTGCGAGATTTTCCCACCCGTTATCGTCGCCCGGATGGCACGGCGGTCGTGATCGGGTTTGACGTTCTGGGCGTCAGCCGGGACGGTTCGTCAGAACCCTATGCCTTGGAAAACCTCGCAAATGGCGTGCGTATCCGAATGGGCAGCGCCAATACGCTCTTGAGCGAAGGCGCGCATGTATTTGAAATCAAGTACCGCACGACGCGGCAGATTGGTTTCTTCGCCGAATTCGACGAGCTCTACTGGAACGTCACTGGCAATGGATGGACCTTTCCCATTGATCATGCCCGGGCGCGCATCACGTTGCCGCAGCCAATCGATTTGCTGCAGAACGCCGTATATACCGGTAGCCAGGGTTCAACCGACGCGCATGCCCGGGTGGTATCCAGTGGCCCAGGACAGATCGTTTTCGAGACGACCGCCCCGCTTAACTCTCTTGAAGGACTGACGGTAGCCGTCGCCTGGCCCAAAGGCCTGATTGCTGCGCCATCTTTCGGTCAGATTTTGCTGCTCTGGATCAAAGACAATCTAGTGAGTGCGATCGCGCTGGCGGGTTTTGGGTTGCTGGCGGCGTATTACCTGCAGGCTTATTTCCGAACTCGACGGCGATTGGATCCCCTGGTTGTGCCCTTGTACGAGGCGCCAGCCGGCATGTCCGCGCCAGCGGTGCGTTATGTGGCGCAGCAAGGTTACGACCAGACCACGTTTGTTGTGGGCATGCTTGAACTCATTGCCACTCGCGCCATGCGCATGGTCAAAAAGTCCGAAACCACCGCGTTCGAGCGAAGTGACGAGAAAGCTTTCGGCAAACAGGCGCCCTTGCTGGACGGCATGTTGACCAAACTGTTTCGCAAGGACAAGAGATTTGTTCGAGACTCGTTGGAAGGCACACGTTTTGAAGATGCGCGTGGGTGGCTGGAAACAACGCTGAATGCGCAGTACCGGGACAAACTCTTCAACTTTCATAAAGCCGTCGTCAGCAAGGGCCGCAAGCTGTGGCTTCTCTATGTGGTGATGTGTCTGGGTGCGGCATGGTGGCAGGATGCGCAGAATGCTTATCTCATCATGATGAGCCTGGCTTTCTCTGTGCCCGCCATTCTCGCTCTCACTGCCGTCTATGGTGCCTGGCGCAAGAATGGTTTCAGCGTAATAGGGGTAGTGCTGGTCTTGTTGTTCATCGGGCCATTCCTGTTGGGCGGGCTCGCTTTATTGCTGCTGATGACCCGGCCGCATTTCTGGGGAGCCTTGGGCGGACTAATGCCCTTGTTATTACTGCCCGTGATTATCCGTTCGAGCAATTTCTTGCGTGGTTACACGGAAGAAGGCTATGCCGTCATGGACAAAATTGAAGGCTTCAAACGTTATTTGACCCTGGCCGAAGGTCCGCGTTTGCAGGCTTTGGTGACGCCTGCGGAACAATTGGAAGTCTATGAGCGGTTCCTGCCCTACGCGGTAGCGCTGGATGTAGGCCGTGCCTGGTCGGCGGCCTTTGCCGGTATGTTTACCGGTATTGCGGCGATGGCGGCAGTTGATGCCATGCAACGCCTGTACGGTGGGCATGACATGTTGAACGACGACCCCTCACGAATGATCCGGGGTATTGCACGCGACCTGCAGGCACCGCCATCTGAGGAGGTGTCTTCGTCCTCCACTGCACCGGGTTCCAGTGGAAGTTGGTCCAGCAGTGGCAGTAGTAGCAGTTCTTCGTCCAGCGGCTCGTCAGGCGGTGGATCATCCGGTGGCGGTGGTGGTGGGGGCGGTGGTTCAGGTTGGTAAGCGCATCCATTTCAGCGTTGAAATATTCGGCATTAAAGATATAAATTGAATTACTTCATGTTTCAACAATACAGTTGGAAAGGATAGGATTTTTTCGCTGAAGTCCAGGTGATTAAATCGTTGTTTCAACGCGAAATCCGCTGCAATAAAAGGCATCAGAAGTCATCAGCTGTTACAGTGACAGGTTACTGACAGCACGGTTGGTTGTCGTGATAGCAATGCCTCGGACGCAGGTAATAAGCCTTCCCACCCGTCGATAAGGCATTCAATGCAGGGTGCACTGACTGATTCACCTTTTATTCGGGATAGATCCATGCCTTCGTTTTCGATCAAGCGTGTTGCTTCGCTTGTTGCCTTGACCTTCGCCCCTGTGGCGTTTGCTCAAACCTCCACCACAACTACGCTGAATCAGGTCGTTGAGCAGACGCTTCTCAGTAACCCGGAAATTCAAGCCAAATATCACGATTTCCAGGCTTCCCTGGAAGGTCAGAACGTTGCGCGTGGCGGCTTCTTTCCCCAAGTCAATGCACAAGGCTACGTGGGTCGCGAATACCGCAATAACGTGCCGGGTGTAGGTTCCCAGGATTGGAGCCGCCCAGGTTACAACCTTGAACTTCGCCAGATGCTTTTTGACGGCTTTCGCACCAGCAATGATGTGAAGCAAGCCGGTTTCGACAAGTTGGCCCGTTTTTACGATTTGCTCGCCACGAGCGACAGCACCGCATTGGCGGCTGCGCAGGCTTATCTTGATCTGCAGCGTTATCGCGATATGGAACTGCTGGCACGTCAGAATTACAGCCTGCACGAAAGCACGATGAAGCAAATCAATGAGCGCACCGACTCTGGTGTGGGTCGCCGGGTTGACTTGGAGCAGGCAGGTGGACGCCTGGCCCTGGCTCAGTCGAACCTGATGACAGAAACCGCTAACTTGCTTGACGTGCAGCAGCGCTTTCAGCGCGTGACGGGCGCGATTCCCCCAGAAACCCTGTCGCCCACGCCGGACGTGGGTGAAAAGCTGCCCGCCAAACCTACCGATTTCAACGCCTCGTTGCGTCGCAACCCCAGCTTCTTGTCCAAGCAAGCCAGCCTGCAGGCCGCTGGTGCGGGTGTCGAATCGTCCAAGGGTGCTTTCTCGCCGAAGTTTGAGTTTGTGGCTGCGACCGGACGCGATCAAAACGAACCGACCGCTGCCTATAAGAATGTGCAGAGCTCCAGCGTTCAGCTGATGATGACCTACAACCTGTATCGCGGCGGTGCCGATTTGGCCCGCGTGCGTCAGACAGCAGCGCAGTCCTATGCCGCGCGTGATATTCGCGACTACACCTGCCGCAACGTCCAGCAAGACTTGGCGGTTGCCTGGAATAACGTCGTCAGCTTGCGCGAACGGATTCCGTATTTGCGTGACCATGAAATCGCGACAACCAAGGTTCGTGCGGCCTATCGCGAGCAGTTCCAGATTGGTCAGCGTTCCTTGCTTGACTTGCTCGACACCGAAAACGAATTGTTCGAGTCGCGCCGCGCCTTGACCAACGCGTTGTATGACTTCAAGTTGGCGCAGTATCGCTGGTTGGCGTTGTCGCACCAACTGCTGCCCGCCTTGTCCTTGCAGCCTGCTCGTAACGAAATGCCCGAAGAAAACGGCAAACTTGAGGTGTCTGATGACGTCATCAAGCTTTGCAATTCAACGGTCCCCGATACGGCTCGCCTGGCACCCGTGCGTGTTCAGTACAACAACGGCAACACGCCACCTACCTTCGTGCCAGTTACGGCCAATACGCCTGCACCCGCTGCACGCGCCCGGCCTTAAAGTCGGCACGAATTTAAGGGCCGTTTGACGACTAGTCAGGCAAAGACGTCCTAAGGCGCAGGCTGCACAGCCTCGTCTTGGGACGTGATCGAAGTGACCGCAGACGGGACCCTGTTTACTTGCCTTCACGGCACGCGTGTGTCCGCCCTGAGTTGCGCAAATGCTGCGTATTTTCTGGGGCGATCTTCACGTGGTTCTAGGGCTTGCGTCGGCGTTGGATGTGCAACGCGCGAGTGGAGGCAAAGCAATTGGCTATGAAGATCACCCCGGTTTTGTTGATTACGCACGATGATCTGCTCTGGCAACATTGGCGCGACATTGATCCGGCACACTGGCTTCCCGCCAGAGGCCGCAATTTGTCAGATCTGCAACGTTGGCAAGAGCAGGGACGAATTCTCGCCGTGCTCGATACCGGATTGCCGGGCTTACCTGCCTGGAATGCTCCGTCCTGGCCCGCAGCGCTTAATGGCGTTCGGCTATTGGCGGCGAGCCCCAGCCCTAATGAAGATGAAGGTTCCAAAGTGCTTGGTGCTGGCGCCTTTGGCTATTGCCACAGCTATGCTCCGCACCAGTCTCTGGCTCAAGTGCTGGAAGTGCTTGCTCGGGGTGGCATCTGGATGGGCCCCTCGCTGGTGACACGCCTGCTTCGCATTCTTGATGAGCGGTCGCCCAGTGATACAAAGTGGCAAAGTAGTGCACTGTCAGAGCGTGAACATACCGTTGCACTGCGCGCCGCAAATGGCGCAAGTAACGAACAAATTGGCGAGGCACTAGGTATTACCGAGCGTACGGTGCGCGCGCACATGTCAGCGGTATTCTCGAAACTCGGCGTCGCTGATCGCCTTCAACTGGCGTTATTGGTGCACGGAATTTCTCGTTAACTCGGGCCGTGGTCACAAAAGAGGGCTTCGCGCCCCAGTATGACGCCGAATATTGATGGGTCTATTTCCATCCATCTGGCACAAAGTTGAAAAAATCCTGAATTAGTTGCTCCTATTGGCTTTGACGCCAATAGTCACACGGCGTTGCATTCCTTACCATTCGGTTTCCTCGAATATTTTCGGAATGTATCCAAATGCCTAGCAATTCCCCAGCAATCGTTACCGAAATCACTGGCCGCGCCTGGATTCGCAATAGCGACGGTTCGTTAACTGAATTGCATGAAGGCAGCCGGGTACCTACCGGAAGTGATGTGGTTACCGCCTCGGGCGCCACGGTGGCACTGCAGGTCGAGAACGGCATGCCGCTAATCATCGGTGAAAGCCGTGAAGTGGCCTTCAATGCCGATATGGCTGGCCCCTTGGCAGACCCCACAGAAGCCGCTGTTGCCGCACCCACTGGTACGGACTCAGATCGTCTGCTGGCGGCCTTGGAAGCCGGTCGTGACCCATTTGAAGAGTTGGCCCCCACCGCCGCCGTAATTTCCGGTGGTGGCGATAGCGGCGGCAGCAGCTTCGTGCGCCTGGCCCGCCTTCTGGAAACCACTTCGCCCTTGAGCCTGTCCTATCCGAACCCGGGTCGTGGCGCAGGTGAAGTATCCGTGCCAGTAGCGTCGGCCACCACGGGCGCAGATAACGCTGATGCGACCCCAGCCATAACCAATCGTGCTCCCAACGCCGTGAACGACCTGGGCGCCACCGAGCAAAACAATGTCGTGCGTGGCAACGTGCTGAGCAACGACGTTGATCCCGATGGCGACCGTCTGGCTATTGTGTCCGTCAACGGCAAGTTGATGACTGGCGCAGGTTTGAGCATTCCGGGTTCTGATGGCGGCACGTTCACTATCAACCCAGATGGTACTTACGTCTTTACGCCGGGCAATCAGTATCAATCGCTGGCCCAGGGCGAGACAATCACCACCAGCATTTCCTACACAATTACAGATCCTAGTGGCGCCACGTCCACGGCAACCCTGCAAGTCACGATTACAGGCACCAACGACGCTCCGTTCCTGACTGCCGGCGTCGTGTTGGCGGACCAGACGGGTGACGATGGCCAAGCCATCACCCCGATCAACGTGGCTGGTCAGTTCTCCGATGTGGATAACGGTGACAAACTTACCTACACCGCGACAGGTCTGCCCAAGGGTTTGAGCCTGGATCCGGTGACTGGGGTCATTACCGGCACGATCGATAAGTCGGCTTCCCAGCATGGTGTGAACGGCACGAGCGAGTACGTCATCGTTGTGACCGCCACTGACAGCCACGGTGCCACGGTTACCCAGGAATTCACCTGGAACGTCAATAACCCGGCGCCGACGGCCGTTAACGACAGTGCCGTGACCGGCGAAGTCGGCGTTCTGTCTGTCACGAATCCGGCAGCAGGCGTGTTGGTCAATGACACGGACCCGGATGGCGACACCTTGTTTGTCTCCGCAGTCAACGGTCAGGCTACGTCGGTTGGTCAAGCCATCGAAGGCAGCAACGGTGGCACGTTCACGCTGAATGCGAACGGAACCTACACGTTTAATCCCGGCACCACTTTCCAGTACCTGATTACGGGCGAAACCGCGACCAGCTCGATTACCTATACGGTGTCGGATGGTGAAGGCGGCACGAGCACTGCAACGCTGACCGTGACAATTACCGGCGCGGACGACATCGCTATCATCACGCCCGCTGAGCCTGGCTCGGACGCAGGTGTGGTCAAGGAAGACACGACCTACACCACGGGCGGCAAGCTCAATGTCGTTGACCCGGATGCCGGTCAGGCCGTTTTTGTGGCGCAAACCGAAGCTCGGGGCGCACACGGCACTTTCTCGATTGGCACGGATGGCACCTGGACATACCACCTGACCAACACCGACGCGGCCGTGCAAGCACTGGCCGTGGGTGAGAGCCTGACAGAAACCTTCACCGTGACTACGGCGGACGGCACGACAGGTACGGTCACAGTCACCATTCAAGGCACCAACGACGATCCGGCAATGGAAGGCGTAGTCACCGGTGGCGTGACGGAAGACGAAAGCGAAGTCGTGAGCGGCCAATTGACGGTCACGGACGTTGATGTCAATGACAAACATACCTGGACAGTCGATGGCACTGGCAAGAGCGTCTACGGCTCGCTGACAGTCGACCAAGAAGGTAAGTGGACATACACCCTGGATTCGGCTGCGGCGCAGCACCTGGCGGTCGGTGAGACGCGCGAAGAGGTCTTCACGGTTCTCGTGAGTGATGGCCATGGCGGCGTCGATGAGAAAACGATCACAATCGTCATCACGGGTACCAACGATGCCCCGACCCTGAGCGGCACTGCCGCGGGTGCTGTGATCGAAGACGGCACCGAAGAACAACAAATCGCGACCGGCAAGCTGACGGTTGCCGACGTTGACACGACCGACACGCACACCTGGACGGTGGCGGGTACGGGCACGGGCACCTACGGCCAGTTCTCGGTGGACCAGAATGGTCAGTGGACGTACACACTGAATAACGCGGCGGCTCAATCCTTGGCAAAGGATCAGGCTGTCACCGAGACCTACACGGTCTGGGTCGATGATGGCAACGGCGGCACGGCAGAAAAGAGCGTGACGGTTACGATCACTGGCACGAACGACGCGCCGACCTTAAGCGGCGCAACGGCAGGTGGCGTGCTGGAAGATGGAACCGATGAGCAACAAGTGACGACCGGCACGCTGACGGTTGCTGACGTTGACACGACTGACGAGCACAGCTGGACAGTGGATGGCACGGGCAAGGGTGCCTACGGTCAGTTCACGGTTGACCAGAATGGTCAGTGGACCTACACGCTGAATAACGCGGCGGCTCAATCCTTGGCCAAGGATCAGGCTGTCACAGAGAACTACACGGTCTTGGTCAATGATGGTAACGGTGGCGTGGCTGAACAGATCGTGACCATCACGATCACGGGCACCAACGACGCTCCGACCTTGAGCGGCGCGACCACAGGTAACGTGCTTGAAGATGGCACGCTTGCGCAACAAGTCGCGACCGGCAAGCTGACGGTTGCCGATGTTGACACCAACGATACGCATACCTGGTCGGTGGATGGCACAGGCAAGAGTGCCTATGGTCAGTTCACGGTGAATCAGGAAGGTCAGTGGAAGTACACGCTGAATAACGCAGCGGCGCAGTCTTTGGCTAATGGCCAGACTGTGACCGAGACGTACACGGTTCTGGTCAGTGACGGTAACGGCGGCACGGCGCAAGAGATCGTGACGATCACTGTCACGGGTAGCAATGACGTTCCGACCTTGAGCGGCGCGACGACCGGTAGCGTGTTCGAAGACGGAAAGAGTACGCAGCTAGTCGCTATCGGCAAGCTGACAGTGAGTGACGTTGATACCACTGACAAGCACCACTGGTCGGTGGATGGCACAGGCAAGGGCACCTATGGCCAGTTCACGGTGGATCAGAACGGTCAGTGGAAGTACACGTTGGATAACGCTGCGGCACAGTCCTTGGCGAAGAACCAAGCCGTCACCGAGACCTACAAAGTTCTGGTCAACGATGGTAACGGCGGCGTAGCCGAAAAGAGCGTGGTGATCACGATCACCGGTGCCAACGATGTGCCCACCTTGAGCGGCGCGAACAAAGGCGGCGTGGTCGAAGACGGTACGCAAGTGTCGACTGGCAAGCTGATCGTGACCGACGTCGACGCGACAGACAAGCACAGCTGGAAAGTGGAAGGCAGCACCAAGAGTGCCTATGGGCAGTTCGCGGTGGATCAGTCAGGTCAGTGGACCTACACGCTGAATAACGCGGCGGCTCAGTCTTTGGCGAAGGGACAAATCATCACCGAGACCTATACGGTCCTGGTGAATGATGGCAATGGCGGCACGGCAAAAGAGAATGTCACCATCACGGTCACTGGCGCCAACGATGCCCCGACACTGAGCGGCAATACGCAAGGTAGCGTGGTCGAAGACGGCTGGGTGTGGGAGCGCGCGGCTACTGGCAAGTTGACGGTTGCCGACGTCGACAAGACAGACACGCACACCTGGTCGGTGGACGGCACAGGCAAGGGCACCTATGGTCAGTTCACTCTGGGCCGGGATGGCCAGTGGCTCTACACGCTGGATAACAAGGCGGCGCAATCCTTGGCCAAGGATCAGGTTGTGACCGAGACCTACAAGGTCTTGGTCAATGATGGCAACGGTGGCGTGGCAGAACAGGTCGTGACGATCAAGATCACGGGCACCAACGACGCCCCGACCTTGAGCGGCGCGACGACAGGTAACGTGGTCGAAGACGGCAAGCAAGTTGCGACCGGCAAACTGATCGTGACCGACGTCGATGTGACGGACAAGCACACCTGGACGGTGGTCGGCAAAACCGGCACTGACTATGGCCAGTTCACGGTGGATAAGGACGGCCAGTGGACCTACACGTTGGACAACAAGGCCGCGCAGTCCTTGGCCAAGGGCCAGGTCATTACCGAGACCTACACGGTTCTGGTCAATGATGGTAACGGCGGCACGGCAAGAGAGAGCGTGACGATCAAGGTTACCGGCACCAACGACGCGCCGACGTTGAGTGGCAAGACAAGCGGCGACGTGTTCGAAGACGGCACGCGTTCGCAACAAGTCGCGACCGGCAAGCTGATCGTGGCCGACGTTGACTTGACGGACAGGCACAGCTGGTCCGTGGAAGGAAAAAGCAGCGGCGTTTACGGCCAGTTCGCGGTGGACAGGAACGGTCAATGGACCTACACGCTGGATAACAAGGCCGCGCAGTCCCTGGCCAAGGACCAGACTGTCACCGAGACTTATACGGTTCTGGTCAGCGATGGCAACGGTGGCACGGCAACAGAGACGGTGACGATTACAGTCACTGGCAGCAACGACGCCCCGACCTTGAGCGGCGTGACGACAGGTAGCGTGGTCGAAGACGGCACGCAAGTTGCGACCGGCAAACTGATCGTGACCGACGTCGATGTGACGGACAAGCACACCTGGACGGTGGTCGGCAAAACCGGCACTGACTATGGCCAGTTCACGGTGGATAAGGACGGGCTGTGGAAGTACACGCTTAATAACGCGGCGGCACAGTCTTTGGCCAAGGATCAGGTTGTCACAGAGACCTACAAGATTCTGGTCGATGACGGCAACGGCGGCGTAGCCGAAAAGAGCGTGGTGATCACGGTCACCGGTGCCAACGATGCGCCGACCTTGAGCGGCGTGACGAAAGGCGACGTGTTCGAAGATGGCGCGCTTGAAAAACAAGTCGCGACCGGCAAGCTGACGGTGAGCGACGTCGATCTGACGGACAAGCACACCTGGTCCGTGGATGGAGAAAGCAACGGTACCTATGGCAAGTTCACCGTGGATAAGGACGGTCAGTGGACCTACACGCTGGATAAGGACGCGGCGCAGGCCTTGGGTAAAGATGAGGTTGTTACCGAGACCTTCAATGTCTTGGTCAGTGATGGCAACGGTGGCACGGCAATCGAAACGGTGACAATTACCGTCACCGGCAGCGATCACTCGCCGACGATCAGCGGCGATGCAACTGGCACAGTGGTGGAAGATTCCGCGCCGGTCACGCTGACCACGACGGGCACCTTGACGGTGGTTGATCCTGATGCAAATCAGTCGGGTATCGACACGAGCTTCACTCCCGTTGCTTCGGCAGGTGCCTTGGGTACGCTGGTTATTGATGCTACGGGTCACTGGACCTACACGGTGTCGAACGCCGCGGTGCAATACCTGGGTGCAGGCAAGACTCATGAAGAAACCTTCACGGTGAAGACGATTGACGGCACCGAGCAGAAGATTGTCATCACGATCGAAGGCACCAACGACGCGCCGACGATCAGTGGCGTGACGACCGGTTCCGTCAATGAAGATGGCACCGTGACGACAGGCGGTCAGTTGGACAAGGCTGACGTCGACGTGGGTGATACGCACACATGGTCCGTCAGCAATGCAGGCAAGGGTATCTATGGTTCCTTCACGGTTAACTCGACGACCGGATTGTGGGCTTACACGCTGAATAACAGTGCTGCAAACGTTCAGGCCTTGAAGGCTGGCGAGACGGTGCTCGACAAGATCATCGTGACCGTCGACGACGGCCATGGTGGTACGGCGACGCAAGAGATCACAGTCACGATCACGGGCGCCAATGATGTGCCGACGATCAGCGGCGACGCGGTGGGCACGGTAGTGGAAGACGCTGCGCCGGTCACACTGACCACGACGGGCACCTTGACGGTGGTTGATGTTGACGCGAATCAGTCGGGTATCGACACGAGCTTCACTCCCGTTGCTTCGGCAGGTGCCTTGGGTACGCTGGTTATTGATGCTACGGGTCACTGGACCTACACGGTGTCGAACGCCGCGGTGCAATACCTGGGTGCAGGCAAGACTCATGAAGAAACCTTCACGGTGAAGACGATTGACGGCACCGAGCAGAAGATTGTCATCACGATCGAAGGCACCAACGACGCGCCGACGATCAGTGGCGTGACGACCGGTTCCGTCAATGAAGATGGCACCGTGACGACAGGCGGTCAGTTGGACAAGGCTGACGTCGACGTGGGTGATACGCACACATGGTCCGTCAGCAATGCAGGCAAGGGTATCTATGGTTCCTTCACGGTTAACTCGACGACCGGATTGTGGGCTTACACGCTGAATAACAGTGCTGCAAACGTTCAGGCCTTGAAGGCTGGCGAGACGGTGCTCGACAAGATCATCGTGACCGTCGACGACGGCCATGGTGGTACGGCGACGCAAGAGATCACAGTCACGATCACGGGCGCCAATGATGTGCCTACGTTCAGCGGGAAGATCTCTGGCAGTGTGATGGAAGATGCCAGCACTCCATTGTTGAGAGATAGTGGCCGCTTGATTGTGTCGGATGCTGACGCGGGTCAGTCAGGGATCAAAACGAGTGTTGCGCCGGTAGCTGCGGCGGGCACATTGGGTACCTTGACCATCGACAAGGACGGCAACTGGTCGTACACGGTCGAAAACGAGCGTGTGCAGTATTTGGCGGCTGGTCAATCGAAAGTGGAATCCTTCACGGTCGAAACCATTGATGGCACCAAGCAGATCATCAACGTGACTATTCATGGGGTCAATGATGCGCCTGTAACGCAGGATGCATCGGCCAATCTGGGTTCGAAGGAAACCACGCACACATTTAAATTGAGCGAGTTCCCGTTCAATGATGGCCTCGAGGGCAACACCCTCCAAAGCGTCATCATCAAGGGCTTGCCTGCCGATGGTAAGTTGACCTTCGACGGCAAGGCTGTGACTGTCGGTCAGGAGCTGACTGCCGAACAAATCAGCAGCGGCAAACTGATATTCACGCAGGGTGCCGGCAAGGGCGACGTCACGTTCGATTTCGCGGTGAAGGATAACGGCGGTACGGCGAACAACGGTCACGACACGTCAGACACCCACAAGTTTGTGATCTCGGCAGATCAACTGGTGGTGGGCGACAACACTGGTACCCCAAGCTCCGGAGGCTCCGGCAATGACATCATCATTGGTGACAAGGGTGGTGTAAGCGTGACCGTTGAGGCGGGAAAGAGCTACAACATTGCGCTGGTGGTGGATTCGTCAGGCAGTATGGCCTATGGCCTGGATGGCAAGACGAACGTCTCCAATGCCGAATCCCGCATGAAGCTGGTCAAGGACGCGCTCGTCAATCTGGCCAATCAGTTGGTTAATCACGATGGCACCGTCAATGTCACGCTGATTGGCTTCGCGGAGTCGGCGAAAACTTCTGTCACGCTGCAGAACCTGAGCTCGAAGAACATCCAGGAGTTGTTGAACGCTATCGACAGCCTGGCGGCCAAAGGCGGCACCAATTACGAAGCGGCCTTCAATAACACGGTGGCTTGGTTCAATGACCAGGCCGCCCTGGGTAATACGAGCGCCAAGGGCTTCGAGAACGTTACGTTCTTCCTGACGGATGGGGACCCGAACTACTATCTCAAGGGCGACAAGGCGGTCGACGGTAGCCGCGACATGCTCACCACGATGAAGGAATCGCTGGGCGCGTTTGCTCCGTTGGCTGGCATGAGTACTGTCCACAGCATCGGTATTGGCAGCAGCGTCAACGAAAACTACCTGCGCGTATTCGATAACACAGGTCCTAATGGCGGCACCGTCCAAACCTACCTCGCCTTTGGAAGCGGAAGCCCAACCAAGTTGGCTGCTTTCGAGTCAACATCCGGTTGGGGCGATAAAAGAAATTGGACCATTGCTGCGATGGACACGGGTAGTTCGGTAAGCGTCGTCGATAAGGGTGGTTTCTGGTCAACTGATTACGCGTGGAAAATGGTGGACGTGAATGGTGGAACCAGCACAAACGCCATCGCGCCGGAATTCAGAACGTCGAGCGTTTCGACGATGAGCTTCGCCATGCAGTCGGAAAACTTCAAGGCCGGGGACGTCTTCTCGTGGGCCTTGCAGGTCAAGAATGCTCAAAACGTTTGGGTTACCGTTGACAACGGCAGCGTCACCAGCAATCAGTCAAGCTGGAACACGATCACGACAAATGCATTTGGATCTGGCACTTATCGCTTCGTCTTCGACGTCGCTGACAACTCCAGCGGCTCCGGAAATGCGACGGTCTACATCGACGACGTGACGCAAACCAGTTTCACGGCGAGCAATGTCCTTGCGACGGCTTCGGGCACCGTAGACATCGTCATGAAGGGCTCGGACCTGGATGCGGCGCTTGAAAAAGGCAGCTCCAGGACAGATCCGGTATCGGTCGGCAACGACGTCATCAACGGTGGTGCTGGCAACGACATCATTTTCGGTGACACGATCAATACCGATCACCTTGCCTGGGGTTCGGTCGCCGCAGGTTCCCATAATGGCCAAGGCTTGCAGGCCCTGCAGGACTTCCTGGCCTTCCAGAACAAGCATGTCGCAACGACCACGGAGATCTACGACTATATTTCGGCCAACCACGCTTCGTTTAATGTCACTGATGACACGCGCGGCGGTAACGACGAAATCCGCGGCGGAACGGGCGACGACATCATCTATGGCCAAGGTGGCAACGACATCCTCTACGGCGAAGATGGCAACGACATCTTGTACGGTGGCGCGGGCGACGACAAGCTGTACGGTGGTGCTGGCAACGACACACTGAACGGCGGTTCTGGCGATGACCTGTTGGTCGGCGGCAAGGGCAACGACATCCTGACCGGCGGCACGGGTAGCGACACGTTCCAATGGCTTTCGGGTGATCAGGGCACGATCGCTATGCCCGCCGTGGATATCATTACGGATTTCACAAAGGGCACCCCGGCCTCGGGTGGCGATGTTCTTGATCTGAAGGGTCTTTTGCAAGGTGAAACGGACGGTACGCTCTCGCATTACCTGAATTTCAGCAAAGATGGCAACAACACGGTGATCAATATCAGCACGACCGGGCATTTGGACATGGCCAATCAGGTATCTACTGGCGTCGACCAAAAGATCATCCTGCAAGGTGTGGACCTGACGAGTAACGGTAGTGGTTCGACCTTGGACAACCAGGCCATCATTAACGATTTGCTGACCAAGGGTAAGCTCGTCGTTGATCATTGATGCTGAGAGGAGAAGGGCTGGAAACAGCCCATCTCCTCATCAGAAAAACACAGCTTGGCTACTTCGGTAGCCAAGCGGGTTTGTCAGTGATCCGGCAAACCTTTGGCGCCGCCCGATGGGCGGCGTTTTCATTTCACGTTTCGATGTCGCCAGGCTGGCGCAGACAAGAGTGCGGAGTCGGTTAACAACCGAGTTGTCCGTGAATGATATGGCGGCAATCGTGCTCTTGCCGTGATATTCGCCAGCCAGGGAGAACCTGCTGGCAAACCCATCAAGTACCCATCGAGCGCGACACAGCGCAGGCGCATCTTGAGAATATCAAGATGCGCCGCAGCTACCACTACGCTATATAAATCAGGCGGATTAACGCTGCGGGTATCAGCCCAGCGGCTTGATGCCCACGCTATAAGGCGCGGCATTGCCGCGTGCGGCTGCCTTGATTTTCAGCATGGAGCCGCCGCCTGTGTATTCGAAGTCCTGGTAGGGCACTTCAAACCACTCGTAAAAGCTGGTGCGTGCAAACTCTGGAATCCAGATTTTGGGTTTTTTCAGATCGCAATGGAATTCGACCAAAGTCACGTCAATATTCAAGGGGCGGGTGTCGCCAATGCGATAGCTCACGCGCAAGTCTGCGCGTTGCTGGGTGCCTAATTTCCAAGGCAGCCCGATCGACTCCATGAATTCCTTCATCGCTTCGTGGCCGCGATACATATCCTGACGCTCCGGTATTTGCCCCGACGACATCGCATCGGGGGTGTTTTTCGCTTGGGTAAGCGAATAATGGCAATCGAAAATAGAACGCGCCGGCGAGGCTGACCAGGCGTCTACGATTGAATTGGGTGGCTTTGCGGGTGGTGCAGGCGGCGAATTGTGACCGCATCAGCGACTGCGCGCTAACCCCGCAGGTGCAAATGTACAGGATTGGAGGGGCTCTTTGCATCTTTGCCCTGGGCTGGCATGCAGATAAGTCCCTGGAATCAACACCATATACCGTGAATTGTGCCGAAATTTAGTGCCGCACCAGCGTAAAAGCGGGACGGATCTCGCCTGTGCGCAGGCCGCGGACATTGGTAATGGCAGGGCGAACCCAAGGTGCCAGTGGTGTGCCTGCGGGGTCAGTCACGAGCCCTAATTGCCGCAACACCTCCACGGTCGCCACATAGCAAGCCCGCATGTCGCCATCAGCCATTTTGAGGGCAATACCCAGGCCCTGGCTACGAATGCCCATGACTTGTACGCCGTCTGCGCCCACTTTTGCGACCCAATCGCCCGGTGCCGTGTTCATGAATGCCAAGTCTGAGCGGCCAGTGCCAGACACCATGATGGGATGTTCCACCATGGCACGAAATAGCGTGGCAAGCGCTGCGGCCTGCCCCGAGCCCTGCGGGTCCGCCGTGGCAAACGCGGCGTAGCCGGTGGCCAGCGCCTGTAGTGGCAAGGCGAACGTGGGTGCTGAACAGCCGTCGATCCCTGATATCAGGGCATCTGCGCATGTACCGCAAGCCTGAGCCACGTGCTGGCGTATGGCCAGTTGCAACGGATGCTGCTCGTTCAGATAGTCGTTGCGAGACAAACCATGTTGTGCGCAATACGCCAGAAAGCCCGCATGTTTGCCAGAGCAATTGTGATGCAGGGTTGTGGGCACGAAGCCAGCGGGTGTCGTGCTGCCCGGCATATCAAAGGCAATGGGGGTGTGGCAGCCACATTGGAGTTCGTCCGCATGGCACGCTGTTCGAGCCAGCATGTCACTGACGGCGTTTACATGGCGAGGCTCGCCAGAGTGGCTGGCGCACAGCATGGCTACTTGCTCTATGGAGAACCCTGCGTGATTCATTCCGTCTGCCAGCATGAAGGGCAGGG
Organism: Achromobacter deleyi; assembly: GCA_040391965.1. Lineage (GTDB taxonomy): Bacteria > Pseudomonadota > Gammaproteobacteria > Burkholderiales > Burkholderiaceae_B > Achromobacter > Achromobacter deleyi_B. The sequence continues at coordinate 9,564 of JBEBWV010000003.1, read as the reverse complement.
CCTGGAACGGCTTGGTGGTGGACCGTGCGAAGGTCAGGAAGTCCGGGTCGCCAGCGGAGGCAAGCAAGCGCCCTTGCGCGTCTACGACGGCAATAGATCCCATGTGCTGGCATTCCACATGGTCCGTGGCAGGCGAGCCGCTGCCGCGAGTTCGTTCAACTAATACAGCGTGTGTCATGGTGAGGTCTTGGCTGAATCTATGGCCTGGCGGGTATTGTCGTGAGGCGCAGTGTGTTTCGCAACGCGGTAGACAGGGAGCCACGCAACGGCGCTGAACGCGATCTGCGCGCAGCGCCGTTTCCTGCTCAGGCTATGACTATTTCTTGATCAACGGGCAGGTTGATTTAGACAAAGGCATAAATGCCTTGTCGCCTGGCATGGTGGCGACCAGGTTGTAATAGTCCCAAGGCTTTTTCGACTCTGCAGGCGTTTTAACCTGGAACATATACATGTCATGCACCATGCGCCCGTCTTCGCGGATATATCCGTTCTTGGCGAAGAAATCGTTAATAGGCATGGATTTCATTTTCTTCATGACGGCACCGGTTTCATCGGTGCCGGCCGCCTCGACGGCTTTCAAGTAGTGCATGACGGATGAATACGTGCCCGCCTGACTCATGTTCGGCATCTTCTTGAGCTTGTCGTAATAGCGTTGCGACCACGCTCTGGTCTCATCATTCATGTCCCAATAGAAGGCTTCTGTCAGGGTCAGGCCAGCCGCAGCCTCCAGGCCAATGGCATGAATGTCGTTGATGTACAACAGCAGCCCAGCCAATCGTTGGCCGCCTTTGGTCAGCCCAAATTCGCTCGCGGCTTTGATGGCGTTAACAGTATCTCCCCCCGCATTTGCCAAGCCCACCACCTGTGCTTTGCTGGCTTGAGCTTGCAGCAGATATGAGGCGAAGTCGCTGGCACCCATCGGATGTTTGACTGAGCCCACCACCGTGCCGCCGCTCTCCTGCACGACTGCCGTGGCGGATGCTTGAAGCGTGTGGCCAAAAGCGTAGTCAGCCGTCAGGAAGAACCAGCTCTTGCCGCCTTGTTCTACGGTGGCGCGCGCTGTCGTGTTTGCCAGCGCATAGGTGTCGTAGGTGTAGTGCACAGAGACTGGTGAGCACAAATCGTTGGTAATGCGCTCGGTGCCCGGACCACTGAAGACGACGATACGGTTCTTCTCTCTCGCCACTTCCAGCACGGCCAGTGCTGGAGCCGAGCCTGCCACGTCCATGATGGCATCTACACCCTTGGTGTCGTACCACTCACGAGCTCGAGCGGCGGCGATGTCGGCTTTGTTTTGATGGTCTACGACCAGCAAGTCAATTTTTTTGCCAAGTACTTTTCCACCGAAATCGGAAATTGCCATTTCTGCGGCGGTGGCACTCCCTTTGCCGGTCACGTCGGCGTAGACGCCGCTCATGTCCAGAATCAAGCCAATACGCACTACGTCATCTGAAATGGCGGGTGTTTGGGGCTGGGCCCACACCGTTGCTGCTGCGCCTGCCAGACTGGCGGCGGTCAGGAGTTGCGTAATTTTGTTGCGACACTGCAGGGAAGTCCGGGTTTTTTTAATGGTGTACATAGGTGTCTCCGTTATGCCGGGCTATCGGGTGCTTTGCGATGAATTTTGGACCTGCTTGGGGGCTCAATGACCGCTCGAATTTTCTTGGTGGTGTCTTCCCCTTGGGCGTAATGTGCGAAGTTCAGGACAACAGATCGAACTCCATGCGGACTTTTCGAAATGGAAACTCCAGGCGGGCGTAATACACGACCCGGTCGTCAATGCAGGCGAAGCGCCGTAGTTCGGCTACCGGCGAAGACACGGGAATTTGCAGAGACTCTGCCGAGACTTGACCCGCCTCTATTACGTTCAATACTTGGCGCGCCTGAGTGATTCGCGCCCCATAGAACTGGTCCAATACCGGTGCGACCGTGCTCTTCTGAATCTGCGCCCGATGCTTGCGGAACAAGCCACTGTCCAGAAACACTTCACTGAAGCAAAACGGCCCCGCCTCTGTGGTGTGCACGCGGCACAGATATTGAAAGAGGCCGCTGCGATCCGCATCACATTCCATGCCCAACATATCGGGCAAGGGCGAATCGGCGTTGGACTCCACCAACGATACGGTGCCGAGTTGATTGCTGAGTTCAACGGTTTCAGCCCAGGTTTTGGGGATGAGTAATGTGGGTGTTTGCGGCAGCGCTGCATTGACGAAAGTGCCGGTTCCACGCGCACGACGGATCAGCCCATCGGCTTCCAGCAAGCCCAAGGCCTGACGTATGGTGGCGCGAGAAATTCCATAGGTGTCCATCAACGATTCCAAAGGCGGAATTTGCTGGCCGGGACGCCACGTGCGGTTCTGGATGTTGCTGCGAAAAACCGCAGCTGCCTGTAAATAAAGTGGCTGCGGGCTCCGAGAAAATAACTTGCGCGAAGACATATTCAAGAAGACGAGGGCTGAGTGTTGGCGAGTATCGTGTCTGCCATTTCGCGCAGTCTGTGTTTCTGTATCTTCACCGAGTTGGCGCTTTCCACAGACGGGAACGACTCCAGCACACTAAAACCTGCAGGCACTTTGAAGCTCGCCATTGCCTGTCTGCAGGCGGCGATCCACGCGGGTGCGTCGCTTGGCGCATTGGGCTGCAACAGAACAAAGGCATACGGCACGATGTGTCCGTGCAGAGTGGCACCGACTACCTGGCAGGCACGAACACCCGGCAGGGATTCGACGACTTGTTCAATCTCTGCCGGATTGACGAGAAATCCTGAGAGTCGAAGAGAGTCGCCCATGCGCGTCTGAAATACGAACTGGCGCGCATTGAGGGTGTAGCCCAAGTCGCCCGTCTTGAAGTAGCCATCATCCGTTAAGGCACCAGCAGTGGCTTCAGGATTGTCCAGATACCCCTGCATCAGACTTGGCGACAGAATCTCGATCTCGCCTGACGCGCCATGCGCCAGAATTGCACCGGATTGAGGATCGCGTGCGCGCACGCGGGCATCGGCGTAAATCAAGGTGCCTCCGGGCTGGTGCTGCACAGTGACATCCCCATTGGCGGGGTCTCTCGGTTGTCCGGCGACCAGTGCGATGAGTTCACTGGATCCATATAGACCGATCAGGGGAACGTTGGCCTCGCGTGCCAGATCCAGCATGTTGTCCACCGCTGGCGTGAAGCTGGCAAAGCCGAACAAACGGGCAGATTTGAAATCTCCCGGCTGACCCGCTTGCATCATGCCCACCAGGGCCTCGTTGTTCGCGTAGGTGTGTGTCACGGCGTAGCGGCGCACGGCCTGCGTGGACGCCGCCGCGCTAAACACCGGCTCGCATACTACCGGCACACCCGTAGCCAATCCGCCGACCAGGGTTGCGAAGCCGAATGCGCCACAGAAAGGTGCGCTTGCCAGCACACAACTGCGCTCGTCATAGCCATAAGCCGCAGCTACGGCGTCTGCGTGCCGAATCAGTGTCTGTTGGTCGTGTAGTACGAATTTAGGCAGTGACGTTGTGCCTGATGTCGTGAAACACAACACGCCCGCGTTTGCGTGCGCAGGCGGAGTCGGTGCATCGTTGGCAAGCAGGGACGCAAAGTTGTGCACGGGGCGGCCACGCAGGGTCGTGGGCAGGGCGTCTGCGGCTTGCGGCAACGCGAACACACCGCGTAGCGCCGACAATTTTTCCGGATCAACCTGATTCAGGATGCCCTGGAAGTCGATGCCCTTAAATCCGGGCCAGAAAACCAGCCAATCTGCCTTGCCTCGGCCCAGCATATCGGCAACTTCCAAGGCTCGGAAGCGGGTGTTCACGGCGAGCACAAGTGCACCCAGATGGGCGCAAGCCAGAAACGTGGTGACCCATTCCGTGCAATTTGGCAGCCAGATGGCCACCCGGTCGCCGGGCCCGACGCCCGCCTGCGCCAGACCCGCGGCCAGGGCATGCGTCTGCTGCCGAAGCGCTGCGTAAGAGACGGGCTTATCCTGGTCGATCAGGGCCTTACCCTGGTCATGGTGTTGAGCGAGCCAATCCAGTCGATCGGAAAAAATGGTGTGCAACGGGCGTGTCATCACTTACACCGTGGCAATCGGTGTCACGGGAGAGCCTACTGCACCCGGCATGCGCAAGGGGGGGGCGGTCAGGAGAAAGCGATTGCGCTGGTTTGCGTGGAGCCAGTCCGCCAGGTCTTTGAGATACCAGAGTTCCGCAAGCGGTACGCCCAGTTTGAAAAGGCAATGATGATGCAGGGGCAATATCGAATGTCCGGGACCCGATGTGCGCGCCGGGTACGACTCGACGGCATAGTTGTCTGCACAAATGGCGGCAATGCCGGATTCTGTAATCCAGTTCAGCAGCGCCGTATCGGCGCCGTCAAGAACCGCGCCTGTTTGTTCCAGCACATGATGGTCGGGTTGGCCGTTCATGGCAACGATGGCTTCGGCAAATCCGGTGCGCAATACAAGCATGTCACCGCGCTCAACGGACACATTCTGCGCACGCATGACGGATTGCAGTATTGAGAAATCCACAATGGTGCGACCCGGACCCAGATGGCGCTCCAGATCTACCAATACGCCGCGGCCTTGCATCCCTTTTTCCGCGTAGCGATTAATGCCCAGACGTCTTGCAAAGGAGCCGCCCGGGGCGCAGCAAGCATCCGTAGCATTTGCGTCAGCAGGATCATTGCCGCCGAATACGTCCACGCCAGCGGCGAAGCCGTTGTAGTACACACGTCGGGCTTGCCCGTCGCCTTGTACGTCAAACATGGCGCCTACATGGCACAAGCCATCCCATTGGGTGGAGTACTGCATGCTTAGGGTCACCTGATCGTCCGACAGGACATCGACGGCGTCTTTCTGCACGCGCGACATCGAGAAGTTCACGTAGGGCGTGCCCTCTTTAAACGTGGGCGAAAGTACGGGCGCATGACGGCGCGGATTCAGCACATTGCCACCCGGCAGGTCCAGTGGCAGGGATAAGCAGAACACCTTGCCTGCACGGACTTCGCGCACCGCTTGCAGCACTTTTTCTTCCGTAAGGAGATTCAGTCTGCCAATCTCGTCGTCCGGGCCAAAGTCGCCCCAAGTGGAGCCTTCCGGGCGTTGCGTCCAGCGTTTCATGATGTGTTGTTTCCTATGCGGTTTTCTGTTCTTATGAATATAGTACGTATTTACGTACTTTTAAAAGAAATCCGTCACGGATTCATGAGGAGACAAGATATGAAGCTGAGCTTGCCAACAGGTGTGCGCTGCAAACGATTGGCGCTGGCCACGTTAACGGCCCTGGTCCTGCCCGCCGCACAGGCCGCGGGATATCCTGACCATCCAGTGACGGTCGTAGTGCCTTATCCACCCGGCGGCGGCGCAGATATTTTCGGCCGTGCCATTGCCAACGCATTGCAGCCAGGGTTAAAGCAAACCGTGCTGGTTGAGAACAAGCCGGGTGCGGGCGGCAACATCGGCATGGGATATGTGGCGCGTAGCAAGCCCGATGGCTATACCTTGGCTTTGGGCACGATTGGCACGCAGTCGATCAACCAGTTTCTGTACAAGAACATGGCGTTTGACCCGGAGCGAGACCTGGTACCTATTGCGCTCGTGTCTACAACGCCAAACGTGTTGGCGGTAAGCGCAAAATCTCCCTATAAAACGTTGGCTGAGGTGATACAGGCAGCCAAGCAATCTCCGGAAAAGAAACTGACATATGCCTCGCCTGGTATCGGTTCGTCCGTGCATCTGACGGGTGCGTACTTCGAGGCGATGGCCGGCGTGTCACTCTTGCACGTGCCGTTCAAAGGCACCTCCGCTTCCTTGCCGGCAGTAGCCGGTGGGCAAGTGGATTTGTTATTTGATAATCTGCCAGGCGCATTGGCGCAAATCAAGGATGGGAGCTTGGTGCGTGGCATTGCCGTCACGTCCGCGCAGCGGGATGCGTCAGTCCCCAACTTGCCTACGTTTGCCGAGTCGGGCTTACCGAACTTTGATGTCACCGCGTGGTTTGCCTTGTATGCCCCACGAGGTACTCCGGAACCGGTCGTTAAACAACTCATCGAAGCGGCGCGTTCAGGCTTGAAATCTGAGGTTCTTGCGACCAATTTTTCGACCATGGGCGCGCGTCCCGGAACCCTGTTCGGCGCCGATTTGGGGGCTTTTGAGCAGCAGGAACGCAAAAAATGGGGCGGTCTGATTAAAGAACGAGGAATCACAGCAGAATGACGAAAGCTTGCGCATTAGTCACAGGAGGGAGCCGCGGCATTGGTCGAGCCATCGTCGCGCGTCTCATCGAGGATGGTTACGACGTCGTCAATTTCAGTCGTACTGCACCTGATAGCTCTCTGGTTGGTGAGACATTTCAATCGGTCGATTTGACCGATGCCGCCGCCACGGAGCAAGCCGTGCGCGCACTTGCCGCCCAGCGTCAGGTGCTTCATCTGGTCAACAACGCGGGGTTGATTCACGTCGCTGAAATTGAGCAGATCTCGCAGGCGCAATTGGCGAGCACGGTGGCCCTAAACCTCACTGCACCGATTTTGCTGCTGCAAGGCCTGTTGCCCGGTATGCGGGCAGCAGGCTATGGTCGCATCGTCAATATTGGCAGTCGGGCAGCCATGGGCAAGGCCGGACGCTCGATTTATGGGGCGACTAAAGCCGGGCTTGCTGGCATGGCGCGCACCTGGGCGCTTGAACTGGCGCCGCATGGCATTACGGTAAACACCGTCGCGCCCGGCCCTATCGCGACCGAGCTCTTCGATCAGTCCAATCCTCCTGGCGCGCCGCGCACGCTCGCACTGCAAGCGGGTATTCCTGTGGGGCGCGTTGGACAACCAGAAGAGGTAGCTCATGCCGTTGCCATGTTCCTGCATAAACAAGCAGGCTTCACGACGGGGCAGCTGCTCTATGTGTGCGGTGGCATGTCAGTGGGCTTGGCGGGCTAGCGCAAGCAAATAAAAAAACAGCTGCCCAAAGGCCTTGGAACCGCCTTTGGAATGTGCTTTACGGGGTCATGCAAGTCGACCATACTGCTTCACACCTGATGCAGGCTACGCGACAAGGAACCCAGTTATGCGTGCCATGACCCCGTGTTTGCAACGTGCGTGCTTGCCCTGGCTTATGGTCAGCATCGCCATCCTTGCTGCGCCAACCCCGGCACGTGCAGAAGAAAATATCCTGGAACAGGTGGTGGTGCTTAGCCGACACGGCGTGCGCTCACCCACCAAACAGACGGCGCTCATGAATGCTGTCACCCCGAATCCCTGGCCAAAATGGCCGGTACCGGCGGGTTACCTGACACCGCGTGGCGAACAACTCGTAGGGCTTATGGGCACCTTTTATGGCGATTACCTGCGCGCCAAAGGCTTGCTGCCGACAAACGAATGTCCTGCTGATGGGGTAGTTCGTGTTTGGGCCGACATCGATCAGCGTACGCTTCTTACAGGAGAAGCTTTGCTGGCGGGTATGGCACCGCAATGCGGTTTGAAGATTTACCATCAAGCGGATTTGCACAAGACCGATCCGTTGTTTCATCCGGTGGAGGCTGGCGTTTGCCGTCTCGATGCCAGGCAGACTAAAGATGCCGTGGCGCAGCAGTTGGGCGCGCCATTAGACACCGTGAGTACGCGTTACGCCGATTCTTTCTCAGCGCTTGCGCACGTGCTTGATTTTCCGGCGTCACCACTTTGCGCAAAGCAAACGGCAGAGGGGAAATCCTGCGATTTCGCCACCGTGCAGTCCAATGACATCAAAGTCGGCAAGCACGGCGAAAAGGTGAGCCTGAGCGGCCCCTTGGCCCTGTCGTCAACATTGACTGAGATCTTCCTGCTCGAATACGCGCAGAACATGCCGGAGGTGGCGTGGGGCCGTTTGGGCGACAACCCTGATGAGTGGGCCACGTTGATGCGCCTGCACAACGTCCAGTTCGATCTCATGGCCAAGACGCCTTACATTGCGCGTCATAAGGCAACACCGTTGCTACAAGCCATCTCGGGCGCACTGACGCATCCACGAGATAAGCAGACAAGCGCAGCAGGTTTGCGCATTCCTGCCCAGAATCGCGTGTTTTTCCTGGCGGGTCACGACACGAATATTGCCAACGTTGCGGGCATGCTCGGATTGAATTGGAGCCTGCCTGGTCAACCTGACAATACGCCTCCTGGTGGAGGGCTGATGTTTGAATTGTGGCGTAATCCTATTGACCAACAGCAGTACGTTTCGATAAAAATGTTCTACCAATCCCGGGTTCAGTTGCGCAACATGACGCCACTGGAATTGAATAAAAATCCGGCGGGAGTGGTGCCGTTGTCGATACCGGATTGCGACAACCAGGGCGATGAAAAACTTTGCCGCCTTGATCTTTTCCAGAAGAAGGTAGCGCTTGCGCTTACGCCTGCCTGCACGTTGTGAACGATGCGTTGTGATCTGAGTGCCGACATGAATCCTATAGCGCCGGGCGCTATAGGATTCATCTTGTTCTACCTTTGCAAAGATTGACTTTCGAGTTGCCGATACCGGCGTACCCTGGCGGACTGTTCTTTTGGGAGAGGGAAGATGTCATCACTATCTGCGCGCTGCGGCGCCGAATTTTTCGGTACGTTCTGGTTGGTTTTTGGGGGCTGCGGTAGCGCAGTATTGGCTGCAGGTTTTCCGCAATTAGGTATCGGATTCGCAGGCGTCGCACTCGCATTTGGCCTGACAGTATTAACGATGGCTTACGCCGTCGGTCATATTTCAGGCGCGCACTTCAACCCGGCCGTGACAGTAGGGCTTGCTGCCGCGGGTCGTTTTCCGGGGCGTGACATCGCACCCTATGTGTTGGCCCAGTTGGTTGGCGCAGTGGTGGCCGCAGCAGTCTTGGCTTATATCGCGAATGGCAAGCCAGGCTTTGATCTGGTTGCCAGTGGCTTCGCCGCCAACGGTTATGGCGAGCACTCACCAGGCAAGTTCAGCCTGGGTGCGGCGCTGGTTATCGAACTGGTGCTGAGTTTCGGCTTTTTGTTTGTCATTCTTGGGGCCACCGACAAGCGTGCGCCAGCGGGCTTTGCCCCCATTCCCATCGGTCTGGCCTTGACGCTGATTCACTTGATCAGCATTCCCGTCACGAACACGTCGGTCAATCCTGCGCGTTCGACCGGACCTGCCTTATTTGTGGGCGGCTGGGCCTTGGAGCAATTGTGGTTATTCTGGTTGGCACCGATCGTCGGCGCGATTCTGGCCGCCATTGCTTACCGGATGGTTGGCGCAAGCCGCAGCAAATAAGCGCTGCAAAATAAAATCGTATTCAGGTTGAACGGCACCTCAACAGTTGGATATCTTTCCGACGGTTGGGGTGTTTTTATTTTGCGATTCGTAGAGTTCTTGAGGGCAGGTCGAGAGGTGAGTGTGCCTGTCGCGTTCCCTATGGCGGTCTGGACATTGCAAGACTCAACCTCGTTGGCTTTGCCGATCTGGACATTGCAAGGCTCAACTTCGTCGGCTTTGTCGATCTGGACATTGCAAGGCTCAACTTCGTCGGCTTCTGTCCACTTGTGTAGCGTGGGTGGAGCGCGAGCAAGCTGAGGCAAGAAAACCACCGTTAAACGCGC
>JBEBWV010000002.1:0-132117 GCA_040391965.1 Achromobacter deleyi | reverse complement strand
ATCTGGAACCAAGGCGGCACGGTGCTGATCACCGCCGCCAACTTCGCTGCCATCTGGTGAACGCGTAAACCCAATGTTGCGTATGCAAAAGTAACGTGGGTGGATCGCGCTTCACCCACGCTACCAAGCGCTCTGTTCTCAAAGAATTGGCATGCAGGCCACAACATATCGTGCAGGTAGCTTCACCTGGCAATCATCACTTAAGTTGGATATCAGCAGCGGCAATCACTCGCCGGTACGTCGATATGTCCGCGGACACGGTTTCATTCACGTCCTCCGGCCCAGTCGCCACAATGGTGAAGCCAAGGTTTTCCAGCAAGGCAGTCGTTTCAGGTTCGCTCAACACCGCCACCACATCCCGATTGATCTTCTCCACGATATGCCGAGGTGTTGAAGCGGGTGCCGAAAATCCTTGCCAGCTTTCCACTACATAATCCGCCAAACCCGCCTCCTGCAAAGTCGGCACATCCGGCAAGGCCTTCGACCGATATGGTGTCGTCACAGCCAACGCCACCAGCTTCCCGGAACGCACGTTCTCAGTGGCCGCCGCCAACGTGATCAGCATCGCATCCACATGGCCACCCAACACATCCAAGGTAGCTGGACCGCCGCCCGGGTACGGAATCTGATTCGTCTTCGCGCCAATACGCTCGTTGAGCATTTCCACCGCCAGATGCTGCAAACTGCCCGTGCCAGATGGGAGTGCCATTGACACCTCACCCGGCCGTTGGCGTACCAGCGCGGCGAACTCCGCAAACGTCTTCACGCCAAGCCCGGGGCGCACCACCAGCAGTTGAGGATTAATCACTGCCTTGGTAATGCCCACCAAATCCTTAACGGGATCGTAGTGCTGAACGCCCGGCTGCAAGGCATTGAGAGACAGCGCATCCCCTCCGAGCAACAAGGTATACCCATCGCCCTTGGCCCGCGCCACGGCGGCATTGCCAATGGCACTGCTGGCTCCGGGCAGGTTTTCCACCACCACACTTTGCTTCCATTTCTCACCCAGCTTCAGGGCCACCGTGCGGGCAAGCTTGTCTGCGCTCCCGCCTGGCGCCACCGGCACCACAATCTTCACCGGGCGACTCGGGTAGCGAACCACGTCCTCCCCTTGTGCGGGTGACGCGCCGCTCAAACTCGTAAGGACAACCGTACCCAACACCGCAGCTGTCAGCAATGCCAGCGCGCCCCGCAGCAACGATTTCTGTTTCATGATCTTGTTCACCGGAAATAATCAAGCGGCCTCAAGGGCGCCAAAACGTTCGCCGAGCACGGCAACCGACTCTCGGCCATCGACACCGACCGGCACATCGCCTTCCAGGGTGATGCGGTACAGCACGCGCTCGGCATCGAGATACGCAAAATCGCCTGGGCCCTGGTGGGCGGTCGCACGGTTGTCCCAAAACGCAATGCTTCCGGGCTGCCAGCGAAAGCGCACGGTGTACTCAGGGCGCACAATTTCTTCGAAGAACAACGCCAGTAAATGACGGCTCTCGTCCTCGCTGACATCATTGATGCGGCGCGTAAATCCAGGATTCAAAAACAAGGCACGTTCGCCTGTCTCCGGCAGCACGCGCACTACAGGATGGTCCGACACCAGCGGATTTGCTTTCACGCGCTGGGCGTAGACAGTCTGATTCTCGAAGTCGCCATTGAAGCCACCGAACTGGTGACGCGCCCAGAGCCCGTCCGCCAAATGCCGCAGGGCGGGAGACAAATGTTCATAGGCAGCCACCAGATTGGTGAAGATGGTGTCTCCACCGTACTCAGGCAATTCGTATCCTGCGCGCAGAATGGAGGCGGCGGGCGGATTCACCGCGCCGGTGACGTCGGTGTGCCAACGCTCTCCACGTCTTCCCGTCTTGGACGTGGAAGAAATCGTACGGATCTGCGGAAACCCCGGTGGGGGGTTGGGATCATACGGATGGGCCGAGGTTGGCTTGCCAAAGTACTGGGCCAACCGCAGGTGCTGTGCATGATCAATGTGCTGATCACGGAAGAACACCACCTTCCAGCGCCATAGCGCCGCACGTATCTGCTCCACCTCGTCGGGCTGCAACGCTTGCGTCAGATCTACGCCGTGAATCTCGGCACCGGTAAAAACCGATAGGGGTTTAATCTCAATGCGGTGATGCGTCGATACCGACATGTGCGGCTCCTGTTTGAACGTGTCAAACCAGAATAGGTGGGCCTTTTACGCCCAACAAATACCGATACGCAATGTCGTCATGACCGCTTTTTGCCGCTATATAGCGGCAAAATTCAAATTCGTCGTCGAATTCAGCAATAAGAAAATAGTGAAATGGCGCACAAAGGCGCCCCCATCACGCGGCCAGAGCGGCTTCCCAACGGCGCAACTGATCCACCGTTGCCGTCACACCGCCGCAAACCACAATCAGAATCTTATCGAAGCCATCCAATTGCGGCACCTGTTCGTAAGCCAGGGCCAGACTGGCTCCGCAAGCAGGCTCCACCAAAATACGGTGATCATCCAGAAAGCGCTCGCAGGCTGCCAATGCCGCCGCGTCTGAGACAACCGAGGTGCGAATTGGGTGGCTTTGCGTCAAATCAAACGCTTGCTGGCAGACCTCTTTCGCACCCAACGAGGTGGCAATGCTGGTAATAGCCGCAAGTGCAACTCGCTTGCCCGCTTTCACCGACGCCGCCAAGGATTCCGCACCGTGGGTCTCCGCCGTCACTACCGGTACATCGTGCCAGCCATTGCGGTGCAAGCCCTCCACTACACCACTGAACAAGCCGCCACCGCCAACCGATAACACCACCGCATCCGGTTTGAAGCCGGCCTGCACCACCTCATCGATCAGCGTGGCATGTCCTCGCCACAACAGTGGATCGTCAAACGGATGCAACATGGCGTCGTGCTCACCCACCATCGAAAGTGCCAGTGCGTTCGCTTCATGCCAAGCGGCCCCATGCACAATCACCTGCGCATTTTCCTGGCGAATCAGCTCCTTGGCACGCTCAGTCGTTGTCTCCGGAACCACCACGATGACAGGAATCGACAACATGCGTCCCGCATATGCCACCGCAATGCCGGCGTTACCGCCCGACGACGAAATGAATCGGCGCTTGCCCTGACGAACATACTCCTCACACGCCAAGCCAATGCCACGAATCTTGAACGAACCTGGTGCTTGCAAGGCGTCCAACTTCAGCCAAACCTCGCGACCAGCGGCGAGACTCAAAGGACGGGATTCGACTAAGGGGGTATGGCAATGTAGTGGCATGGAAATCCAGAAATTGAAAAAGCCAGAGATGCAGGCTTGGAAGAATACCAACGATTCGTGCGGACCTCACTGAATTCGGCCGCAAGGACCGGAGTTTCCGCAATTGCGGCAAAGCCTAGACTTGGAGCCATCCCCATCCGCCGCAGCCCCGATACCATGACACCCGAGCAGGCACCGAATCCGCGAATCCTGACCGAAATGCAGACGCCACCGATGGCTTACGAGTGGCCGGAGATCGAGCGAACGTTGTCGCGCAACGGCAATGCTGTCATGCCCAGTCTGCTCACCGAATCCCAGTGCAATCAATTAGCAGCGCTCTACGATGACGATACTCATTTTCGAAGCCGCATCATCATGAGCAAACATGGGTTCGGCCGAGGCGAATACCAGTACTTCGCCTATCCCCTGCCGCCCTTAATCGAACTATTGCGCCAAACGCTCTATCCCAAACTTGCCATTATTGCCAATGCATGGAATGCGCGGATGCGCCTTCAAACCCGCTATCCCGACGTGCTGAACGACTATCTGGCGGCCTGCCACGCCGCCGGACAGACGCGGCCTACACCTCTAATGCTGAAATATGGAGAAGACGACTACAACTGTTTGCACCAGGACATCTATGGTGAGCAGCGTTTTCCGTTGCAGGTGGTGATCTTGCTCTCCCGGCCAGGCGTCGACTTCACAGGCGGCGAATTCGTCATGACAGAAGCGTCGCGCAAATATCCTCGCGCTGAAGTGATCGGCTTGCAGCAAGGCGATGCACTGATTTTCACCGTCAACCAACGCCCAGGTGCAGCACCGCATGGCCGGGCAGTTGTTCCGCGAAAAATGATCATGCGCCATGGCGTCAGCAAGCTGCAAACTGGTAATCGAATGACCGTCGGGCTACTCTTTCATGACGCAAATTGAACTGTCATGACAAACCTGTCCTTGTTTCCTGAAGATAGCCCGCCCCCCCGCGAGTCTATCGGCACCGCTGCCTATGTATTGCACGGCTTCGCCCTGCCCTACCTTGACGAGATTTTGCCTGCCATTCAGACGGTGTTGCGTGAAGCACCGTTTCGCCACATGGTCACACCGGGTGGCTTCACGATGTCTGTTGCTCTAACCAACTGCGGAAGCGTTGGCTGGACGACAGATCGCCATGGGTATCGTTATACCGAAACTGACCCCACTACGGGCCGCCCCTGGCCAGAAATGCCGGCAGTCTTGCGCCAGTTGGCGCAGGATGCGGCGGCCGAGGCCGGTTTTTCACACTTTGATCCTGACGCCTGTCTGATTAATCACTACGTCCCCGGAGCTCGCATGTCTTTGCACCAAGACAAAGATGAGCGCGACTTCAATGCGCCGATTGTGTCGGTATCGCTAGGCATACCAGCCATATTCCTGTTCGGCGGGCTCACGCGATCTGACAAGACCAGGCGTATCCCTCTCGTCCATGGCGATGTGGTGGTCTGGGGCGGGCAAGATCGACTACGGTTTCACGGCATCATGCCAATGAAAGAAGACACGCACGCAGTGTTGGGTAATCAGCGAATCAATTTCACCTTTCGCAAGGCACGCTAAACAGATCAAATTTGTGTCCCTGGCTAGATGCAGAAAGACGGCGAATTAAGCGAAAACGACAACCGCAGTTTGGCCCGCAAAGGCAGAGTCGCGCTCTGATGTCGTCTTACGTCCTGGCAGACCCATTACTCGCGATTGCAGCGATGGGGTCTGTTGGATGTCCACGCAGCCAGTCCGACCGGAGCCTTCCAATGCCTCTCCATTCCATCTCGACGTACCGAACACAAATCGGCAAATTTGAGTCCATGTCGCACGAACCATTGACGCCAGTACCGCATCGCCATACGCGCGCATTGGACATGGATGTCGCCTGCTCCGTCGCCGCGTTGAAGTCATCGTTAAGCGAGGTCAGGCCAACCCGAGTGGCGGTGCGCTCCACAAACCACATGAACTGCCGGCAACAGGCTGTCCCTTGGAAAAAGCCCGCTGTGCTGGCCACCTTATTGCTGCTCGCCAGCGCCAGACCCGCCAGCGCGCTACAGGCACCCTATCGGTATACACAGGATTCCTCTCGCTGTGGACTTGCCCCGTTCAATATGTTTCACGCGGACGAGCGCTACGAGCCACCCATTTCGAGCATCTCAGTGGGTCGAATTATTGGTGCAGCCACGCTTGAAATGGAAGATGCCTTGAAGCGTGATCGGCAAACTCAGCATCCCGACATGGCGGGACAACTCTGCGTGCAAGCGACAGACATAGCGGATATGGCTGGGCAGGTACTCGATCTGCAGAAACGTGAGCTGCAGGACCAGACTCGTGTGTTCGTGGAATGCGAGACAGCCGAAAAGCCCTGCAACTTCGTACTCGATGGTGAACCTATTGACGCCTGCGAAGCGCTTGAAATCATGACTGACTATGCCCAAGAGTGCATCAAGCCTTCGCTGGCCTTGGCACAACTCGCCGCTGCCAGGGCAGATATGGCACAGGCACAAGCTTGCCATGCCTATTGGACAAGCCATCCGGAAGCACCTGATCGCGCTTCCTCATTACAGTTGCATGCCCAACAGTGGCGCAAGGCACAGGCTGCTCTCAACGACGCTCAAGACAATCTGCACCCACAGGGTATCCCTCTGGCGGCAGTTAACGCCGACTGGCGCAGCGCGTCAAAGGCTCCCCGCCAAGTACTTGTGGATCCCTTGCATGACGACGCGCCCGACGATGCCTACCTACGCATGCAGCGTCGGGATTTCTAGTTCGAACGCACCAGACACCGCAAGCATGGAGAGCAAGCAACACAAACACGGTGTTCTTGCTCAGAATCAGCACCCACGCCACGCGGTGTCCGGATCTGATCAGTCCACGCTGGCGCCAGACTTTTTCACCACTTCCGCCCAACGCGGAATCTCCGTGGCCATCAAGGCACGCAATTCGTCAGGCGTGCTGCCGACTAGCTCCATGCCCATTGTTTTACCCAGCTTTTCCTGAACATCGGGCTCTTTCACGATGTCGGAAATCTCCAGGGCGAGCTTTTCCAGGATAGGCTTGGGCGTGCCTTTCGGGGCATACACCGCTTGCCATGACGCCATTTGGAAACCCGGTACGCCCGCTTCTTGCATGGTGGGTACCTCGGGTGCCAGCTTCATGCGATCTTTGCTGGTCACGGCCAACAGCTTGAGCTTGCCGGTTTGCAGCAAAGGCAAGGCGGCGGTCATCTGGTCGAACATAAACGTAACGGCACCGGAAGATACGTCAATCATCGCGGGAGGCGTACCTTTGTAGGGTACGTGCGTCAAGGGTACGCCGATCATGCTGGAGAAAAGCTCGCCCGCGAGGTGGGTGGACGTGCCGGCGCCTGAGGACGCAAAGGTGCGCTTGCTCGGGTCGCGCTTCAGTAAGGCGATCAGATCTGCGACTGAATTAACGCCCAGGTTAGGGTCGACCAGCAACACGTTAGGCAAATAGGCAATGAGCGACACCGGTTCAAAGTCTTTGACGGGGTCGTACTTCAAATTCTTGTACAGGCTGGCATTGATGGCGTGTGTGCTGATCGTGCCACCAAACAAGGTGTACCCATCAGGTGCCGCCTTGGCCACGTAGCTCGCCCCGATTCCGCCTGCCGCGCCCGGCTTGTTCTCAACCACCACGTTCTGATTCAGGCGGACAGCCAGTTTTTGCGCCAGCACGCGACCCACGACGTCGGTGGAGCCACCCACAGTGAACGGCACCACGTAGGTAATCGGCTTTTGGCTCGGCCACTCGGATGCCTGCACGGGCAGCGAGATCGCGCCAAGCACACTACTGGCGACCAAAGCGCCCAGCACAATGCGTCGATGAATAGTCATAGTTTTGTCTCCTGCCACTCTTTATTTATACGGAGAGACGAACGCGTCGTCTCTCCAGGGTGTGCTGATTTTCTGGATTGCTATGTCTTGCGGTCTCGGCCTGGCAACGCAAAGGCGGTGCCGGCGTCTATGTGGTTCTATCGCCCGTTCTTGCGGCGCCATTCAGCGAACGTCTCGCGCGTGGCCGGATTGGTGGGCGGATAGAGACCGAGAATCGAACTACCCTGCTGCACCCGTTCCGTCACAAAGTCCTCGAAAGCCGTCATTTCAACCGCTTCAATAGAAATTTCATCTGCGATATTGGCGGGAATAATCACCACGCCGTCGGCATCGCCCAACACCACATCACCAGGAAACACCGCCACATCGCCGCAGCCAATGGGTACGTTGATGTCCAGGGCCTGATGCAAGGTGAGATTGGTTGGTGCAGACGGACGTTGGTGATACGAGGGCATGCTCAGTGCCGCAATTTCAGCGGAATCACGAAACCCGCCATCGGTTACTACGCCCGCCACACCGCGCTTCATCAAGCGCGTGACCAGAATTGACCCCGCTGACGCAGCACGCGCATTCTTGCGGCTGTCGATGACCAAGACGGCGCCTTCGGGGCAGGTCTCAACGGCCACACGTTGCGGGTGGGTCTGATCTTCAAAGACCTTGATCGTGTTCAAGTCCTCACGTGCCGGGATGTAGCGCAAGGTAAAAGCCTCGCCCACCATGTTGGGCAAAGAGGCATTCAGCGGACTCACATCCTGGATGAACTGATTGCGCAGGCCGCGCTTGTACAGCGCCGTGCAGACAGTGGCGGTGCTGACTTTCGCGAAGCGGGCGCGCGTGTCAGGGTTCAGTTTCGACATAGAAAACTCCGGGAAATCGAATAGAAAATGAAATCGGGCAGCACAGGACCCGCTTAGAAAATCTCAGGTTCGGCCACAGGCGCGCCGAATCCGGTTTCCAGGAAGTCAAAGTCGCAACCTTCGTTGGCCTGCAAAATGTGTTTGGAATACATCCAGCCGTAGCCGCGTTCATAGCGCTTGGGTGGCGCCACCCAGGCTGCGCGACGCGTTGCCAGTTCTTCATCGCTGACATTCAGGTGGATGCTGCGCGCGGGCACGTCAACCGTAATGAGGTCGCCCGTTTTGACCAACGCCAACGGGCCGCCAATGTAAGACTCAGGGGCCACATGCAGAATGCAGGCGCCATAGCTAGTGCCGCTCATGCGCGCATCTGACAAGCGCAGCATGTCACGTACGCCTTGTTTGACCAGTTTGGTCGGGATGGGCAGCATGCCCCACTCGGGCATGCCCGGGCCGCCTTGCGGGCCGGCATTACGCAGAATCATGATGTGGTCTGCCGTTACGTCCAGATCTTCGTCGTCCACGGCCGCTTTCATGCTGGGATAATCGTCGAACACCAACGCAGGGCCCGTATGTTGCAAGTACTGGGGTGCGCAGGCACTGGGTTTAATAACGCAGCCGTCCGGTGCGATATTGCCGCGTAGCACCGCCAGCGCGCCTTCGTCGTAAATCGCGTTGTCCAGCGTACGAATCACGTCATCGTTATAGACCTCTGCACCGCTGATATTCTCGGCCAGTGTCTTGCCGGTAACGGTCATGGTGGATCCGTCAAGGTGCCCTTCCAAACGAGACATCAACGCCTGCAAGCCCCCGGCGTAGTAGAAATCTTCCATCAGATAGGTGTCGCCACTTGGCCGGATATTCGCAATCACGGGCACTTTGCGGCTGGCCTCGTCAAAGTCTTCCAGACCCACGGTGCACCCTGCGCGACGCGACATCGCCACCAAATGCACAATGGCGTTGGTCGAGCAGCCCATGGCCATCGCGACGTTGATCGCATTTTTGAACGACGCGACCGTCAGAATTTTCTGCGGCGTCAGGTCTTCCCAAACCATTTCAACTGCACGACGGCCGCAATCTGCAGACATACGCATGTGATTCACATCCGCGGCAGGAATGGACGACGCTCCCGGCAAGGTCATGCCAATGGCTTCGGCAATGGCAGTCATGGTGCTGGCCGTGCCCATCGTCATGCAGGTACCGTAGCTGCGTGCAATGCCGCCCTCCACTTCCAGCCACTGCTCTTTGCTGAGCTTGCCCGCGCGCCGTTCGTCCCACAGTTTCCAGGCATCGGAGCCCGAGCCCAGGATGCGACCCTTCCAGTTACCACGTAGCATCGGGCCTGCCGGCACATATACGCAGGGCAAGCCTGCGCTGATGGCACCCATGATCAGACCCGGTGTCGTCTTGTCACAGCCCCCCATCAGCACCGCGCCATCCACCGGGTGGCTGCGTAAAAGCTCTTCAGTTTCCATCGCAAGAAAGTTGCGATAAAGCATCGTGGTCGGCTTTACAAACGATTCCGACACCGAAATGGCGGGCAACTCCACCGGAAAACCGCCGGCCTGAAGCACGCCGCGCTTCACGTCATCCACTCTCTGCTTGAAGTGGCTATGACAGGGGTTCAGATCAGACCACGTATTGATGATGGCAATAATCGGCCGATCCGCCCAGTCTTCCGGGCCGTATCCCATTTGCATCATGCGGGACCGATGCCCAAACGAACGCAGATCGTCATTGGCCATCCAGCGCGCGCTGCGCAGGCTTTCATAAGAACGTTTCATAACCAGAGCACCTATCGACAGAGGGGTATGCAGAAATTGAAACACTAATATATTAGTGTGTCAATGAAAGGGAACCCGCTACAATTCCTGATGTTTCAACCCTGTCCCCGCTTCCTATGAGCCTGCTGGAAATCCTGCCCAAGCTTCAATTAGACCGCTCGCGCCACGCCGCCCCACAGGTCTTCGAGAAGTTGCGCGACCTGATCGTCTCGCTAGAGCTTGCACCGGGGACGGTGTTGCCTCGAAAAGAACTTGTTGAGGTGTTCGGTCTTAGCCAGACACCCATTCGCGACGCCTTGATTCGCCTGAGCGAAGAAGGCCTGGTCGATATCTACCCGCAGCACACGACAGTAGTCAGCCGCATTGATATTGCCGCAGCGCGCCAGTCGCACTTTCTGCGCCGGTCGTTAGAGCTGGAAATTGTCTATACGTTGGCGAATCAGGAAAATGCCGCGCTGGTCTCTCGACTGCAAGCCCACATAGATCACCAGCGGGCCAGTCTGGGCCGTGATCAGTATGGTGATTTCATCGCCAGCGATCAGGCCTTTCATCGCGATATGTACGAAGCGGCCGGTGTGGCCAGCCTGTGGGAACTGGGGCAGCGCCGCAGTGGTCATGTTGACCGTCTGCGCCGTCTGCATTTGCCCGAACCCGGCAAGGCACAGCGCATTCTTGAAGACCACCAACGGCTTCTGGATGCCATCGCTGCTCAGAATGCGCCGCAGGCCCAACATGTCTTGCGCGAACATCTTTCTGGCACGCTGAATCAGGTTGATGATATCTGCAAGCGCTACCCCGACTACGTGCTGACAGCGTAAGTGCCCTTCGGCAAACTCGTGCGGGGCCCAGCTTCTTACTTGCTAAAGGTGTCGGAGATAGCGTTGCCCAAAGCGCGCACGGCGCCAGCCACCCCTTCCGCAGCCCCTTTAACTTGTACGCCAAGTGCACTTGCCACACCTGTCGTGACGGCGCTGGCAAATCCTTTGACAGGCGAAAACTGTGGGTTATCCAAGCTGCCTTTCACTGAAAACTTGAAATGAACTGCGCCCTTGCTATCTTTTAATGCGCTCAGCACAGCTTCGCGCGGCAAGGCAAACAGTACGTTGCCACCGCTAAATGCCAGGTTGCGCAGGGTCACGTCGCCATCAGCCGCCAAGCTCTGTCCGGCAATACGTGTGTGCATGTCCAGATCCATCTGGCCGCGGCTGAAGGCGCCCGGTGCTTGCCGCTGCAAATATGGCCCTGCATCACGCACGCTAAGGTTTCGAACTTCCACTGCAATGTCAGCGTCTGTCTTGCCTAGCGCCATCCACCCCTCAGCAGACACCGTCCCCGTGCTGCCCGGCTCGATCACTGATCCGTCAAACTCCACCTGCACATGCGACCCGTCGACGGGCATGGTCACCGGGTGAAGCCGTGCACTAACGCCGGTGAAGTGAATTTGATGCGGCGGTTTGGACACCACGTCATCCTGATAAGTCATTGCCCCGTCACGCAGGACAAATAGCCCGATGCTGAGGGTTTTGTGCGTGGGTGTGGCATCGGCCCCGTTTGCGGCCGGCGCCGCCCATTTCCGGTCTCGACCGGGGCCTATTTGCAGACCGCCTTCAGTACGCAGTACGGTGAATGCAAAATCGCTCACCGTGACCGTGTCCAGCACAGGCCTATCGCCAAAGAAGCTCAGCCATTGAGGCTCCAGGACCACGTTCGCCGCATGCGCGGGCGCTTCTGTCCCGTCACCGGCAAGCACGACGTCCGTCAGAACTATGTCTTGAGGGCCAATACGAATGTCACCCACTGTGGCGTGCGGCCCCAAGGCTTTCATCACGCGAGACTCAACGTATCGGGTGGCGCCCAGCATCAAACCGGCAACGACAACAATGAGAACCACGATGGTGCCGACCACTCGTCCAACCATGCTGCCTGCCTGAGAGCGTCGCGTTGCTGCATCACGAGAACGAATCATGAGACCTCCTCTGTGCGTATTGCTGAGCCTATTAGAACAGGCCACACACACAAGGGACTAGTATGCCGGACGGGACGGCCTACGAACCGCCAATTGCACTTCCAACTCTTCGCAACCCGCCGCGTACGCCGCGTGCTCGGTATGCCAATTCGCGCGGCCCCATACGATGGGATGGCATATGCCTCCGACGGAATCCCGGAAGGTGAGTTGATAGCCCCATTTGGTACCTGCTTGCAGCACGCAAACCACTATCGTCAAGCTTGGCGTCTCTGGCATGGGATCCTCCTTTGCCGCCATCGTTGCACAGCTGTGGCAAGAATTCCCTAGGCCATCCGTCGCATTCACAAGCTCGCTCAGTGCTGCGTACTACGCTCGCGCCCCGGTAACGGCCTAAGTCGAATGGCAGCGCGGGCATACGCGACCCCCGTAATGTCGCGGCTCCTGGGCTTGTTGCGGCTCACAAGCTTTCACTTTCCTTTCATCCATAGGGCCTAAGGTGTCTGGCAGGCTGGCAAAGACCCGTTCAGCCCGCCTGCGCGTTTAACACCGGTAGCACCATGAAATCTTCTGTGCGCACCCGATTGCGGCCGGCGGATTTCGCCTGATAGAGCAACGCATCGGCACGTTGCATCATCGCCGACAGCGTATCGCGCGGGCGACGCAGGGAAATACCAATGCTGGTCGTGACTATTTGCTTGGGCGGAATACCCTCGAAACATGCCTGCATCAACGCAACCCGCAGTTTGTTGGCGAACGCATGCGCGGCCTGGGCGTCATGCTTGAACAATAAAATGGCAAATTCCTCACCACCCACGCGTCCAGCCACGTGACCATGGTTGACCGCGTCCAGCACAATTTGCCCAAAGCCTTGCAAGACAGCGTCACCCGCAGCGTGGCCATAGCTGTCGTTAATGGCCTTAAAGTGATCAATGTCGCACAGCAACACCGCCATGTCAGACGACAAGTTGCGCAGCAGATCGGCACCAGCGCGCTCGTCGAAGCCCCGGCGGTTCAACAGTCCTGTCAACGCATCGGTATCTCGATCACGCCGTAGTCCGTCAATAATATCGACCATACTGGCGGCCAGCAGCGTTAAAGCCAACACCACGGCACACACAACGAGGCTGAGTTGCAACGTGATCCAGAATGCAGAGTGCGTAAACGCGGTCAAGGAGACCGTCGCTGGCTGAGTCAGTCCGGTGAGCCATGTGCGCAGAAAAAAACTGACCGCAACCACCAGAAAAATCCAAAAAACAGCGCGATCCATCGGCCGCCACAGGCGCATTCTGCGCATCTGGTAGGCACCGCCCAGCAACAGCACTCCAATGCCGAAGTTCAAAATATAAGTGCGCACCACTATGTCATTCTCGACATAGTAAAAATAGGCCAGACCGCCAAGCAGCACCGTGGCGCACGCCGCCGAATAAAGTTTGCACTGTCGCAGGCTGCAACGCCGCAAAATCCCTTCGATCAAGAGCACCGCACTGCCTATGTACAAACTGGCTGACAACAAGGCGTTCACGCCCAGATCTCCGGGGCGCACTAAAATCTGCACCACCGCACCCAAGCCAAAGCTCATATAGGACAGGCACAGCAGCAGCAGATAGCGGCGGCGCCGGTTAAAAACCCAGGCACAAAGAAAACTGCATGCAAGCAGTAACGAGATAGCCGGATTTCCCAGAGTCAGGAGCTGGGTTGTTGTCACTTCTAATAGAGCCTGTTGTTCAATGGAGTCCCCTGCCGTGGCCTCGACATGCCAGCGCGGTCAGCACCGTGCCTGCCCAGCGGGCAGCAATGACCGCTCAGGGTAAAGACTCGAATGCGGGATATGGCGAAATTCAGCGACAAATCATGCTGTATCGAGCACAAGACGGAACAGAAGGTAACAATCTAACACTAGATTTCATGATTACGGATGCTTCTTGTCCATTCTTGACTATTGCCTCTCCGCGCCAAGATGCCCTGCCTCGTGTGGGCACGCTGAGCCATCGTGAATATGGAATTTCGATGAACACACGCTTTGAAGACGCATTGAACCAATTCGACGCTTACAACCAGGCCGACCCAAATGCTTTCATCTGGAATGAAAAGTCCTACCCTCGCGAAGCTTTTCTCGCGCAGCAGTTGCATAGCTGGGTCTTGAAACTCTGTCCCGACGCGAATGAGGCTTTAATACTGGCGTCTCGCTGCCAGCATATCGGGCGATGGGAAATGGCGCGCGATAGCTTTCCCGAGGGCCGCACGGGTTATCTGAAATGGCGCCGCGAGCTGATGCATCACCATGCGCACAAGGCGGGCGAGATCTTGCGGGCAGTAGGCTACGACCCTGAGACGATTGCCCGTGTGCAGACCATCGTTCAGAAAATAGGCGTTAAGAAAGACAGCGATGTTCAAACCATGGAAAACGCGCTGTGCCTGGTGTTCCTGCAGTACCAATATGAGGCGTTTCATTCCAAGAATGCAGCCAAAATTGTCGACATTCTGGCGCAGTCGCTCATGAAAATGGATGCCGCTGGCCATGGGTTTGCCCTGGCGCTGGATTACACCCCTACTGGTCGCCATTATGTTGACCTGGCTGTGGCGCAGCTCGACCAGCGCAAAACTCCTGCTGCCTAGTGTGACCTCGGCTTGCAACGCGTTGATCCAACGCGCTGCAAGCTCGATTTCACGCGCCGCTCATCACATCATTCCGGGCGCAGAAAGCTTGGTGCCATCAATCATGCGGGAATGGCGAAATGCCTCCGGTGACACCACCGGCGTAGCGCCGGAGACCAGGTCAGCGGTAAGTTGACCCGCCGCCAGCCCAATCCCAAAGCCATGACCGCTATAACCCGTTGACAGAAAGAACCCGGGCAACGCGTCGACCCCTGAAATAACAGGAATGCCGTCGGGTGTGCTGTCAATGCACCCACCCCAGGCTTCCGCAACTTTGATGCCGGCCAATGCCGGATACAGGCGCACAAGTGCGGCTTCGGCCTCTTGCACCAGGGACAAGTCCGGAGCTGGATTCAGGATTCGAATCTCTTCAAAAGGAGAAGTCTTGTCAAGCGCCCAACTGCGGAACGCTTCAGGTCCATTAAAGAAAGACGGACGCACTCGAACCTTCAGGCCGCCACGACGCAGCTTATAGGTCGGCCAGAACTTGGCCGCATAGCGCAAGCCTTGCGGACTTAACTCCACCCTGCCTCGTCCATTGAGGCCTAGCGTATAACCCCCATCAAGACGGCGACGCAATGTCAGGCCAGGCACGGATAAGGCACCCGACAAGACTTCTGCTGCGGCTTGCGTGCGCATAGAGGTGCTGTAGACACTGGCTTGCGGCAGCGAGATGCCATGATGTCGGCAAAACATGGATGCCCAGGCGCCTCCGGCGCAAACCACCGACTGCGTTTTGATCGTGCCACGTTCAGTAACCACGGCAGACACACGACCGGCAGAGGTTTCCATGCCGCGTGCTGCGCATTGTTCAATGATTTTCACGCCAAGCTTGCGAGCCGCTCGTGCCAATGCCGGCACAGCAAGCGTCGGTTCTGCGCGCCCGTCAGAGGCGCAAGTCGCGCCGCCCAACCAATTGCCTTTCGTACCCACCGACAAGGCTTTCGCTTCCGCGCTGCTGACCATCCTGCTGTCAACGTCGAATTCGCGCGCCATGGCATTCCAACGCTCCCACGCCGCAATATCCACCGGGTTATCAGAAACGTAACTGATGCCTGAGCGTCGAAACCCCATATCTTCGCCAATCTCGGCCTCCATTGAGCCCCAGAGGTCAAGACTATGTTTAATCAGAGGCATTTCGCGGCGGTCGCGGTTTTGCTTGCGGCACCACCCCCAATTGCGGCTGGACTGCTCAGCGGCAACACGGCCTTTCTCCACCAGCACCACCGAAATGCCGCGCCTGGCCAGCATGTACGCCGTTGTCACACCAATAATGCCGCCACCGATCACCACCACATCTGCGGATGCCGGCAACGCGTCATCGCATTCAATCCGTTCCAGAAGTACTGACATATGACTGCTTCACCCGTTTAGGAATCATGAATTTACAAAGACATTACACCGCCATTGACGGGCGATGCGCGCCCACGTCAGGCGGGACGCAAAGAAAGATCATCACGAATGCAAGCCTTGAAATGGCCAGGGGCGACTTCAACCAGATCGGGGCGCTGTTCGCCGCATGCCGGTAACGCGTAACGGCATCGGGTTCGGAAGGTGCATCCCGACGGTGGATTCATCGGGCTTGGCATATCACCCGTGAGCATGATGCGCTTGTCCCGAACCGCAGTCGGGTCCGGAATGGGAATGGCGGAAAGCAAGGCCTCTGTATAGGGATGGCGGGGCTGATCAAATAAGGAGGCTGTAGGTGCCAGTTCAACCAGGCGGCCCAAGTACATGACGGCAATACGATCCGAAATATGTCCAACCACCGACAAATCATGGGCAATAAATAGAATTGTCAGGCCCAAGGTCTCTTTCAATTCGAGCAGCAAGTTCACGACTTGAGCCTGTATCGACACATCAAGCGCCGAAACTGGCTCATCTGCCACTAACAGCTCGGGTTGGCAGATCAGCGCGCGCGCAATACCCACACGTTGACGTTGACCACCCGAGAACTCATGGGCGTAGCGGCCCGCCTGCTCTGGCATCAAACCGACCAGGCGCAGAGCCTCTTCCACTCGAGTACGCCGATCGGCAGTGGAACTGGCAAGGCCGTGAATATCTAAAGGCGCCGCGACAATGCTCTCTACGGTCTGCCTCGGATTCAGCGACGCATAGGGGTCCTGGAACACCAGTTGCATCTTCTGGCGCACCGATCGCATCTGGTGACGCGAATAGTCAGTAATGTCGCTGCCGTTAAAGCGAATGCTGCCGGCACTTGGCTCAACCAGCTTAAGCACCGTGCGCCCAACGGTGGTCTTGCCAGAGCCGGACTCGCCCACCAGACCGAGCACTTCACGGCGGTGCAAATTGAACGACACCCCGTCCACGGCCTTGAGCACTTCTTGCTTGCGCGAAAGGAACGACTTGTTCAGGCCATACCATTTTTGAAGATTCTTAACTTCCAGAATGGGGGTTTCCATGTCCGTCATGCTGCACCCTGATAAATATCTTTCCAACGCAAACAGCGCGCCCAATGTCCGGACGTTACTTGCTCCAGCGGGGGCACTTGCTCCTCACACAAACCGCTTACGCGATGCTCACAACGCGGGGCGAAATTGCAGCCCGGCAAGGGGTTGAACGGGCTCGGCACGTTGCCCGGAATGGCTGGCAAGGGGCCATTGCGACGCCCAGCCAGATCCAGTCGCGGAACTGACTTCAACAGACCCGTCGTGTATGGCATGCGAGGTGTCTTGAACAAGGGCACCACATCGGCAGACTCCACCACCTGACCGCTATACATCACCATGACCCGATCCGCCACTTCAGCCACGACACCCAAGTTATGCGTGATGAAAATCATGGCCATATTGGTGCGTTGCTGAAGTTGCTGCAGCAACTCAAGAATCTGAGCCTGAATAGTGACATCCAGCGCCGTTGTAGGTTCATCCGCAATCAACAAGGCCGGGTCACCGGACAACGCCATGGCAATCATGGCGCGTTGACGCATACCGCCCGACAGCTCATGCGGGTAGCTTTTTAAGCGTTGGCGCGCTGCCGGAATTCCCACCAGGTCGAGCAGCTCCGCCGCCCGGTCAAGCGCAGCGCGTTTGTCCAGGCCCTTATGAATGCGGATGCCTTCCGATATCTGGGCACCAATGGTGTGCAACGGATTGAACGAGGTCATGGGTTCCTGAAACACCATGGCCACCGCTACGCCGCGCAGGCTTTGCATGCGTCGCTCAGTCACGGCCAGAATGTCATGCACCTCGCCCTGCCCGTCTCGCAACAGCACTTGGCCGGTTGTGGTCGATACAGGCGCGGGTGGCGTCAGGCGCATGATGCCCAGACTCGTCACGCTCTTGCCGGAACCCGACTCGCCCACCAAGGCCAGCGTCTCTCCTTTTTTCACACGGAAAGACACATCTTTCACGGCACTCACAACGCCATTAGGGGTACGAAAGCGAATGCTGAGCTTGTTGACGGCCAACACGTCGTCGTGGGCCAATTCGAATGCGGTTTCGGCCGGCAAAGCCGCCCCCGCCATATCTACCAGGCGCTGAGCCGTCATACTGCCTCCGCGCGCGGGTCGAGCGCATCGCGCAGCCCATCGCCAATGAAATTGATGCTGGTGACGGCAAGCGCAATCATCAGGCCAGGCAAAATGGCCAGCCACGGCGCACTTTCCAGGTACGACTGAGCAGAACCCAGCATATTGCCCCAGCTTGGAATCGGCGGTTGAATGCCGTAGCCCAAAAAGCTGATGTACGACTCCATGAGAATGGCGTGCGCGACGTTCAATGTGGCGGCGACCACAATGGGCGCCACGGCATTAGGCAACAACTCTTTGAACATAATGCGTGCATCACTGGCGCCAAGTGCGAGCGATGCCACCGCGTAGTCGCGCTCACGCAAGGACCGGATCTGCCCTTCCACAATGCGCGCCACTTCCATCCAGCCGGTCGCGGCCAAAAGAAAAATAATGGAACTCACGCTTGGCTTGATAAAAGCAGCCAGGGCAAGCAGAAGGAAAATGACCGGAAAGCACAGGACCGCGTCAACAAAGCGCATTAGCACCGCGCCGATCTTCCCGCCGTAATAGCCCGCCATCAGCCCCACCAGCACGCCAATACACATGCTGAGAATCATCGAGCCAAAACCCACGGCCAGTGAAATACGACCAGCGGTGAGCAGGCGCGCCAGCATGTCACGGCCCAACTGATCGGTACCCAGCCAATGCTCGCCCGAGAATGGCGGCTTGAATCGGGCGATGATATCTACGCTGGTGTCGTCAAACGGCAAAAGCCAGGGTCCCACCGCACAGAACAGCACCAGCAGCGCGATGGTGCTGACGCCAAACAAGGCCAGACGATGTCTGAAGAAACGCGCCCACGCCGAGTTCTTTCTCAGACGCACCGGCGCCTCGGGCGCAAGCGCCCCTGACGAGATCGAGTTGCTGCTCATCCGTTCACCTTGATTCTAGGATCGACAACGCTATAGAGCAGGTCTGCGATCAAACTGCCCAACAGCACCAGAATGGCCGTGAACATCAGTATTCCCATCACTGTTGGATAGTCCCGATAGCTGATGGAATCCAGAAATAAACGCCCCATCCCCGGCCACGCAAACACCGTTTCAGTGACCAGGGCGCCGCTCAATAGCGTTGGCAATTGCAAACCGGCAATGGTGATCATCGGCAAGATGGCATTACGCATGATGTGCCCAAACAGCACCCGGCGCTCTGACATGCCTTTTGATCTGGCGGTACGCACGAAGTCCTGATTAAGCACATCAAGCATGGACGAGCGCATGTACCGGCTCCAGCTCGCGGTGGTGACCAGGGCGAGTACGACCGAAGGTGCAATCAAGTGGTGGATTTGATTCCAGAAGGAACCATCCCCGGCGGTGTACCTGTTGCCGGACGGCAGCCATTGCAACTGAATGGAGAACACGTAGATCACCACCAATCCGAACCAGAAGGTCGGGATAGAAATGGCGATCATTGCGCCAATAGTGGATATGGAGTCAAAGAACGAGTTGCGACGAATCGCGCCCATGACTCCGATCCAGCCACCCAACAACACGGCCATCAACGTTGCCACGAACATCAGTTCAAGCGTGGCACCCAAGTGAGAGCCAATGATATTCAATACAGGCTGCTGATCACGGTATGACACGCCCCAATTACCTTGAACCATGCGCCAGAACCATTCCGCATATTGCACCGGCAAGGGCCTATCAAGCCCAAGCTGATGTTCAATGCGGGCGATGTCTTCCGGCCCCATCTCGCTGGTTGCTGCAAATTGCGCCACAGGACCGCCTGGCGCCAAATGCAAGATGGAAAAACCGATGATTGTCACCAACAACAAGATGCCTAGCGCACTTAAGCCGCGCTTCACTAAATAGCCACCCATGATTTAGCTAGCCCAGAACCAGGTGTTGGCATTCCAGCAATTGGACTGCACATTCACGTTGGGCCGATAACCGTTAAGCCCCTGCTTGTAGCCTTCGATCTGCGTAACCTGGAACAACGGAAGAATGACCAGATCGTCGCGCAAGAGCTTTTGCAACTGCGAATAGATTTCTTTGCGCGCGGTACGATCCATAGTGCCCCGGCCCAGTTGGAACAAGCGATCTGCCTCGGGATTCTGGTATTGATAAACGTTGCTGCCGCTGCCGCCCTTGGCGGGGATAGCCTTGCTGCCAAAGCGATACGCGGCGTCCGGGTCGTTACCCGTCATGAAGTTCACGCTCACCAGGGCCGAGTTGAACTGCGACTTGAACCAGAAGTCACCCCACATAACCGCAGCAGGCATGTTGTTGATCTTCATGTCCGCGCCAATCTTCTTCCAGTCTTGCTGCAACAACTGCTGCGTCTGTGCGCGCAATTCGTTGCCACTGGTCGTGGAGACGTCGAAAGCCAATGGCACGCCACCCTTCTGGCGCACGCCGTTCGGCCCGGGTACCCAACCGGCGTCATCCAGAATTTTCTTTGCATTGGCCAGATCAAAGACCTGCTTGGGCAAATTGGGCTCATACGCCCAGGACTCGCGCGGCAAGAACGATTCGGTGGGCTTTGGCAGTCCGTAATAAATGAGGTCGATGACGGCCTGCTTATTCATGCTGGCGTAAAGCGCACGGCGTACCTGCAAGTCGCCGAGTACGGGCGAGCCGTGGTTCGGTGCAATCGACTCAATAGACGCTCCGGGGTTCACGGAGATCACCAGGCCGGGGAGTTTTTTCGCCTCTTCATAGAAGTTGCTCAAAATGCCTTGAATCCCGACCATATCCACTTGGCCCGTGCGGAACTGGGTGTAAAGCCCATTCAAATCGGGGATGTACTTGAACACTAGGCGTTCAATGTGCGGGCCGTCGCCAAAATATTTTGTGTTTGCCTCAAGAAGAACCCGATCACCTGGCGTGCGACTGCCCCATTTGAAGGCACCCGTGCCCACGGGCTTCTGGTTGAGCGAAGACGTGTTGGGATCTTCTGCCGCGCTCAGGATGTGCTTGGGCACAATAAAGGTCGACGACAACTGCGAGAGATAAGGCGCATAGATAGACTCCATGCGCCAGGTAATTTCGTACGGGCCGGTAACCTGGATGTCGCGCACTTGATCATGGCCCTGACGCGTGCGGGCGTTAAAGCCTTTGCGGTTGATCAAATCCAGCGTGAACTTCACGTCTTCAGCCGTAAAGGGCGTGCCGTCATGCCAGACTACGTCTTTACGCAGCTTGATTTTCCAGGTCAAGCCATCTTCCGACAGCCCGCCGTTTGCAACAGACGGCACTTCGATCGCCAGCTTGGGCACGAAATCGCCTTTTTCATCCACGCCCCACAAAGGGTCGTAAACGTTCCACCAGACACCATGATCCACTTCGGCTGATGCCAGCAGCGGGTTGAATACCGTCGGTTCCTGCGACAGACCCACGACGACCTGCCCTTTCGGATTGGGCGGCGGCGTCGCCGATTTGAGGGACTGGGCCATGACCGGCGCCCCGCCATACATCACGGTCAAACCCGTGGCGGCACCTAGTGCCAACAACTGCCGACGTGTGATGGAGCCACTTTCGAAGCCTGATTTGGAACCGGTTCTCGTTGTCATACCCGCCCTTTAGATTTTCACGTACACTGAATTTTTGGCTGAAATCTTCACTCTTTAACTGTGGAGTTTTTACTCTTTTGCGACTTCTAGCGTCAACGAAAATACCAAATCAGAGGCCGTAACTAGGGTAAGTCCCCACACCAAAAGTGACTCACGCTCGATGCGCCATCAAGCGTGGCTTGCGCGCGTTTGAAGCTTGAACTTTTGGATCGGTATACTTTCGCGGTTCTTATCAATAACAGCGTCCAACGACCAAGCTGGATACATGCCTGAGACACATAAAAAGAACGCAAGCGCTCACGAAAGCGCCATGTCCAATGTCGACGAGCTGCCCGAGCAGGCAGTCGCTGCACGTTCGGACGACGACAACACGAGCGATCAACGCTTGGGTGAACGGATACGCGCGCTGCGAAAACGTGCCGGCTTGTCGCTTAAAGAACTCTCAGAACAAACCAGCGTGTCGACCGGCATGATCAGCCAGATTGAACGCGGCCTCTCCACGCCGTCATTGCGCTCGTTGCGCGTCTTGAGCATGGCGCTGAAGGTGCCGGTATCGCGTTTTTTCGAAGAGCGCGAACAGGCGCTCGCCACCCGCTTTGTGGTGCGGTTCGAAGAGCGCAGGAAATTGAAGCTCACACAGAATGGGATGCTCAAGCACCTCATTACCCCCGAGGAACCCGGGCAACTCGAGCTCTATGAAATTGAACTGGCGCCCGACGCCACCTCAGGCGTGGGCTATCTCAATGCGCGCGGCGAAAAAGCGGGTTACCTGGTTTCCGGCCAGTTAAGCGTCTGGATAGACGAAGAACGAATTGACCTGCGCGCTGGCGATACCTTTCGTCTGCCCGCGTCCATTCCCCACCATTTCAAGAACACCAGCACCGAAACTGCCCGCTTGATCTGGATCACAGCACTCCCCGTCTAGACCCTATGCGTTCTCTTTTTATTCTGCGCGGCTTATCGGCTGCGATAGCCACGTTTCTTCTGGCGACAAGCTCTGCGCTCGCGCAAAATCCCCCCGAAGTTCAGGCACCTGCCGGCGAGCGATATGGCGATTTTCTGGTGGCGCGCAGGTCATACCTTGGGTCCATCGACTCCCCTGAATCCTATTTTCAGCGGGTCAATATTTTCTACCAAACGCGACTCTATCGCCCTTTTGGCGCCTATGACGTCAATCAGGTGCGCCCGGTAGGCCAAGGCATGACGGCGCGCGACGTTGGCGCGAAAGACCCTGCTGCATGGACGCCCTGGTTGATCGCCACCACACTGGACGAAACCGGGGTAGGCACGGTGCTGATTGGCGAACAGAATGGCACGCCCGTGTCGCGCATGCTGAGCCCCATCAAAAAATCCAGAGATCCAGACTGGGGCCTGCCGCAGCGCGGGCGCGATGACGTGCTCCTGTTTCCCGTCTCAAACCGGGCACTGGTCGTACCAAGTGGCGAGATTCTCTGGTTTGAATCGCGCCGTGATCTGAGCAACACATACTCCACCGGCATGCTGGTGTCGGTGTCGCCCGACAATACAAGCGGTGCTTTCCTGAGCGAAAAAGACATTGTGGTGGCAAGCCAGAAAGGCCCTTACGGCGCAATACCACTGCCAATGGCACTTAGAACAAGCGATCTGAGTGCCGTGTTCGATGAGGCCCATGCTCAGGCACGCAAAGCCATCAAAGAGAATACGCCGCGCACGGATTCCACCCGTTGGCAACGAGAACTGAAAGTGAAGTGGTTCGGTGAGAACTTTCGCTGGGTACCCACAGCCCAGGGCTGGCAAGTAGCGGGCAAAGGCCTGAGCACCATCCCTGTCACCCCTAAACACTAAGCTGCGCATGCAACCCGTTAAACCTGGATTCAACATGGCACGCCTTGTGCTCGGCCTCCTGCCATGGATTGGAGCCTTGCTGTTGTTGTCTGGCTGCGCTAGCAGCAACTATGAATACTCAAAAGACTATCGCGTCGAAGACATGGACGCGAGTCATGCCCGGCTGGTGCTCTTGGTCGATTTCTCCCAAGCACCTGACTACAAGCCGCAGAAGTTGGAATATGGCACTAAGGTGCGCCGGGTAAGTTACAGCGGCTATCCCTATGTTCAGGTGCCGTTCTACCAAAAGGGGCTGGACTTCGGCATGGGAATAACCGGGCTTCCGTACATTCTGCCCATTCCCTACCCCGTGCCCCAGATTCGGCAGGCCAATTCGCAAATTCAGGTTTTCGGGGAAAGGCTCACACCGCAGCAGTATCGCTTCCTGATTCCGAACAAGACGCAATGGAATAGCGGCAATACATTCACCTTGAACTTCGCGAACGATGCACGCCGTGAAAGCATCACCTTTCGCTTCAGCGAAAAAGACGTGTGCTCCACCCACTTTGACGCAAACACACCCACCTTCGGCCAACGCATCTCGATAGATGCCCAATTTCAGGGTAAAGGCGGTTGCATCAAAGTGTGCGATACCCGGCCTGAATACCCCGGGCATTGCGCGTTTTCGTTCCTCTAAAAATTCTGACCCGTCCTTTGTAAACGCGGGTCAGTCGGAGGCGCGTTGTCCGCCCAGTTTTTGCCCGATCATCACGGCCACAAAACCGAGCACGATACTCAAACCCAAGTACGCCAGCGCTACGCCCATGCTCGCCGTAGAGGCCGACATCAGTACTACGGCGCCGTAGACAAAGCTTGAGAACGTGGACAAGCCACCCATGATGCCAGTGCCCACCAAGGTGTTCACATCGTCAGACATTATCTTCCTGGTGTGCAACGCCGACGCGACACCCAGCAGCAGTGCTGCCAAGACGTTGGCCACGAAAATATCCAGGGGGAATCCGTCGCTCAGATGGGGAATCATCAGCATGAAAAACTCTCGCAGCATGGCGCCAAAAGCACCCCCGACGAAAACCAGAATCAGCGTATTGATCATGTCCGTGGCTCCTCAGGATTGCAGGCGGGCAAGCGTCGCACCCAGCCAGGCCGCAAGCAGACCCGTGCCGACTGACAATAAGAGATAACTCAACGCCAAGCCCGCGCGTCGTTTCTCCACCAGCTTGGCCGCATCCAATTGCATGCTGCTAAAGGTGGTGTAGCCTCCAAGCACGCCCGTGAGAAATCCGGCCTGCAAGATCGTGCCGTAACGATCTCGCCAGTCCAGAGAGAGAATAACGGTGAGGTATCCGATGACGAACGCACCGGAAATATTGATCAGAAATGTGCCGAGGGGGAAGCCCCCGTGGTAGCGCTCGCCGACAACTCTGCCCACCCACCAGCGCCCTATTGCGCCAACCCCGCCACCCAAGCCCACCCAAAAGACATCTAGCGGTGTCATTGATGCAACCTCCTGATCCGAACTACAGTCGGTGCCCAACCAGGCAGTCAGTCAGGCAGATGGCGAAATAGCAATACGGCGACGAGCACATCGATCCGATGTGCCATCACCATAACAGCGCTTTTCATCAACGTCGAGCCTGGGATCAGGTGCCCGGATTACGGGTCAATCTGGCGCGTCAACGGCTTGCAGGATTTTGCCAAAGAGCGTATTGGCATGCGCAGAATTTAACCAACGCACGACAACCACCATGCGGCGCTCAGGTTCGATCCAGGTAAATGAGCTTCCTGCACCGATGCCAAAATAGCTTGATGCCGGCACGGCTGGAAACAAGCGTTGCTCATCGTTTAACCACACCAGAAAGCCGTAGTAAGGCGCGAGCGAACACGGCGTTGTCATGGCGTGAATCCATTGTGCCGGGATGATTTGCTGGCCGCGCGCTTGCCCACCGTTCAAGAGCATCTGCCCGATCAGCGCCTGATCCTGCGCACTGATCGACATGCCGCCTCCCCAGTGCGACCCGCCCGGTACGGACTGCATCCGCTTGCCATCGATCTCGACCCAGGCATCGTCATAGCCTACCCATTGCCAGTCTTCGCTGGCGCCTATGGGCCGCATGATGGCCTCACGAAACACCTCCGGCAACGGTTGCCGAAAGAGATTGAGCAACGCGAACGACAGTTGGTTGATGCGCACATCGTTGTACTCCCAGTACGTGCCTGGCTGCCTCAACGGTCTTGCATCGCCCTTCTTGCCTTCAGGTGGCTCACCAAAGGTCACGGCACGATATCGATCAACCTGATCCGGAATGCCAAACCGCTCGCCCTCCCATTCACTGGTTTGCTGCAGCAACTGGCGCCAGGTGATCTGGGCATTTTGACCATCATCGAAACCAATGCCGGGCAAACGCTCACGCACCGGCTCGTCCAGATCGCCGATGAGGCCGCGGCTGAATGCCACGCCGGCCAAGATCGCGAGGTACATTTTGGCGACGCTGAACGTCAAATCGGCGCGCTCGGGCTCACCCCAGGAGGCGACAGTCTTGCCATCCAGCACCACCGTGCCAGACACCGGCCCGCGGCCATGGACTGGCCCAAACAATCGATTCCATGGGGCGGGATCTTGCTGGTGAACGCCCCAGACTCCGTCAACATTGCGATCCCATAAGGACTCATGTTCATTCGCGAATTGAATCGCTTGCTGCATCAACGCTTCTTGCATGGTGACTGTTTGCTCCATCTTTAGCTCGAACGAGCCTGTCGCTTGACACTGATCGCCTTATTGGCCAAACCCTTCAAGCACATTGACTACGTTGACCCCAACTTCGGCCACCGCATATCCGCCTTCCATGGTGAACACGGTAGGCAAGCCCGCTTGCGCCAGCATTCGACCCACATCGAAGTAGTCGTCACTGCTTAATGTAAAGCGGGAAATGGGATCGCCTTCGAAGGTGTCCACCCCCAAAGCCACCACCAGCGCATCCGCCTTGAAATCGCGAATGGCAGCCAAGCCGCGCGACACCGCGTCGGCCCAGGCCGAGAAATTAGTGCCCGCGGGCAGCGGCAGATTGACGTTAAAACCTTGCCCCGCCGCCTGTCCATGCTCGTCGGCATAGCCTAAATAGAAGGGATACTCCGTCGTGGGGTCGCCATGCACTGACACCGTCAGCACATCGGGGCGCTCATAGAAGATGCTTTGCGTGCCATTGCCGTGGTGATAGTCGACGTCCAGAATGGCCACGCGCTTCGCACCCGCGTCACGCAATGACTGGGCGGCCAGTGCGGCGTTATTCAAGAAGCAATAACCACCGAAGAAATCGGCGCCAGCATGGTGACCCGGTGGTCGGGTCAGTGCCATGGCAGCGCGCGGGCCATTCCCATCCCATACCGCGCGTGCGGCATCTATAGCGCAAGCCGCACCCACCTGAGCGGCCTCCCAGGTTCCCCCGGTCATGGGCGTGCCGCTATCAAAAGAGAAAAGTCCAACACGCGCTGCGAAATTCGTCGGTTCCACATCGTGCCGAAACCCTCGCACGGGCCAGATCGACGGCAGAATATCGAGCGCCGCGTTGCTGGCATCAATCGCTACCCATTGATCCCAAGCGCTTGCCAGAAAATCCACATACCGCGGGGTGTGCACACGTCGTATCAAGGCCTGATCTGCCGGACCGGGGACGCGCATCTCCCCCACCGGGCGGGCGCGAAGCGCCTCCAGCACGTATTCCAGGCGGGCCGGTGTTTCATGACAAGGCACAAGCTTGCCGCGAAACATTTCCTGGCGCCCGTCATGTTTTTGGTGCGATGGGTTGTGGTAAATCAACACGGGAGATCACTCCTACTAGTCAGAGAATCGGGCTCGTCGAGAGCATGGCGGCGGGCAGATTAGCACGCAGACCATTCATTTATACCCGACCCCTCCAACATTCAAACAGTCATGAACGCGGGCTCATGCCTTGCATCGACCACTAGGCTTGTGCTGTTCTGGCCAGAAATGGCGCGAGGGCATCCACGGTATTCATTACGTGACGACGCATCGCGGCTTCGCACTGATCCGGATCTTCCGTTTTCAAGGCCGTAATCAATTCCTGGTGTGCGTCACGCACGCGAAACTGCCTGCCCGGTTGGCTGGCCCAAAGCCGCATATAGGGCTCGACGACGGAGTGCAGATCAGCCAATTGCTTGAGCAAACGGGGCTGATGGCAAAAGCTGCATAGGTATTCGTGGAACTCCCGGTGTGCGGTTGTCCAGTCAAGGTAGTCGCCAGAGCCCAGTTCTATCTGGTCAAGCATGCCCACCAGGCGCCGGATGGTCTCGGGCGTCATGTTTTTCACGGCATTGCGCATGGCCAAGCCCTCCAGCACAGCGCGCATTTCAAACACTTCGAGCATCTCCTGCGCATTCAGGCCACGCACCACGGCACCACGATTTGCCCGAATATCGACAAGACCTTCAGAGGCCAAACGGCGCAGTGCCCCCCGAATCGGCATACGACTTGTACCGATCTGGGTGCAGACAAGCTCCGGCACAATCCGGTCACCCGCGACAAACGCACCGAGGCGAATTTGCTGATGCAGGTACCGATACGCCTCCTCCTCCGCCGTTAGCGCGGGGCTTGGATAACGCAGGTCGCTCATGGCTCACTCCAGAAAAAACCGAGGCTGGGTTGTATCATATGTCAGATTGGATCCAATTATCCATTGATGCAAACCCGAATTGTCGAGCGATGCGACGGGCCTCTCTAATACGGATCACTGTTCGAGTGCTGCAGCCACTCCTGTTTCAACACCGCGCCTCGGACAGCCAAGACAACATATAAGGGAAAACATGAAATTCGGACTCATCAAGACGCTTTTGAGCGTGAGCACTCTGGCAGTCAGCACACTGACGGCTAACGCCGCCAGCACTGACAACTGGCCACAACGGCCAATCAAACTCGTTGTGCCCTTTCAGGCTGGTTCGGCCACTGACCTGATTTCACGCCAATTGGGCGCCGCATTGTCGATTGAATTGGGGCAACCTTTCGTCGTGGAAGCGCGCCCCGGCGCCGCTGCCGCGATCGGCAGCGCGGCTGTGTCACGGGCAGACCCGGACGGCTACACCCTCTTGATGGGTGGCCCTGCCGCGTTGGTGACCAACCGATTCATGCACAAAAACCTGAGCTACAACCCCGACAAGTTCGAGTTGGTCTCGCTCGTGGCCTACACGCCGAACATTCTGCTGGCTAACCCCAGCCAGCCGTTCAAGACGCTGCCGGAAATGGTCGCCTATGCGCGCGCCAACCCGGGAAAACTGACTTACGCGTCATTTGGCACGGGCACGACCTCTCATTTGGCGGGCGAGTTGCTCAAAACAACAGCGGGCATTGATATCGTCCACGTTCCGTACAAAGGTGCTGGCGAAGCCATTCCTGCCTTGCTGAGCGGTCAGGTCTCTATGTACTTCGACACCATCATGACGGGGTTGCCCCAGGTCAAGAGCGGTGCCTTGCTTGCCTTAGGCATGTCTAACGCCCAGCGTTCTGCCTTGGCACCGAACATTCCTACCATTGCCGAACAAGGCTTCGAAGGCTACGACATCGCCCCGTGGTACGGCATTGTGGCGCCCCCCGGCACACCCGAACCGATTGTCAATAAGCTCAACCTGGCTATCAACAAAGTCTTGAATGATCCTGTCTTGCGCAGCAAACTGGCGGAGTCCGGCGCTGAGCCCCGTGGTGGCAGCCGTGAAGCATTCGCAGCCCTGATCAAAGCTGAAATTCCCCGCACAGAAAAGCTGGTCTCCCAGTCTGGTGCTGCGGCCCAATAATTTTTCCTTTCTCTTTTTGCATCACTCTGAACATGTCTTCTATCGATTGGTCCTTCCCCTACGCCTCGCGCAAAATGCCGGTTCTTGCCGCAAATGTTGTGGCGACCAGCCAACCGCTGGCCGCTCAAGCTGGCTTGCGTATGCTGCTTCAAGGCGGCAACGCGGTTGATAGCGCCATTGCTACCGCGATCGCTCTTACCGTCGTTGAACCCGTCATGAACGGCATCGGGGGAGACATGTTCGTGTTGGTGTGGCACGAAGGTCAGCTTTATGGTTTGAACTCCAGCGGCTGCTCGCCGGCCGCGTGGACGCCTGAGCACTTCGCCGGTCAAGAAGCGATGCCCAAGACCGGCTGGGACACGGTGACCGTGCCCGGCCAGGTCGCGGGCTGGAAGGCCCTGTCCAAACGTTTTGGCAAACTGCCCTTCGCGCGTCTGTTCGAACCCGCCATTGCGTATGCTGAACGCGGGTTTCCCGTCAGCCCGACCATCGCACGCCAGTGGGCGACTCAAGCCCCCAAGCTGGCCGAAGAACCGGGTTTTCGTGAAGCATTCCTGCCCAATGGGCGGGCACCCGCGGCAGGCGAAATCTGGCGATTTGAAGCGCAGGCTCGCACGCTGCGCGCCATTGCCGAAAGCGATGGCGAGAGTTTTTATCGTGGTGAGCTGGCCGCTCAAATTGTGGATTTCGCTGCAAAAACCGGTGGTTCGATGC
The DNA here is from genome assembly GCA_040391965.1 of Achromobacter deleyi. Lineage (GTDB taxonomy): Bacteria > Pseudomonadota > Gammaproteobacteria > Burkholderiales > Burkholderiaceae_B > Achromobacter > Achromobacter deleyi_B. The sequence goes on along the minus strand of JBEBWV010000002.1, from coordinate 102,376 downwards.
GCGCAGAAGATCTCGCAGCGCATCAAGCAGAATGGGTTGAGCCCATCTCGCAATCATTCCGCGGCTATCGTCTGCACGAGATTCCCCCAAGCGGCCAAGGCATCTCCGCCTTGCTCGCCCTGGGCATGCTGGAACATTTCGACCTGGAATCCATGGGCCGAGACAGCGCTGACTCCTACCATGTCAGCATCGAAGCCATGAAGTTGGCGTTCGCTGATCTGCACACCCATGTCGCAGACCCGCGTCATATGGCGGTCAGCGCGCAAGCCCTGCTCGACCCGTCCTATCTGGCCGAGCGCGCCAAACTTATCTCGATGGATCGCGCAGCCACACCGGTTGCCGGCGCACCAGCAACCGGTGGCACGGTATATCTCACCGCCGCTGACGAAAATGGCACCATGGTGTCGTTCATTCAGTCGAACTACCATGGCTTTGGCTCTGGCGTCGTGGTGCCAGGCACGGGCATCAGCTTGCATAACCGAGGCCTGAACTTCGTATTAACGCCGGGCCACGTGAATCAGGTTGGCCCCCGCAAGAAGCCCATGCACACCATCATTCCGGCTTTCGTCACCCGCGATGGCGCACCTGTCATGTCGTTTGGCGTGATGGGCGGCTCCATGCAGGCACAGGGTCATTTGCAGATGATGACGCGTCTGGCTGCTTTCGGCCAGAACCCCCAAGCCATGAGCGATGCACCGCGTTTCCGTGTAGAAAATGGCCCAGTGGTTAATGTGGAAGCGCACTTGCCTGCCGATGTGGTCTCAGCCTTGCAGGCACGCGGCCATAACGTGGCCGTCGCCCCCGCGGACAGCCTGGAGTTTGGATCGGCCCAACTGATCTACAAGCTGGGCGAGCACTACATTGCCGCTTCCGATTCGCGTCGGGACGGCCAGGCCGTAGGCTACTAAACGCGCAGCACCCCAGCCCGGCTCAACATGCCATGTTGTTGCCGAGCTGGCTGCCCAGCTCAGTTGACGTGCCACCAAGCTGGCAACAAGCGACGCACCTTCGCCCGTTGAAAACGATCATCAATGAGATGCACCGTGCCGGTATCTGATTCCGTGCGGATCACCCGTCCGGCCGCTTGCACGACCTTTTGCAGGCCGGGATACAGGTAGGTGTAGTCGTAACCCACCTCGCTACCAAAACGCGCGTCCATCGCAAGCTTGATCTGCTCGTTGACTGGGTTAACTTGCGGCAAGCCCAGCGTGGCCACAAACGCACCGATCAAACGTTTGCCAGGCAAATCCACGCCTTCAGCGAAAGCCCCGCCCAACACCGCAAAACCAACACCGGTACTCGTTTCAGTGAAACGATCCAGAAACGCGGCGCGTTCGTTTTCCGTCATGCCTGGCGTCTGCATCCAGATGGGTAAGGACGGATGGCGACTGCGAAGCAAATCGGTCACTTGCCGCAAGTAGTCAAAGCTGCTGAAAAAACCTAGATAATTCCCCGGCCGACTTTCGTACTGCGCGGCAATCAAATCAACAATAGGCGCCAACGAACGCGCCCGATCTTTGAACCGGGTTGAAACGTGGCCGGCGACATGCACGTTCAACTGCTCGGATCGAAATGGCGCCTGCACATCTACCCAGGCGGACGCTGCTGGCAGACCCAGCGTGTCGCGGTAATAAGGGGCGGGGCCCAAGGTGCCCGAAAAAAGCACGGTGGCATGTGCGGCAGCGTAGCGCGGCGCGAGGAACGGCCCCGGAAGGATGTTGCGCATACACAGCGTGGAAACCGCAGCCTGCCGGCCTTCAGACGCGGACTCGGTGAAGGTGACATCAAACAAGGAATGCGAACCGCCCTGCTCGGCCAGACGCGTGAACTGCAAGGCTTCGAAGTAGAAACGCAGCACCGCATCGTCAAGGTCTTGGGGGCCTTGCGCCAGTGCCTGCGCAATGGCCGTCACCACGGACTGCGCCGCCTTCAACAAGCCCGCAGGAATGGCGTCGTAGGCCTGATAGGTGTCAGCCTGTGCACGGTTCAGCTTGGTCCAGGCACGCGCAAGACTATCAAACGGCTTGCGCAAATCCGCATCTACGGCTTTGCGCGCCACCTTCAAATCGGCTTGGGCCAGCGTGCCGGAATACATGCTGCGCGCCCTGTCCACCAGATTGTGTGCTTCATCCACCAGTAGCGCCACCCGCCACTGATTGATCTGCGTCATGGCGTACAGCATGGCGCTACTGTCGAAGTAGTAGTTGTAATCCGCCACCACCACGTCACTCCAACGAACCAACTCCTGAGCGAGATAGTAGGGGCAAACGTCGTGAGCCAACGCCGCCTCGCGCACCACCGTGCGATCGAGTTGCCGGCTTTCCAGGGCTTGGGCCCGCGCCATAGGCAAGCGGTCATAGAAACCACGCGCCAGCGGACACGACTCACCGTGGCATTCCAGATCTGGGTGCTCGCAAGATTTCTCCCGTGCCGTCAGATCCAGTACCCGCAACGGCAGCCCCGGAGCGTTAGCCCGAATCTTTTCAAATGCCGACAAGGCCAGACCACGGCCTGGCGTTTTGGCGGCCAGGAAGAAGATCTTGTCCAGCTTCTGTCCTGGGCTGGCCTTCAACATTGGGAAAATCGTGCCAATGGTTTTGCCGATTCCCGTTGGGGCTTGCACCATCACACATTGGCCGTCTCGGGCGGCCCGATACACCGCCACCGACAAATCGCGCTGTCCCGGCCGAAACGTGGCGTGCGTGAACGGCAAGCTCGCCAGGGCTTCGTCGCGCGCCTCCCGATGCGCCTGCTCCGCCATTGCCCACGACAAGAAGCGAGCACATTGGGCTTTGAAGAACTCCTTTAGCGCAGTTGCGGTTTGCGCCTCCACGAGTACTGTTTCCTCCTGGCTGATGCTGTCCACATACACCAAGGCAACTTTCAATGCTGTCAGGCCCCGGGCTTCACACAGAAGATGGCCGTAAATGCGCGCCTGAGCCCAATGCAGCGCCCGATGATTCTCGCGCATGGCAGACAAGTCACCCCGGTAGGACTTCACTTCTTCCAGCTGATTCAAACCTTCATCAAAACCATCAGCCCGACCACGCACCGTCAAGGTTTCGTACTGACCGCTAAGCGTAATTTCTGCTTCATAGTCGTACCCTCGCCTGGCGACCACTGCCGCGTGACTGGCCATGCCCTCGAGTGCGGTGGGTGCGGGCGTAAACCGCAAGTCAAGATCGCCCTGCTTCGCCGTGAACTCACACAACGCGCGCACTGCCACCACATAGTTCATGGCGCCACCTCGGTCCACTGCACATGACACACCCGAACAGGCATGTCATGCGCCAAACAGTACTGGAGCCAGCGCACCTGATTGTCCTGCAGGCGGTCGCCTGGCCCTTTCACCTCAATCAGTTCATAACGTTTTTCTTCGCTCCAAAATCGAATAAGGTCTGGCAAGCCCGAACGATTGGTTTTAACGTCGGCTAATAAACGCGCGAACCATAGTTTCAGATGCTCAGCCGGCACACAATCCAGAGCGAGTCGCAACAGGGTTTCATCCAGCGCAGCCCAAGCGACAAACGGTGACTGGCGTCCCAGCTTCTCCCGGTAATTCGCCAAAATGGTCTCGCGGTATTGCTCAGTATCCAGTTCTGCCAGGCAATCGGCAAAAAGCGCGGCACGCCGTGTCGAAAAATCGGGGGCATGAAGATCGGCCGGCCCCCGTTGAAACGGATGAAAAAAAGCGCCAGGCAGAGGCGCAAAGATGGCCCGCCAGCACAGCAGACCGAACAAGCCATTAATGAGCGTGTTCTCCACGTAAAACGTGGGTGCCACAGAGGTGTGCAGATAATCTCGCAACACCCACTCCACCGGCATCGGGTTGGCAGGTGGCAACAAGCTCAGATCAAAGCGCAACCCATCGACATGGCTCTTGCCTGCCTTGTCCGTCAGGTTCGTGTCCGCAGCACCTCGGGCCAGCCCCAGGTGGCGTCGCAATCGGGGCAGCATCCGAATTACGCGCTGTGCCTCTTCTTCGCTCTCGGGCGACTGACTCGCTTCGTGCGCCAGCATCAACGCTGCCTGATGATCCCCCAATTGCTCCAGCACGCGAATGCGCCGATGGCGCGCGCCAGGATACGTGCATTGCTCATAAACGGACAGCGCCTGCTCCCACGCTTTTTGCCGCTCGCACGCCTGGCCGATGCGCAGCAATAGCTTGGCGCGCCGTTGTTCAATCCAGGCATTTTCACTGGTGCAGGCCACCACGGCAGGCACCAAGCTGGCAGGATCAGTCGCGCCTTCCAAGGCTTGCCGACACTGATGCAAGGCTAAATAGTGTTCCACATCGGCCCGACACTGGAACGCGCGGTCTGATGCTGAAAATGCCACCAGCTCGTACTGAAACACACCTAGATCGGCCAGCACGAATTCAGTCCAGTCCTGGTGCAAATTGCCGAAAAAAAGCAGACGCAGGCGATCACAGATGTCGCCGACCTGCACGCGCCACACCGGCGCCTGGACCTGATCCCGCCATTGCGAAGCACGGCGCGGCTGCGGATACGCCACTCGCAACACATCCAGCCAGGTGCTCTTGCGTTCAAGCTGGCTCAAACCATGAGCTTTGATCAGATTGGAAAGTTCGACCTTGGTATACAAACCAAAGAGTTCATCGGGCGTCAATTCGGCATCGGCGTCCAGCCAGCCCAAGGCAATCAAGGGGGCCGCAGCCAAGCTACTGCAACCGATCTCGTCATAGGCCACCTTGTCTGCGCGAAAAACCGGCCCTTTGCGCATCAACAAGCGAACCATTAAGGCCTGGGAGACTTGCGGCAGCGTCGCGAAATCTCGCAAAAATGCCTGCTCGTCAGGGGCGAGCAGATCGCGGTAGCGCGTATTCAACCAACGAATGACGTGCTCGAAATTATGCAGATAGTAAAAAGGCGCCGGAACAAAAGGCAGCGAGACAGGCACAGGCTTCATGGCAAGCATTTTACTGGATGTTTATCCAGTAATCATAGCAGCCCTCAAAAATGGCGACGGCGGCAAGCTGAACAGCTGGGTTAAAGCTTGTCCAAGTTGCCGCCGCTTTCGTGAGTCTGCCACCGAGCTTGGGTGGCGCTGTCAATCAGAGCTCGTCAAAACCGCCCATATCATCGACGCCAAAATCATCCTGACCGGCGTCGTCTGCGGCGGGTTCAGCTGCAGGTTCTGCCGCTGGCGCCGCAGCGGGTTCTGCTGCCTTGGCCTCGTTGCCGCCAAACAAGCCACCCAGCATATTGCCCAGCATCATGCCGCCAGCCACACCCATTGCCGTTTGCAAGGCGCCAGCCAGAAAGCCACCGCCACCGCCCGCGTTGCGACCAAAACCGGCACCGGACAAGCCTGCGCCAACGGATTGGGGAGGCTGCGCAGTAGCCGGAGCGCCGCCGAAGGCAGATCCTGCGGCGCCAGCCAAGCCACCCACTGCACCTGGAGCCGCTGCGCTACGCCCGAAACCCGTGTCAGGTGTCGTCGAGGTGGCGGACGAAGTCGTCCGTTGTTCGAGTTCAGCAATTTTCTGCTGCGCCGCCTTCAGGGCCTGTTCTTGCACCATGACAGTTTGCGCGAGATAGTACGCAGAACCCGGTTGCGACTGGAGCCGCGTTTGGATCAGCGCTTCAGCCTCATTGTCGCGCGGTGCGCCTTGGCTTTCTACTTGCTGCAAGCGCGTAAAAACGCTATCAATGGCTTCGCGATCTTGATTATTCATGGTGATGCTCCGAGGGGGGGTTACTTTTCTATAGATGGAGGTGGATGTGGCCAATGCAAGGCCCTCCAAATATATTTCTTACATAAAGCTGAATAACATTCAAAAACCAAATGTGGAACCACCTTCAGGCGGGAAAACCTAACTTTTTGAGTGGTAGAATCGCGCTGTCTTTGGGGAGTAGCCTGCTTCCATCCCAGGAAGCGCCCGCGTCAACAAACTTGGCACCACCTGTGCCATGGCGCGTGCAGCCGTTTTGGCTTGGCGAGACCATTGACATACCTACGCAAGCAGGCCGGGTGCGTTTGGTATGTCATGGAATCGTCACCCGGCCAGGAAACACCTCGAATGAATCTCGCCTCTACGCTGCTTATCGCGTTTGCCATGTCCACTGACGCTTTTGCGGCAGCCATCGGCAAAGGTGCAGCGCTACACAAGCCTCGATTTTCCGAAGCCCTTAAAACCGGCGCAATCTTTGGCGTCATAGAAGCCATCACACCGTTGATTGGCTGGGCACTCGGCATGGCGGCCGCCCGTTATGTAGCTGACTGGGATCATTGGATTGCCTTCACGCTGCTCGGCGCACTGGGCCTGCACATGATTTACAACGGCTGTAAGCCCTCCACCGACGAGCCAGAAGACAGGCCCAATTCCCATTCGTTCTGGGTCTTGGCAGTGACCGGCTTTGCCACCAGCATTGACGCCATGGCCGTAGGCGTTGGCCTGGCATTCATGGATGCCAACATTATCGTCACATCCGTGGCCATTGGCATGGCGACGCTCATCATGGTGACGCTCGGGGTAATGCTGGGACGCGTACTGGGTGCCGTCGCGGGCAAGTGGGCAGAAATTGTCGGCGGTGTCATTCTGATCGGCATTGGCTCGCTGATCTTGTATGAGCACCTTAGTACAACAGTCGCCTAATCCTTCCAATTCAGATCCGCGGGCTGCGCGCCGAAGCTCGGATTTGATCAAAAGTCTTTCCGGGAAAGTGTCACTGAACGGCGGCTCTCACGCTATCGTCATGGGTCGGGGACTGGCTCTGGCTGGCGTCACTGTTAACGGCAGCTTGCTTAGCAACACGAGCGTCAGCGATGACGTCATGTACATTGATGACGCGTCAAGTGGAGCAACCGCGCACGCCCAAAGCTCAACATTGCAGCCCTCCCCCAAACCCTGACGCTCGGAGACGGTTCGTCCTTGGATACGCTGTCATTTGGCGCCGATCACTGCACGCTGGTTTTACTGGGGTCGGCGGCCTACCGCAGCGACCACCACGCACAGGGGCTGCTTATTCAACGACACACCCAACAAAGCTAAGGCTTCGTGGGGCGAATGCAGCCGGCAGAGGCATGCCAGCCGTGCAGAAGTTTGTATATTGACTATCATCTGTCTCCAGCCCTATCGACGACACCATGTGCATGACAGGGCAATGGCGTGAGAAACCGTCACACCATTTGCCCGTCAAAAGGCGTCAAGCCCTGTCTGCCTTCAGACATGCATAGCCGTCAAATTTCCTTCAGGATGCCCTCATGACCATTTCTCTGTACGCCGCTTCCGTGCCCGTTTATTCGCAAATGCTGGGTGCACTCGACGGCATTCTGGCTAAAGCCGAAAGCCATGCCACGGCAAAGAACATTGATCCCAGTGCCTTCTTGCAGGCGCGCCTCTTTCCCGACATGTTCGCCTTGGTTCGCCAAGTTCAAATTGCCTGCGATTTCTCGCGCGGTGTCACCGCCCGTCTGGCTGGCATCGATGTGCCAAAATCGGAAGACAAAGAGGCCTCATTCGCTGACTTGCGCGCCCTGGTAGCCAGCACCCTGACGTTCCTCTCCAGCATCAAGCCTGCTCAAATTGACGGCCAGGAAGATCGCGAAGTTGTCCTGCGTGCCGGCACGCCCAAAGAAAAGCGTTTCAGCGGACAGGCTTATCTGTTGACCTACGGTTTGCCGCAGTTCTTCTTCCATGTATCTATTGCTTATGGCCTGCTACGTCATAACGGCGTGGAAATCGGCAAGCGCGATTTCATGGGCGCGTTTTAAGCAAGCGCTGAATAAAAAAACCCCAAAAATTGGACATCCATCCGGATTTTGGGGTGTATTTCAAAGCGACGAGGCTCTTACGTGGCACTGAGGGCCTTGCTCAAGCACATGTTGCGCGCGGCTATCGCCGCTCGACGCTCAACCCGACGGCGTGGTGATCACCGTGATACTGTGCTGAGCCCTCCAACACTAGTGCGCACTGCCCGCTTTCAAATTCAAGGCCACGCAAGGTCGCCCCGTCGCGCAGCACCACGGTTTGCGGCGAAACGGGAATGGTCTGCGCCGATGTGCCTCCAACATTGACAGCTTGTCCGTTGACATAGATGCCGCGCCCAGTAATGCTGACGCTGCTAGAAGAAGACATCGAGCCAATAAATAGATCTCCCCCACTAATAACAGTACGCCCCCCACTACTCCTGATGACCGTGTCAGCACCCATGTGCAATCCGCCCGAGTACTCCCGCCCGCCATTGAACCGAACTTGATTCACGACAGCGCCGCTGCCAATTTCAAGCTGTGTCCCGCTAGTAGTAAGCTTGCCGAGAATAGCCGACTCGTGAATTCGCACAGTCTCTGAGCAGTGCGACACGACATCGCCGGAAACGGTGCTATGTTGTATCAGTAGGTCTCCAGACTTGGTGGAAACGGCCGCAGCATTTGCAATATTGATCGTAATGTTTCCGCCAGTCGATTTTATTGTGCCATGTACGTTTCCACCATCTACGTTGATGGCTCCGCCATTCGATGTTATTGCGCCGTGTACCTCTCCTTTCAGGACGTGGATACGTCCACTAACGGTGGAGACGAGTGACATGTTGGTCGAATCGCGTGCGGACTGCATTTGGCAATTAATCAGCTTGACATCACCGGAAATCGTTGAGATTCTGCCAATAAGATTCTGATTCTCGCGACGAATCTCACCAGAGATAGTGGAAATCTCAACGTGCTGGGCCGCAGCCCTACCTGAGTTGCCGGAAGCATTTCCTTGGTACCGAGAGTTGAAAGGTAGCGAATCTGAAACACGTTGCAATGGCATGACTAAAACTCCCTAGATAGACCAAAAGTGCGGCCAAATGGAAAGACTCTATCCAGACCGTGCAATCTGTATTTACATAGATTGGCCGCGCCGGAGGTCAACGGATAGCGGCCGGTCGCAGCATCATTGAATTCACCAAGGCAACCGCGCGCGCCTGACTATCCACCGGCATAGTCAGAACGCCCTCATTGATTGGGGCACCAATCGGGGAAATAGCGGCCACGCTGCCGTCGACGGACAACACAAAGTACTTGCCCGCCGACTGCTCAATAAGGGTTGCCATTTTTTGCGCGCCCTGCGGGTTCAAGTAAAACTGCACAAAAAATGCGCCCTTACTGTTCTTGAGGGGCGCCATGCGAGTCAAGTCAGCGCGGGTCAATACGGGTTGCGGCGTCACATACAGCTGCTTGCCATTCAGGTTGACACTTTTCAGATCGGTCGCGGCGTCTAACTGCCCTACATGGAACTCCACTGTGGGCGCCACCATCTGCCCGGTCGGCTGACCGGCAGTTGGTGTGGCGCCAGATACAGCGGCGGCGGGTGGGCTCGGTTTCGGCGGGCTGGATTGACAGCCGACAAGCAATAGCGCGGCCGTCAACAACGGGAAAACTCGCAGCGAATGCCGCATCTAAACCTCCAGAATTAGCCGTTTCTCGACTCTCCCGACATGCTAACCACGCTTTTGCACCGCGTCGAGGCTTGGCTGATCCGTGAAACCTTCATGCCGCGTCCTTATGGCCGGACGCGCGCTGCGCCTCCTGCAATTGACGCCACAGGATCTTTCCCGTATTCGATTTTGGCAGCGTCTGAACAATCTCAACAATGCGCGGCACTTTATACGCCGCCATTCGTTGCCGTGCCCAGGCAATGACATCCGCAGCGCTCGTCACCTCATGACTTCCGGGTTTCAGCACTAATAGCGCCTTCACGGTTTCGCCCCGCTGCGCGTCAGGCACACCCACCACGCAAGCCTCGTGAACCGCAGGATGCTCATACAAGGCGTTCTCCACTTCAGCCGGCCACACTTTGTACCCGGAGGCGTTAATCATGCGTTTGAGTCGATCCGTCATGAAGAAGTAGCCATCTTGGTCCACCCGACCCAGATCACCCGTGCGGAAGTAGCGCTCGCCATCAATCATCATGAAAGCCTCTTCATCCGCCTGTGGGTTGCGCCAATATCCAAGCATGACTTGCTCGCCACGCGTCACCAATTCACCGACCTCACCCGGCGCCATTTCCAGCAACGTGCCTGGGTCGACCACCCGAGTATCGACGCCGAACGTGGGCACGCCGATGCACTGCCGCTTGCCGCGCTGCATCGGATTGCAATGCAGGAATGACGCCGTTTCCGTAAGTCCATAAGCCTCGTTGAAAATAATTCCATATCGCTCGGCCAGCATTGCGGAAACCGACTCTGGCATCGCAGCTCCGCCACCGCACAGCACGGCCAGGCGCGAAAGGTCATAATTCTCGATGTCGGGTTGCGCAAAGAAATCGACAATCATGGCAGGCGGCGCCGCCCAAATGCTGACGCCGTGGCGTGCAATAAGCGTGGCGGCCGCTCCCCGATCCCACCTTGGCAACATCACGATCGTGGCACCCAGCAAAATCGGGAGGTTCATGCCATTTTGCATGCCAAGCAAATGGAACATAGGCGCCACGCCCATCACAACGGCTTCACACGTCAGCCCGCGCCAAAGCTGCGAACCTGCCAGTGAAGCCCCCATCGTCCGGTGCGTGTGACGACAGCCTTTCGGACGCCCCGTGGTGCCGGACGTATACGGCAGCACACACAGATCATCTGACCGGCCCCGATACGGTTTCGGTGGCAGATTCAGAAGCATTGCACCGTACCAGGGCAAGGCATCGGGCAGCTCCGGCTGAGATCTGGCTTGCGACAGCCACGGCGGTGCTTGCACTTCGGGGTCGGCGACAAGATAGTCTGAATACGTGTGGACGATCACGCGGTCCAGATCACCGCGCGCTTGCGCATCACGCAAGTTTGCACATAGTTCCTGCGCCACGAAGGCGATGCGCGCCCCACTATCTTCCAGGTAATGGTTAAGTTCATCCGGGGTGCACATCGCGTTAACCGGCACCACCACACCCTCTGCACGCAGAATGGCGTAGTAGGCAATGATGAATTGTGGGCAGTTCTGGCTAAACAGCAACACGCGATCGCCGGCTTTAAACGCGGTGCTCTGCTGCAAGTAGCCGGCCATGCAGTCCACTTCTTCTTTCAGGCGCCGGTAACTGATCTGCGCGCCGTAGAAGACCATTGCCGGCTTATCCGGAAACCGCTTGGCCGAGATGTCCAGATTCTCGTACAGCGTGGTGGCGGGTTGGGTAATTGCCAAAGGCAAACCCTTAGGCCAAAACGGCAAATGCGCTTGCGACATTGCTACTCCAGTCCACGTGCAATGATTTCTTTCATGATCTCGTTAGATCCACCGTAGATCTTGCCTACTCGCGCATCGGCATACATGCGAGCAATGGGAAACTCCAGGATGTAGCCATAGCCACCGTGCAATTGCAGGCACTCGTCAATGACCTGGCAATTCATTTGTGTGGTCCACCACTTGGCCATGGCCGCCGTTTGCAGATCCAGCGTGCCCGCCAGTTGCCGTGCAATGCAATCATCGACAAAGCGCGCCCCGATGGTGGCAAGCGTTTCGCACTCCGCAAGCTTGAAACGCGTATTCTGGAGTTGCATCAGCGGTTGGCCAAACACCTCGCGCTGTTTCACGTAAGCCACCGTGTCGTCCACAGCGCGCCTCATGATGGCCACCGCCCCGACCGCAATCAGCATGCGCTCTCGCGGCAACTGATTCATCAACTGCCCAAAACCGCGTCCCGGCACCTCGCCCAGCAGGTTCTCCACCGGCACCCGCACGTTGTCAAAAAATAGCTCTGCCGTATCCTGACTCTTTTGCCCCAGCTTCTCCAGCAAACGTCCACGACGAAACCCGGGCAGATCCCGTGTTTGAACCATGATGAGCGACACCCCACGTGAGCCCGCCTGCGGGTCCGTTTTGACCACCACGCAAATCAGATCGGCATGCAAGCCATTGGTGATAAACGTCTTGGAACCATTAATGACGTAATGGTCGCCGTCGCGTAGCGCGGTGGTGCGCACGCTTTTAAGATCCGAGCCTGCGCCCGGCTCACTCATCGCAATGGCCCCTACGGTCTCGCCTGTCGCCATCCCCGGAAGCCATTGCTGCTTCTGGTGTTCGGTACCGAAATTCAAAATGTAGTGCGCCAGAATGGCGCTATGCACATTGTTGCTAAACCCGTACACCATTGCACGCGCTTGCTCGCTCGCCACAATGGCCTCATGGGCGAACGTGCCACCGCCACCGCCATAGGCCTCAGGCATGCTCACACACAGCAGGCCTAACTTGCCCGCACGGTCCCAGATCGAACGATCCGCGTGCTGTTGCTTGCGCCACTTTTCTTCATCTGGCACAAACTCCTGTTCAAAAATTCGACGCGTGGAATCTCGAAACAGCGTCAGGTCGGCATCCATCCAACCAGGCTCTTGGCTATGCATTACCGTTTCCTTTTAGGGGCGTCCACCGCCCACGACCAACACCTGGCCGCTGACATAATTGGATTCGGGAATGCAAAACAGATAAACAGCCCCTGCTGCTTCAACGGGCGTCCCAGCCCGGCCAATCGGGATCAGGGATTCCGCGTTCTTCAGAACTTGCGGGTTCACACCCACCTTGATCTGACGGCCTTCAATATCCACGCTGGCATTGGCATCCGCTGTCGCTTCGGTCAGGCGCGTTTTGATCAAACCAAACGCCACACTATTCACGTTGACCTTGTAGCGTCCCCACTCTTTGGCTAAGGCCTTCGTCAAACCATTAATGCCCGCTTTGGCGGCGGCGTAATTCACTTGACCGGCATTACCCATTACCCCTGAGGTGGACGAAATATTCACGACCTTGCGAAATACCTCCCTGCCCTCAGCCGCTTCCTTCTTGGCAGCCTCGCGGATAAATTCCGATGCCGCGCGCAAAATACGAAATGGGGCCGACAGGTGCACACTCAGTATCGCGTCCCACTGTTCGTCGCTCATTTTCTGAATCACGTTATCCCAGGTATAGCCGGCGTTATTCACAATGATGTCCAGACCGCCAAAGCTATCCAGCGCCGTATCGACAAAGCGCTTGGCAAAGTCGGAATCGGTCACGTTGCCAGAGCAAGCCTGAGCACGGCCACCCAACTTGCGAATCGCCGCCACGGTTTCCTCGGCAGGTCCCGCGTCCAGATCATTGACGACAACGCTTGCGCCTTCGCTCGCCAATTTGAGTGCAATCTCCTGACCAATACCACGGCCGGACCCCGAAACCAGCGCCACCTTGCCTTCAAGCTTTCCCATCTATTTCTCCCATTGATATCTGTGATGGATCGACCGTTCAGGCCGTTTGATACAAGGTCACTACGCAAGCGCCACCCAGGCCCAGGTTGTGCTGCAACGCGAGCCGCGCGCCCTCCACCTGGCGCAACTCCGCCTGCCCTCGCAACTGCCACACCAACTCCGTGCATTGCGCAAGTCCCGTCGCGCCCAAGGGGTGGCCTTTGGACAGCAAGCCGCCTGACGGATTGGTGACCACTTGTCCGCCATAGGTGTTGTCGCCGTCCAGAATGAATTTCTCCGCCGTGCCCTCAGGCGTCAGGCGCAGGCCTTCATAGGTGATGAGTTCATTGGCCGTAAAGCAATCATGCAGCTCCACCACATCGATATCGGCTGGATCCACGCCGGCCGCTTCGTAAACTTGGTCAGCCGCTGATCGGGTCATGTCGTAGCCGACAACGCGTCGCATATCCGAGCCATCGAATGCGCCCGAGGTGTCCGTTGTCATGGCCTGAGCGGCAATAAACACCGTCGGTTTCAAACCATGACGCGCCGCAAATTCAGCCGAGCAGACAATGGCGGCAGCCGCCCCGCAGGTTGGAGGGCAGCACTGCAAGCGCGTCAGTGGGTCAAAGATCATCGGCGCCGCCAGCACCTCATCCAACGTGACCGTCTGACGAAATACGGCAAACGGATTACGCGCGGCATGCTGGCGCGCCTTCACAGAAATGCGGGCGAACGTATCCGGCCGAATACCGTGTTCTTTCATGTAGTCGCGCGCGGCGCCCCCAAAAAATTGCGCGGCTCGCGGTTTGCCTTCGTCATAGCCCTGAATACCCGTCATGGTGTCCACAAAACGGCCCAGAGGCGACGGTCTGTCATCAAAGGTACCTTTCAGCGCGCCAGGTACCATCTGCTCAAAGCCCACGGCCAGTGCACACTCCACCGCCCCGCTCTGTACCGCCTGACGGGCCAGGAATAGCGCCGTCGAACCGCTGGAGCAATTGTTGTTCACGTTAAAGACCGGAATGCCGGTAAGTCCCACGCCGTACACGGCAGCCTGCCCGCTCGTGGAATCGCCATATACATACCCGGCGTAGGCTTGTTCAACGGCCGCATAGGGAATACCGGCGTCCTCCAAGGCCGCTCGAATGGCACGCGCACCCATCACCGCATAGGGTTCGCTTGCGCCGGGCTTGCTAAACGGAATCATGCCCACACCTGCTACATAGACTTTATCGTTCATGACTGACTCTCCGGAGAATTCGGTCCAATAACCCTTGTGTTCAAATCGGCACGCAAAAGGCACTCGGCCTTCGAGTAACGTTCGCGCAAGACGGTCTTTAAGACTTTGCCAGCTGCCGACATCGGCAACTCAGTTTGAAAATCGTATGATTTCGGGCATTTATAGGCCGCCAGCGCCTGGCGGCAATGGGCGTGCAAAACGTCTTCGTCCAACGCCGCGCCGCTGCGCGTCACAATGACCGCATGCACCGCCTCACCCCAGCGCTCATGTGGCACACCAATCACGGCGCAGCGAGCTACCGCTCCATGACGCGCAAGTATGTTCTCCACTTCGGCGCCATAGACGTTCTCGCCGCCACTCACGATCATGTCCTTGAGACGATCCACCACGTATAAATAGCCGTCCTCGTCCATGACGGCGGCGTCACCGGTCAGATACCAACCGTGGCGCAAGGCATTCGCCGTTTCATCGGGCAAATTCCAATAGCCCAGCATCACCATGGTGCCACGCACGGCCAGTTCGCCAACCTCACCGCGTGCGACTTCTTGGCCCGCCCCATCCAGAATGCGAGCCTCAACACCCACACCGGGTCGGCCCACCGATGCCGCCCGGGCACCTCCACGCCGCACCTCGGCATTGATAGCGACAACCGCAGCTGTTTCTGTCATGCCATAGGCGTGCACAAACTCTGCCTGGGGGAATGCCACAAGCGCCCGTGCCAACCGCGCCGGGGCAATAGGCGCCGCACCCCAGATCACGCGTTTAATGTGCGCAAAATCATATTGATCAAAATGCGGCTCATCGAGCAACATTTGAATCATGCTGGGCACGAGCAAGACTTCAGTCACGCCACCTGATTGCAGGGATTCCAACACCTCACGCGGGCGAAAGCCCCCTAGCACCAACAAGGACGCACCCACGACCAATTGCCCTATCAAACGTCCCAGGCCGGCCACATGAAAGAGTGGTGCGACCAACAGCGAGCAACTATCGGCGGACGTGGGCACCGTAACCAATCGCGACACCGCGGCACTCCACAAATTGGAATGGCTGAGCATCACGCCTTTGGGAAAACCGGTGGTGCCACCCGTATATAGAATCGCCGCCAGCGCCTCTACTGCTACCCGCAGGTCATCAACAGCTGCCGTCGTCTCTGCCAATTCAGCCAGACCCACGTGACCCGCCGCCGCTGCCGCGCCCCACACGACACGCGTGCCGCCAGGCAAGGAAACGTCTGATACCAGCGCTGCGCAGGATTCGTCGACGATCAGCACACGGGGCCGACTATCGGCCAGGGCATATGTCAACTCGGGCGCGCTCCAGCGCGTATTCAAGGGGTTGGCAACGGCGCCCGTCCACCAGCAAGCCAACAGCCACGCGACATAACTATTGCTATTGGGCGCCAACAGAGACACTCGGTCGCCAGGTTCTACGCCGAGCGTCCGCAATGCACCCGCCAACTTGGCGACCCAAAGGCTTAATTCGTCGTAGGTGTAGTGGCATTCAAGCGTCCCCAATGCACGCTTGTTCGGATGCAACGCCCGGGCCCGATGCAATCCTTGCGTCAAATACATGTGTCTTGTCTCCTGCTGTGTCCGGAACCCTGTCGGTTCTCTGGGATCGCCACGCCGTGCAATGCACAGCGCAACGTCGATCAACACAGCATCGCGCGCCGGGCGTCCGGCAACAATGGCCGCAGGCATCAATTCCATTGGCGCAAAGTGTCACGGCCAATCAGGCGGCGCTACGAGTGCTTGGTGGCAGAGTCACTTGCCCGTTGATTTCGGCGATATTCGCCCGGAGATACCCCTGCCCACTTTTTAAAGGCACGATGAAACGTGCTGGGTTCAGAAAAGCCCAAGCGCTGCGCAATGGCCACCAAAGACAGATCAGGTCGGGCAAGAAATTCAATGGCCGCATCGCGGCGCAAATCATCCTTCAGCCCTTGAAAGCCCTGCCCCTCTTCACGAAGACGACGCCGCAGCGTTTGCGGCGTCATGGCCAGTTGCAGGCCCACCTCCTCTAGTGATGGCAGTTCGCCGGACAGGTGGTGGCGCAACAAACGGCGGATTCGATCTGTAAGCGTGGCGCGGTCTTGGTACTTCACGAGCAGATCAAAAGGTGCACGCGCGAGAAACTCACGCAGCGTCTGCGCATTTTGTACAACAGGGAGCGACAGCCAACTCGCGTCGAATCGAAGACCTGTCTCCGGCTGACCGTAGCGCACCGGGGCATGAAACAAACGGTGCGCATCAGCGCTGCGTGCGCCCGCGCTGTAGTCCACACCAAGAATGGGAATTCTTCTGGCGGCTAGCCAACTGGCCAGCCCCACCGTAAATAGCAAGAAGGTTCGTTCGCCATACCATTGCCGACAATCGGGCGCGTTAACGCTGTCGAGAACCACTCGCGCCTCTCCTTCTTGCATCTTCAAGCGAGCAGTGAAATCAGGCAACACGCCGTGATAGGCCCGAAACCCGTCCCGCATGGCCTGGCCCACAGTGGGCGCTAATAGCGCAAGCCTGCAAACCTGCTCGAACGTGCCCAGCGGAACGGGCTTACTGCCCAGGCCCAGAAAATCGTCTTGTGTAGCGCGCCGCAGCTCTCGCAAAATTTGCGCGAACTGCTGTTGTGTCACGCGTGCCAATGGCGTTTGCAATAAGTGCGATGGCACATTGGCCCGCGCAAGCACCCGTCGCAGATCAACGCCGCGACGTAGCGCGCCCTGCGTGATCTGCGAAATATGACCGACCGCGATGGTGTGATGAGTAGTTTCCACGAGTCGTTCGATGGTAGCAAAGCGAGCCGTGGCCCGGTTGCTCAGGCTTGATCGTTCCCGCCAACGCGAATCAACGATTTCGCCATTGGATGCCCGCAAAGCCCCGCCTAGACTGCCCGTGAGCTGGTCGACCCGATCGCTGTTTATATTTACCGGAGTCCCTCTTTGGCTATGCTGAACACCGCCCCTTTGCATGGCGTCAGAATCCTCGATTTGTCCCGCTTGCTGCCTGGACCACTGGGCGTTCAATACCTGGCAGATCTGGGTGCGGATGTCATCAAAATAGAAGACACCGGGGCGGGTGACTATGCGCCGCCCGCTTTGCGCGCGGTCTGCAATCGCAACAAACGCGGGTTACGGTTAAATCTGAAAGCCCCTGAGGGTCAGGCGCTCCTGGCCCGGCTGGTCCTGGATGCCGATGTGTTGGTAGAAACATTTCGACCCGGTGTTGCCGCCCGATTAGGGGCCGATTACGCTACGCTGAGCACGATCAATCCCAAGTTGGTGTACTGCAGCATCACGGGCTACGGACAAGATGGGCCGCTACGTGACGCTGCCGGTCATGACTTGAACTACGCAGGCTATGTGGGCGTAGCGGATCAACTGGGTGCCCACGCACACGCGCCAGCGTTGTCCAACGTGCCAATGGCCGACATTGTGGGCGGCTCACTGACCGCCGTCATGGGCATTCTTGCCGCGCTGTATGACGTGCAGCGCTCGGGGCGTGGCCGGTGCATCGACATCGCCATTGCAGACGGCCTGTTGGCAAGTGCCGTCGTGCCCCTGGCCACACTGAACGCGCAAGGAGCCACTGCTCCGGCGGGTGAAGATACCCTCTCGGGCAAGCTCGCCTGCTACGCGCAGTACCGCACGCAAGATGATCGCTACCTGGCGATCGCAGCCCTCGAACCCAAGTTCTGGGAAGCGTTCTGCATTGCCTTGTCTCGCCCTGATCTGATCAAGCTGGACCGCCACGCGCCGTCGTCCATCCAGGCGCAAGTGCGTGCCAGTCTGAAAGCCATCATTGGCGCGCAAACGCTTGCACACTGGATGACCGTCTTCCGTCAGGTGGACTGCTGCGTGACGCCCGTTCTTAAACTCGAAGAGTCCCTTGTGCATCCACAGTTCCAGGCACGTGCCATGGTCCAGTCAGATGAGCACCCCGTCTATGGACGAACGCAGCACGTGGCCAGCCCGATCAAGATGACGGGATTCACGTTTCACATTGAGCGTCAGGCACCGCTGCCAGGCGAGCATACGCATGAAATTCTGCGCGAAGCAGGTTACTCCGATGCGTTCATCGACGGCCTGAAAGCGCGTGGCATCGCACTGTAGCAACACAGTAGAAAACCGGCATCTGAGCCGGTAGTTGGCAGGTCCGCATCATCAAAATAATGACGGAGACAACGATGACAAACCCGACAAAGCAGCGCGCCGCAAATGGAACGAGCGCACAGCGCCGCCACCTTTTAAAGGTGGCGCTCTTCCTGCCAGCAGGATTGGCCCTACCGCAGCTTGCGCGGGCTGGAGATTTCCCGGACCGACCCATTACCTTGATCGTGCCCTTCCCCCCCGGTGGCGCGACCGATACGCAAATGCGCGCGTTGGCTGTAGCCGCGGGCAAGGAGTTGGGCCAAACGATCATTATTGCGAACCGCCCGGGTGTGGGCGGCACGATGGGGCCGGCTGGCATGGCACATAGCGCAGCACCAGACGGCTACACCTTGTCGGTCGTGGTTGGCACGTTGTTTCGCTATCCATTCTTGCAGCAGGTCAATTACGACCCGCTCAAAGATTTCACCTACGTGGCCGGCATGACGGCCTACTCGTACGGCATCGTGGTCCGCCAGGACGCGCCTTGGAAAACGCTCGCTGAACTGATCGACTACGCGCGTGCCAACCCCGAGAAAATCAGTTTTGGCGGCACAGGTGTAGGTGGCTCCGGCCATATCGCCATCGAACGTCTTTCTCGCCTGACCGGTACCAAGTTCAATTTCGTGCCTTTCAAAGGCGCAGCTGAAGAAACGACGGCTCTTTTGGGCGGTCACATCCAGATGGTGTCCGATGCGGGATGGGGGCCCATGATCGACACCGGCAAGGCACGCCTGCTTGCCGTGATGGGCACCGCGAGAGCGCGCCGCGTGCCAGACGCTCCCACCCTGACCGAACTCGGTTACCCCATTGTCGCGTCCAACCCGGTAGGCATCGCCGGGCCACGTGGCATGGATCCCAAAGTCGTCACCATCTTGCAAAAGGCATTTCACAAGGCCTCCAGCGATCCGCAATACAACGTGGCGCTCGAAAATGCCGATCAACCTCATATGCTGATGGACTCCCCCACGTACACCGACTATGCCATTCGTCAGGTCGCTGAAGAAAAGCGATTCGTCAGCGAACTTGGTTTGAAAACGCGGTAGTTCTTGGCGAGTCCCAACAAGGCTCCAGCGCGACATCACTTTCCGAACTGCCCCCCAGACGTTGGATGCCTGTCCAATTTTTATGGCGCAATCCGTTGAGTGTTTAAGGGCCGATCCAGGGAAGGCGTCGCCATGTTCGCGACATGGAAACAGAGCGACAGCTGCCCACGGCTACTCCCGCAGCACTCGTAAAAACACCCCAAAACTTGGATCAATATCCAACTTTTGGGGTGCAGTTCAAAATTACTTCTGGATGGTGCTTCGTTTTACTTGCTGTACAGGCGCCTTTTGGCGGGCGCCTGCACAGCCAACCGATTACTTAACCGGATTGGGATTGGGAATTTCACCCGGCAAGTAATTCGGCAGACGACCGGCCGGGAAGAAAGCCAGCAAGGCAACCAATGCCATGATGAGCAGGCCAATCTTCAAGGAACGCAGACGTGCTTCCGTATTCACGCGAACCGCTTCGGTCACTTGTTCCGGCGACGCCGTCGTAGCAGCCAAGGTGGTTTGCAGACGATCGTTGCTGACAAAGTTGATGCTGTCCATGTTCACCAGCGCCTGGACTTCCGGCGTCAGGATCGGGTTTTCAGCAACACCGCGCATCACGTTCGCAGACAGCAGGCCCACCAACAGTGCACCCGCTACGGCGGTACCGATAGCAGCAGCCAAGTTGTTCGCGGTACCACGCAAGGAACCGACATCACCCGCCAATTCCTTAGGCGACGCGCTGACCAACACGTTAAACACCAGCGTAACCAACGAGCCCTGGCCAATACCGAAAATGATCAGACCAATCAGAACCGGGCCCTCGCTCCAGTCATTGCGCACCACGAAGGCCAGCCACAGCAAGGCAATCGCGCACAGACCGAAACCAATGCGGCCAATCATGCGCGGCGTCAGGGTTTTGTAGAACTTCACAATCAGCATGGCCGCAAAGAACACGGACAAGTTGAACGGCATCATGGCAATAGCTGTTGCGAGCGGCGTACGACCCTGAACGATCTGGATGTACAAGGGCACCGAGAAGTTCAGCATCGCTTCCAGCGCGACCACAGCGAACATTGCGAACACAGCAGCACGTTCCGTAGGCGAGTTAACGACTTCCAGAGCCAACAATGGTGTCTTGCCACTTTGCTGACGACGACGCGTCCAGGATAAAAATGCCTGGCCAACCACAATGCCCACCACGATCAACACCGGAGCCGGCGAAAAGCCAAAGAGGTCGAACGGTGCGCCTGCGCGCGCTTCGCCGATGCCCCAACGATTCAGGTTGTTGAAGCCGAAGCTGATGCACAGAATCGCGATGGCAGCCAGCACAATACCGATGACGTCGATGCTGACTTCAGGACGACCCTTGTCTGCCTTGAGACGAAAGCTAAGCAAGAACACGACAGCGGACAGGACAATCAAAATCCCGAACGCAGGACGCCAGCCGATAAAGGTGCCCAAGACACCACCAATCAGGAAGGCGGCCACGCCAGCCCCGGCACGAGCCGAGCCCAGTGCGCCAAGCGCTGTAGCCTGCTGCGAACCTCTATAGTTTTCAGCAATCAATGCGACCAGCGCTGGCACAAGGGCCGCGCCTGCGAGACCGCTCAAACCCTGAGCGGAAATCATGACCGTCGCGTTCGGGCTGAACGTCATCATGACCTGAGCGATACCGAACAACAGTACCGTACCGCGAAACACAATCAAGGAACCAAAGCGCTGGTTCAGCTTGGCACCCAGCATCACGAAGGCGGCAACCGCCATCGAATACATAACGATCGCTGTCGCGATCGTCGTGGGCGGAACATTAAAGCTTTCTACCATGCCGCCCAAGGCGACCGGTAGAGAGGCTACGTTGAAAGACATAAGAATCTGACCGAGCGCTATGGTAATCATAGGCACCCACGATTCTTTGGTCTCCGTGGTAATACTTCCGTTAATAGCAGATTGCGTGGCCATGTCTCGTCCCTGAGATTTATTGTCTTGCTGGTTAAACAGTTTTTTTAGCGGGGAAACCAAACGCGAGCCCGGTTATGGGGCTCGCGTTGATGGGGCCTTAGCCTTCTTTGTCCGTATACGGTTTGGAAACAAACATGTCCAATCCTAAGCGTCGCGACAGATACTTCGCCACGTGCTGGCCTTTCACACTATTGCCGGCGGCATCCAGACGTGGTGCGAATGTACCCAAGCCGCCTTTGCCCGGCGACACCGTCACAATGCCACCACCAATGCCGCTCTTGCCGGGCAACCCGATGTCATAAAGCCATTCGCCGGAGGTCTCATACAAGCCTGCCGTGACCATCACTGCCAGTGCGTAATGGCACACGTCGTTATCAACGACGCGCTCTTTCGTCAGCGGATTGACGCCACCGTCGGCCAACGTGGCCCCCATCACCGCAAGATCCTTTGCACTCACGTTCAAGGCGCACTGTTTGGTATAGAGCTCTGTCGCCATCTTCGGGTCGCAGCCCAAACGGCCAAAACCATGCAACAGGTTTGCAATGCCGCGGTTGCGGAAGTTCGTCTCCGATGCCGAGGCGTAAACCTCTTCATTGACGCTCAACTCACGCCCGGCAAATCGGGAGAGCCCATCATGAATAAAGCGCCAACGTTCTTCGATCGTGGCGCCTGGAACAAAACTGGTGGTGGCGATAGCCCCAGCGTTCACCATGGGGTTAGTGCGCCCGTCTGGCGATCGTTCTACGGCCGTTAATGAATTAAACGGGAAACCTGTGGCATTAACGCCCAATTTTTCGCGTGCAGCCGCCGCGCCGATTGCCTGACACACCAAGGCAAACACAAACGGTTTGGACACGCTCATGATGGTGAATTCATGATCTACGTCACCAGCAGAATGAACAGCCCCATTCGTGCCTACCACGCAGATACCGAATAGCTTCGGTGGAACTCTCTCTAATGCAGGGTATACCGTTGATACCGTGCCTTCATCTTCGGCATCAAATTTGCTGTGAGCCTCTTTAACCAACTTCGAAACCGTCTCTGCGGAAGGCAAATGGCCAGTAGACACATAATCTGCATAATCAGCGCTTTCATTGTTTGTTTCGTGCGTGCTCACGGCATCCCTCCTCAATTATTACTAGTTACGAATCCTACCATTGAGAAATTGGAAATACGTTTTTATTTCCAAGTGTGGACATACTGTGCGGCATAAAGACTGCAGAAAATGCGATGTTTTACTTATAACGAAACGTTATTTCAAATCTGGGCAGAATCTTGCACATCGAACTTAAATGAATAACCTCGATATGCGCGTTATCCATCGTCAAAATCCAACGACGCCTTTTTCATAATCCCCCTTATCAGAGCCGCCTAGGGCGGTTCAAGGGGAAACCATGACAAATATTCGTGGCTAGTAAACATCAATATGTGTCTAAACAATACTTTTTTGCATATGATGTGTCTATTCGGTGCCGATCGAGACTATTGATACGTTGGTTGCGTACGTAGAATCTCGATTTTATTTAATACCTGCACACCTCACTTCATTCAAGAATGTTTGCCTCAAAAAAAAACTGCAAACCACCGGGGTAGGCGGTTTGCAGTTTATTCATTCAATATTTAGCAAGAGGGTTGGATTTTCAGCTTAAAAATGTGACGACACCATTTTTGATATCGTACATTGACCCAACTATCTTGATTTTCCCGTTCTTTTCCAGGTCAGCCAAAATTGGGCTGTTCTTACGGATCATATCCATTGTGTGCTTGACGTTAGTCTGTGCCACGGCATCCACAAATGCAGCATTCTTGCCTGTGCGATCACCCGTATAGGTGGTGGCGGCAATGGCAGGCTTGATTTGATCAAGCAGACCTGTGAGGTTGCCCAATTGCACATTATCGATAGCGCCAGCGACCGCGCCGCAAGCTGTGTGCCCCATTACCAGCACCACTTTGGCGCCCGCCGCTGCGCAAGCAAACTCCATGCTGCCCAAAATATCGCTGTTTGAAATATTGCCAGCAACTCGTGCATTGAACGTATCGCCGATTCCGGTATTCAGGAGAATTTCAGCTGGAGCACGGGAATCAATGCAGCTCAAAATGACGGCGGCAGGAAACTGACCCGCTGCGGTCGCTCTTTTTTTAGCAAGAAAATCTTGTGTTTGCACTTTGCCGGCGCGAAAACGGGCGTTGCCCTTTTTCATCATCTCGATGACCTGATCAGGTGTCATCGCGTCGCGCTGTGCCTGAGATAGCGATGCCGCTTCTGCGTCGCCCGGTGCGAAAGTGATACCAGCCACCATTGCAGCGGCACCTGCCCCCACCCCTGCTTTTAACCATGTGCGTCTTGAGCCGTCTTCTGGATGGCCAGCGTTACAACAATCCTTGATCAATTGCATGGCAAGTCCTTTATATGCTTAAGCAAAGTTGAATGCCTCAAAAGAAGGCGTCCAATTGTGGCCCTATCGCGTAAGCAATTCAATCTTTCTCGCAAGTTTTCGAGTATTCCCTTATTGATGCGCTGCAGAACATTCGTCTACTTACGCAAGCCTTACCGTAGATAAATGACAACCGTGCGTTGCGACATCTTTAATTAAAACCGCTCATAGTCCAAACGGTAGCGCCATTGACCCGGCTGCAGGCCAGCCATTGGCAATCGCCCGATACGCAAACGTTTAATAGATAACACCGTCAAACCCACCTGACTGCACATATAGGCAATTTGGCCAGGCGCTGGCGTCTTCGTGGCAAAACGCAGATGGGTTTCGTTTTGCCAGCTAACTTTCGCCGGCGCCAAGGGTTTGCCGCGCCACGACAAACCGTGTTTAAGCCGATTCAACCCATGGTCTACCAAGGTGCCAGATACTTCGACCACAAATTCCTGCTCGACCACGCTGGCGTCTTTGAGTAACTTACGCGACACGGCATGCTCTTGCGTGTAGACGACGAGTCCGCTGGCCTGCATATCCAGTGGCGTCACCAATTCAAGGCCATTCAGGTATTTGCGGAGGAAGCGTCGGCCCGACCGATCTCCTGGCATCAGAGATTCCGGGGTAATCAAGTGCACCGCCGAATTGGGGCCGTCATCCGCACGGTAGCCTGCTGGCTTATGCAGCAAGATGGTCACTGGCGTGACATCTTCGAGCTTGGCATCGGGTGCCAGCACGACATCCTGCTCTTCTCGCACCCGAAAACCAGGTTCTTCAACGACCCGTCCATCTACCGTGACCCAGCCGCCCTCTATATAGATTTCGGCATCGCGGCGTGAACAAGCTAACAAGCTGGCGAGATGTTTGGCCAGACGTAAAGATTCAGTCATTGAAAAACCAGTGTTGATGCGGCCTGGCTTCAGGATGAAGCCAAGGCATGTGCGGGATTTTAGCGGTTAGCAGGCCAAGGGGTATAAAGCACGCGATTCGGTCCTTCCGCATTGACTTTGATACAGATCAAGCGGTAAATATCCCAGCAGTGGAAGATAGAGATATAGATCACAAACGTCGTTATTTCGAAGGAAATCACCTATGCTGCGCCGTATTTCTGTACACCTTGATCGAGGATCTGACTGCGCCCGACGCGTCGAGATTGCGCTGGGTCTGGCACAAAGACACAAGGCTGACGTCACGGGCATCTATGCCAGCGCTGCGCCACCTCAGTATTACTACGGCGAGTCTGTACTGATGGCCAAAACGCTGAGCGTCATGCACGAATTGCAGGCTCAGGACAGCAAAAAAGTGCAGGCCCAGTTTCTCGATGCTGCCAAAATACGAGAAGTGACGGCATCCGTCAGTGTTGGTCGGGGCGCCCCTAGCGAAGCCGTATCCCGGCTGGCGCGCTGCACAGACCTACTGATCATCAGCCAGGAAAATGACGACGACATCGAGGCTGCGCAAGAAATTGAATTCGTCGAACAGACTTTGCTTTCTACCGGCCGGCCTGTGCTGGTGGTGCCAAAGGTGGGGCATTTTCCCGTCGTCGGCGACCGTGTGCTGCTGAGCTGGGACGGCAGTCGAGAGTCTGCCCGGGCACTCTCCGACGCCCTGCCCTTGTTGCGCGCCGCCTCAAGCGTTGTCGTGCTCACCATGGACGAAGGCGACTCGCAAACTAAAGACGCCGCCATCACATTTGCGGACCTGACGGCCTACTTCGCTGCCCACGGTTTGCCTGTGCCAGAATCAGCACAGCGCGACATCAAAGGCGTGGGCGTAGGAGAAACCATCTTGAATGCCGCAGCAGACTTCAGCGCTGACGTGGTGGTCATGGGTGCCTACGGCCACAGCAAATTACGGCAATGGGCGATGGGCGGCGCAACGTCTTCGATATTGCGCTTTATGACCGTACCGGTCTTGTTCTCGCATTAATAGAAAAACCCGTAACCCGCGCCCTGATCAGCTATTGCATGAATCAGCACGCGGGTTACGCGTAGATCAGTGCTTGGCAATCACTACTGGCGTATACACCTGCAGCCCGGAGAAGTGCGCTTGCAGGTTATCCAGGAACAAACGCACGGTGGCGACGGCCGCTTCAGGTGAGCGCCCGGCGCTGTGCGGTGTGAGCACCACATTTTCAAGTGCCAGCAACGCCGCGGGCACTACCGGTTCGCCATCGACCACATCCAATCCCGCACCCGCAATTCGCCCTTCGGACAATGCATGGATCAGTGCGTCCGCGTCTACGACACTGCCGCGTGCAATGTTCACCAAATAGCCATCCGGTCCCAGCGCATCCAGCACCGCCGCATCCACAAGCCGTGACGTGCTCGTGCCCCCCGGGGTCGCAATGATCAGAAAATCGGAATTGGCTGCCAAGGCCAGCGGGCTCGCGTAATAGGTATAGGCGCTTTCGGCCTGCGGGCGTCGGTTGTGATAGCCGATGCTCATACCGAATCCATTTGCGGCACGCTTGGCGATCTCCATGCCAATCGAACCCATACCGAGCACGCCCATGCGTTTCCCGGTCAACTGCGGCGCCATTACGGGCTGCCAGCTACCTCGGCGCACGGCGGCATCGGAGGCAGGCAAGCGGCGGACCGTGCCCAACAACAGCGCCATGGCGTGATCCGCGACTGAAGTCGCATTCGCACCGGGA
The DNA here is from genome assembly GCA_040391965.1 of Achromobacter deleyi. Lineage (GTDB taxonomy): Bacteria > Pseudomonadota > Gammaproteobacteria > Burkholderiales > Burkholderiaceae_B > Achromobacter > Achromobacter deleyi_B. The sequence goes on along the minus strand of JBEBWV010000002.1, from coordinate 75,766 downwards.
CCATTGGTGACGACAATGCCCTTCGCTTCGGCGGCTTCCAGATCGACGTTTTCGAATCCAACGCCCAGACACGACACCACTTCCAGGTTCGGCAGGGCCGCCATTTCATCGGCGGTGAAACCCGTGGAGCCACGAGTCAACACAGCACGAATCTCTGAGGCGTGCTCGCGAATCGCTCGCGCTCGCGCTTCAGGGTCGAGGGCAACGATTAGGCGAAAGCCGTGGCTTTCGATGAGCGAGTGATAGTCATGAACACTATCAATCAGTACCAGCAATGGGATGGTCATAGAGGCGATTAAAGCGTGGCGTCGGACATTTACAGCGGGCCGACTGATTCCGCAGGCCTGAAAATTTAACTGAAAAAACAGCCCTCGCGATGCAATTATCCAAGCTTCTTTTAGATAGATATGTTTTAAACCCCGCCCTATACAGCACCCTGTCAGATTCAAGCCTGATCCGGCTCTCGCGGAGTCACATGGGTTTGTGCCAATACGCGAGTCAGGTCATCCAACTGTCGGTCTCGTTGCTTAAGCTGCTCCGCCAACGCTTCCTGCTCGCGGTTGCGCCGCTGAACCTGCTCTGACAGGTCTTCGACTTGACGCCGCACAAGCTGCAGTTGCGTGCGCATGTCTTCCTGGCGCTCCGCGCTCACACGATCTGCAAACGCCAACGCCTCATGGGTGGCCTTCAACTGCACCTCCAATGATTGGCGCTGGGCGCGTTCATGCGCTGCCGTTTGCTCGGCTTGCCGTGTCTCGGCTTGAGCGCGGTCCAGGGATGTTCGAGCCAATGTGGCGGCTTGCTCAGCGGCCTTCTGTTGCTCGTCCAATCGGGCTTGCAAGCGCTTGCCGGCCACGCGCTCGGCATCCAGATCAGCGAGCCACCTCCGTTCGTGTGCGCTATGGCGCTCTTGGGCCCGCGCCAACGCCGCTTCCTGCTCTGTTCGCAATGCCGCCTCTTGAAGCGTAAGCGCGGCAAGGGCAGCACGAGCCTCCTCCCCTGCCCTGCGGCTTTGCGCAAGTTGCTCATCGCGTTGCCGTAGCTGGTCTTCAACTCCCAGCAATCGATTTTCGGCAGATGCCGCCTGCGACTTTGCCAGTTTCAGGCTCTCTTCCATGTCGCGTTGACGCTCCAGCAAGCGTGCCTCAAGGCGACCCAGCTCTTCCGTTTTCTCCTGCAATTTCACCTGCTGCGCTTGCAGCAGCGCTTGACGCTCGGCCAGCACCTGCGCCATTTGCGCCCGTGCTTCGGCCATGGCGGCCTCCCAGAAGTGCGCGGCCGCCTGACTGATCGGGTCTGGCAACGCTGGCGCCGCCGCGAACGCGCCGGGATCTTTGATGCGGGCGCCCAGTGTTCGAAACCATGTTTCCAGGTAGGGGCTCACCGTATTAGGCGAGCCACGCCCGATTTTCAGGCGTACCCGCTCAATAGTGGGCCGCGCCCCTTCCAGCAATAGGGCATCGGCGGCCTGCCAGACGTCAGCTTCGGTAATTCCGGTCGCCATAGTTCAGTTCTCTTGATCTTTTTGCGTGAACCCAGGAAACTACCCACGATAATGAAAGATTATCGCTAGTAGTTCTGAATATATGTTTGATATCATACACCATACATATGTTTTATTATAAACAACTCCTTATAAATACCCTATGTCGTTGAAATTGCGGGAAGAACTGCCGCTGCTTGATCCGCAAACGCTGGACACCCAGGCTGATGACGCCGTGCGCGGCCTCATGCGTGAAGGCAGCTCGGCCAACACCGCCGCCAGCTATCGGGCGGCGATTCGCTACTGGTCGGCATGGTTCGAGCTGCGCTACGGGCAGCCATTCGCCCTCCCCTTGCCGGTTGCCGCGGTCATCCAATTCATTGTCGATCACGCGCAGCGCTCCACCCCGCAGGGGCTGAAGTGGGAATTACCGCTAGCGCTGGACTTGGAACTCGTGCGCTTACAGGCCAAGGGAAAATTAGGGGCTCCCAGCTTGAATACGCTTTTGCAACGCATTTCGGTGCTATCAAAAGCGCATGACATTCAAGGACACGCCAACCCTTGCCGCGATGCACGCGTTCGAGAGTTACTTGCGAAAACGCGTGGGGCTTACGCCAAGCGTGGCGTCGTGGCGATCAAGAAAGACGCACTCACGAAAGAGCCATTGCAAGCCTTGTTGGCAACCTGCGATGACTCGCTGCGCGGACAACGAGATCGCGCGCTGCTGCTGTTCGCCTGGGCCAGCGGCGGCCGACGCCGCTCTGAAGTCGTACGCGCCACCATGGAAAACACCGTACGCACCAAGGACGGTTTTCTGCACACACTTTCCTACTCGAAAACCAACCAGACCGGTGCGGACCGCGTGCAGGACATCAAACCCATCGCAGGTGCCGCAGCCGTGGCCCTGGACGCATGGCTATCGGTCAGCGCCATCACCACCGGCCCGTTATTTCGACGTGTACGCCGCGGGGACATCATTGGTGAACCTCTGGCACCTGCCGCTGTTCGCGAGATTGTGATGGAACGCTGCCGCCTCGCAGGCCTGACTGGCGAATTTTCTGCCCACAGCCTACGCTCGGGCTTTGTCACTGAGGCTGGCAGGCAAAACGTGCCTCTGGCTGAAACCATGGCAATGACCGGTCACGCCAGCGTAACAAGCGTGCTCGGCTATCACCGCGTGGGGCAAGTGGCGCAGTCGAGGGCTGCGCGACTACTTGATGAGGACCAGGAATTTGTGGCAAGTACCGCGAAAATCGACCGATCAATCGATGCTTGATTTACATCAAGGATAAATAGACCTCAGTACGACATACTCTGACATAGGCTGCCCACCCGGAACAGAACCATGGTGGCCTTGTGTAACACCATCCGCTCAGCGGCGCCGGAGACTCGCACTCCCAAGGCCAATCCGGACGCGTTGAGGACATCAACGATGTGACGGAGCGCTGGGGTGGCTGAATCTAGCGACCTGCACAGGCCGGGCTTTCTGTTCTGCCCAGAGACGGAACGTGTCGTGGCGTGGCGATCTGTCTATCCCTTGAAGTCTCTGACGCCCGTCCCTATTACGTTCGTATTAACTTGCGGTGGCAACAGCGTCGACATCGCCATCAGGCTCGCCCTCACACACAGCCACTCACGCGTGGAGACCCGGCTGACCCGCGGGATGAGCCTGGCACTTTGCTCCAAAGTTTCTAATTGCCGATTGGCCAAACCCACGCAGGATTACACAACGCTGGATGACGCGCCTAGCCATTACGTATTGGAGAAATGACACATGACACGCCCAAGTGTCTCTCGCTTACCCGCTATCAGTCGTCTATCGCTGCTGCTATTGGCAGCAGCCCTTTCCGGCTGCACGTCGATGGCACCGCAATACGAGCAACCCCCTTTACCCGTGGCTGCTGCCTATCCGGAACCGGTTCATGGCGACAACACTGACACCGCCACGCCGACGGCCGCCCTGACTTGGCAGCGCTACTTTGCTGATCCCCAACTGCGTGCGCTCATCGCCACCGCCCTGGAAAACAACCGCGACTTGCGTGCAGCGATGCTGCGCGTTGACGAAGCGCGTGCCAAGTACGCCATCCAACGCGCCGACCAATTCCCAACATTGGGCGTGCAAGCAGATGGGTCGCGCGCCCGCGTTCCTGGCGATCTCAACCTCACCGGGCAGCCCGTCATCAGCAGCCAGTATCAGGTGGGAGCAGGAATGGCGACGTGGGAGCTGGACTTCTGGGGCCGTGTACGTAGCTTGAAAGACGCCGCACTGGATCAGTATTTGGCAACGGATGCTGCCCGTCAGGCCGTCACCTTAAGCCTTATCGCGCAGGTGGCGGACAGCTACCTCAGCCTGCGCGCTCTGGACGAGCGTCTTGAACTCGCGCGCGAAACGATTGCCACGCGGGAAGAGTCACTTCGCATATTTCGCAGACGCTTTGAAGTGGGTTCCACCTCCAAGCTGGATTTGACTCAGGTAGAGACCCTGCTTCAACAGGCTCGTGCGCTAGGTGCTGAGCTGGAACAGGCTCGTGCCGCGCAGGTTCACGCCCTGACCCAGTTGGTGGGCACTGACGTACATGTAAAGCCCACCAAGACACGCCTTAACGATGATGCCGTTTTGCAGGGTCTTTCGGTCGGTCTGCCATCTGAATTGCTGATAAACCGCCCTGACATCGTGGCGGCAGAGCATCAGCTCAAAGCGGCAAACGCCAATATCGGTGCTGCGCGCGCCGCATTTTTTCCGCAGATCACGTTGACGAGTGCATTTGGCACTGCCAGCGCGGAGCTTGATGGCTTGTTTGCCGGCGGTAGCCGCGCCTGGAATTTTGCACCCAGCATTACCTTGCCGATATTTGATGCTGGACGACGTCAGGCCAACCTGGAACTGGCGCAGGTGCAACGCGACCAAGCCATCGTCAATTACGAAAAGACCATACAGACGGCTTTTCGTGAAGTCTCCGACGCGCTTTCCGCACGCCATTGGCTGACTGAACAAGTCGCCATTTTGCGCGCCAGTGTGGAAGCGCAATCTGAGCGCGCCCGCCTGGCCCGCCTGCGTTATGACCACGGCGCATCACCCTTTCTTGAAGTGCTGGATGCGCAACGAGATCTGCTATCGGCACAACAGCAATTAGTGCAAACACGTCGCGCCTTGCTGTCGGCAAACGTCTCTTTGTATGCCGCGCTTGGCGGCGGGTCACAAGCGCTCGCCCCATCCGCCACCATCCAGAATGCCCAATAATTCAAGAGGTACAGCGTCATGAGCCCATCCATTCGCAAACTGATTCCTGCCGCACTGCTAGTCGTGGTGGCAGCGGCTGGCTATTACGGCTGGCACGTAATGCGCGACTCAGGACCCGGACCCGGCTTCATCAGCGGCAATGGTCGCATTGAAGCCACCGAAATTGATGTCGCGACCAAACTGGCCGGCCGCGTCGACGAGGTGCTGGTACGTGAAGGCGATTTTGTGAAAGCCGGACAGCCCCTGGCGCGTATGCAGATCGCATCGTTGAATGCGCAGCGTGAAGAAGCGCGCGCGCAACACCAGCGTGCCATCAACGCCGCGGCCAGCGCACGCGCGCAAGTGGCTTTGCGACAGAGTGACAAAGTCGCAGCCGAAGCCGTTGTGACACAGCGTGAAAGCGAACTGGACGCAGCAAAGCGTCGTCTGGCGCGATCCGAGACCTTGTCACGCGAAGGCGCGTCCTCGATTCAAGAGCTGGATGACGACCGGGCTCGCGTGCGCAGCGCACAGGCCGCCGTCGCCGCCTCGCGCGCGCAAGTAAACGCGGCGCAAGCAGCCATCGAAGCGGCAAAGGCCGAAGAAATCGGGGCGAACTCCGCGATCGACGCCGCCGTGGCAACCATTGCGCGGATAGATGCCGACATCACCGACAGTGAATTGCGCGCCCCGCGAGACGGCCGTGTGCAATACCGCGTTACGCAGCCTGGCGAGGTTCTGGGAGCCGGCGGCAAGGTGCTCAACATGGTTGATCTGGCCGACGTGTACATGACCTTTTTCCTCCCTGAACAAGCCGCAGGAAGGGTCGCACTGGGTGCAGATGTCCGGATTATTCTGGACGCGGCACCTCAGTATGTGATTCCGGCGAAAGTGACCTACGTGGCCAGCACGGCCCAGTTCACGCCAAAGACTGTCGAAACCGCCAACGAACGCCAAAAGCTGATGTTCCGCGTGAAGGCACAAATTGACCCCGCCTTACTCGAAAAACACTTAACGCAGGTCAAAACCGGGGTGCCCGGCATTGCCTGGCTAAAGCTGGATCCCGAAGCGAAATGGCCTGCCAACCTTGACGTCAAGGTGCCATGATGTCCACACATTTGCCAAACTCGGAGCCCGTCGTCCAACTGAACGATGTCACGCTGCGTTATGGCAAAACGGTGGCGTTAAACGCTATCACTCAAGCCATTCCAGCGGGCATGATGGTCGGCTTGATCGGGCCGGACGGCGTCGGCAAGTCAAGCCTTCTTTCCTTGGTGGCGGGTGCACGTGCCGTGCAAGAAGGCAGCGTTCGTGTATTGGATGGCGACATGAAAAGCGCCCAACATCGCGACGACGTCTGCCCGCGCATTGCCTATATGCCGCAGGGCCTGGGCAAAAATCTCTACCCGACGCTGTCTGTAGAGGAAAACCTGCAGTTCTTTGGCCGCCTCTTCGGCCACGACAGCGCAGAACGCCGACGCCGCATCGACAACCTGACAAGCAGCACTGGCCTGCATCCTTTTCTGAGCAGACCTGCCGGCAAACTGTCCGGCGGCATGAAACAAAAGCTGGGCCTTTGCTGCGCCCTTATCCATGACCCGGATTTGCTCATTCTGGATGAGCCCACCACCGGTGTCGACCCCCTGGCGCGCGCGCAATTCTGGGATTTGATCAACACCATTCGGCAAGAGCGGCCCGAGATGAGCGTGATTGTGGCCACCGCCTACATGGACGAAGCCCAGCGGTTTGACTGGCTGATTGCCATGGACGACGGCCGAATTCTGGCAACCGGCACCCCCGCCGAACTATTGGCACGCACCCACGCCAACACATTGGAAGAAGCCTTTATCGAGCTTTTGCCCGAGCAAAAGCGTCGTGGTCACCAGGCGGTCAAAATTATTCCTCTTGCCCTGGACGACAACGCTGAAATCGCCATCGAGGCCAAAGACCTCACTATGCGATTCGGCGATTTCGTGGCCGTTGATCACGTCAATTTCCGAATTCGCCGTGGAGAAATTTTCGGGTTCCTCGGGTCTAACGGCTGCGGAAAATCCACCACCATGAAAATGCTGACGGGCCTCTTGCCCGCCAGCGAAGGACAAGCCTGGCTGTTCGGCCACGAAGTGGACACGCGGGACCTCGACACCCGCCGACGCGTCGGGTACATGTCACAGGCGTTCTCGCTCTACGGTGAACTTACCGTCAAGCAGAATCTTGAGCTGCACGCGCGTCTTTTTCACGTTGCGCCTCAAGATCTCCCTTCACGCATTGCCGAAATGGTTGAACGCTTTGATCTGGCCGACGTACTCGACACCTTGCCTGACAACCTTCCTTTGGGTGTGCGACAACGGTTGTCTCTGGCCGTCGCGATGGTGCACAAACCTGAACTGCTGATTCTCGATGAACCCACCTCGGGCGTGGACCCGGTGGCGCGGGACAATTTCTGGCGCCTGCTCATCACGCTGGCCCGAGAAGACCACGTCACGATTTTCATCTCCACGCATTTCATGAACGAAGCACAGCGCTGCGACCGAATATCGCTGATGCATGCGGGACGTGTACTGGTGAGCGACACACCAGACGAGCTCACCCGAAAACGGGGTGTGAACACGCTTGAGGAAGCCTTCATCGCCTATTTGCTGGATGCGGGCGCGGGCACCGGCGCGGGCACGGGCACGGGCACAAGCGCAGCTCGCGACGCGGCCCCGACGCTGGCGCAATCGACATCCGCGACTCCACTCTCTGGTGCGCCCGTCGACGTGCCGCCAAAGCCCCCAAAATTCAGCATGGGCCGCATGCTGAGTTATATGTGGCGGGAAACGCTCGAACTGCGTCGCGACCCCGTGCGCGCGACGCTAGCCTTGGCGGGTTCGCTGCTGCTGATGTTTGTCATCGGGTTTGGCATCAGCATGGACGTCGAAGACCTGCGCTACGCCGTGCTGGATCGCGACCAAAGCACGCTCAGCGAAAACTATGCACTGAACTTATCGGGTTCGCGCTACTTCATTGAGCAAGCCCCCGTCACCGATTACGCCGACTTGGACAAACGCATGCGCAGCGGTGAGATTTCGCTCGCCATCGAAATTCCTCCGGGGTTTGCACGCGATGTGCAACGCGGAAAATCGGTGCAAATCGGCGTCTGGATTGATGGCGCCATGCCTCAGCGCGCAGAAACAGTACGCGGCTATGTGCAGGGCATGCATCAGGGTTGGCTGCAAGATCAGGCCCGCAAACTCGGCGTAAGCACCACATCGCCATTCAGCGTTGAGACGCGGTTCCGCTACAACCCGGACATGCGAAGCCTGCCTGCCATGGTGCCCGCTGTCATTCCCCTGCTGTTGCTCATGATGCCCGCCATGCTCACGGCGCTCGCTGTCGTGCGAGAAAAGGAATTGGGATCTATCATCAATTTATACGTCACGCCGGTCACCAGGCTGGAGTTCTTGCTGGGCAAGCAAGCACCCTATGTCGCGTTGGCGATGCTGAATTTCCTATTAATGACCCTGTTGGCGGTAACCGTATTCGGGGTGCCCATCACCGGCGACTTCCCCACGCTGCTTTTGGCTGCAGCCTTGTTCAGTGTCATTTCGACCTCGGTTGGGCTACTGGCCTCGACCTTCACCCGCAGCCAGATCGCGGCACTGTTCTTCACCATGATTGGCACCATGGTGCCGACCATTCAGTTCGCCGGCCTGCTCAATCCGGTGTCTTCGCTTGAAGGTGCGGGTCGTTTCATCGGGCAGATTTACCCCGCCACGCACATGCTGACAATTTCGCGTGGCGTCTTTAGCAAGGGTCTCTCGCTCTCCGATTTGGCGGGGTCTTTCTGGCCCCTGCTGCTGGCAATACCCGTCATTCTTGGCGCCTCGGTCTGGCTGCTAAAGAAACAGGAGTCCTGATATGCGCCATCTCGAGAATATATTTCGACTGGGGGTCAAAGAACTCTGGAGCCTGGCACGCGATCCGATGATGCTGATATTGATCGCCGTGTCGTTTACGCTGATGATCTATACCGCCGCCTCCGCCGTGCCAGAAACCTTGCACAACGCGCCCATTGCGGTGGTCGACGAAGACGCTTCACCGTTGTCAGCCCGAATCGTCTCGGCGTTCTACCCCCCCCACTTTGCCACGCCTCAACTGGTCACGCCGGCGGAGGCAGATGCTGGCATGGACTCGGGCCGCTACACCTTTTCCATCAATATTCCACCGAACTTTCAGAGTGATCTGCTCGCCGGACGAGCGGCGCCCATACAACTGAATATCGACGCTACCCGCATGAGCCAGGCGTTCACAGGCAGCGGCTACATACAGCAAATCCTCAGCGATGAAGTCAACGAGTTCCTGCGTCGCTATCGCGCGCCGACCGAACTGCCGGTCGACCTTGCCGTACGCATGCGCTTTAACCCCAACCTTACACAGTCCTGGTTCGGCGCCATGATGGAGATCATCAATAACGTCACGATGTTGTCCATTATTCTGACCGGTGCCGCGCTCATCCGTGAGCGCGAACACGGCACTATTGAACATCTGCTCGTCATGCCCGTGACCCCCACCGAGATCATGCTCGCCAAAGTCTGGTCCATGGGGCTGGTTGTACTCATCGCAGCGGGGCTATCGCTCACATTTGTGGTGCGAGGGGTGCTGCAGGTACCCATCGAAGGATCCGTCGCGCTATTTCTGGCCGGCACCGCCTTGCACCTGTTTGCTACCACGTCCATGGGTATCTTCCTGGCAACGCTTGCGCGCACCATGCCGCAATTTGGCATGTGGCTGGTGCTGGTGCTCTTGCCGCTGCAATTACTGTCGGGTGGCTCCACTCCACGTGAAAGCATGCCTCAGTTTGTGCAGGACATCATGTTGGCCGCACCCACCACGCACTTCGTAGAACTGGGTCAGGCAATTTTGTATCGAGGCGCTGGGCTTGACGTGGTGTGGCAGCCGTTTCTTGCGCTTCTTGTCATTGGCAGCGTGCTATTTGCGGTATCGCTGGCGCGCTTTCGGAAAACCCTCAGCCAAATGGCCTGAGCATTTACACGCAACGTCTATTCTCTTGAAAGGTGCACATCATGAAAAAAGCTCCCACCAGCCCGCTGGATATGCTCAGTGCCAATCTCGCCTATTTTCAGCGCCTGACCGACCTTGCTCAACAAAGCAGCAGTCGCTGGCTCGCGCTCGGTCAACAAATGGCAGGCGCCAGCGCCAGCCATCTGTCGACCCTGGGGCCTCTGTCGCCTACCGACAATTGGCAGGAAATCGCCCCAGCGTTGGGCGACGTGGCACGCGCGCGCTGGCAATGTGCACTTAACGCAACCCACGCACTCAGCCAAGCCGTGCTTGAAGAACAAAACGCCTGGACCGCAGGCACCAGCGAGGCAACCAGCAACTGGTTGCGCGACGCCGCAGGCGCAAGTAATGGCCTCGGCACGGAGCCCGTCACGAAAATGTGGTCTGCCCTGGCGGAACAATGGAATAGCGCATGTAAGGGCCTTTCCGGCTTGGCGCAAACCGGAAATGAGCGTAATAAAGGATAAACACGAAGCAAGAAACCAACGCCATCAGAGGTGTAGGTCACGTCATCGTGCAAGCCTATTGAACGCGAATAGTCCGTTGTCGCTTTGTTCAGTGCAACATTTGCCGACGATTGCCTCGCTTGCGCCACAGAAGTTCGTGAACCATTGACATCTGTTCGCGGCTGAGAGCAATATGCTCCGGGGCGTTGGAGGGTTCTCGCCCAGAAAAATCACACATCGATGGAGAGCGCGATGACAATGAAACTGCAGATACGGGCGGCACTTGCCGCAACATGCATTGCGATGGCGGTTATGGCAGCTCCGACTCGAGCCGCCGAGATCCCCATGGTCAGCGGTGAGCAATGGACCAAGTCCACCGATGCGGAAAAGAAGGCTTACCTTCTAGGCATGGCCAACATCATTCAGGTTGATAACGCGCTACAAGCGGCCAACGCACCGAAAACCGCGCCAAAACACCCACCCAAGAACGCACCTAAAGAGGCCCAAAGCTTCCTGCCGCGCCTGTCCAAAGGCATGGAAGGTCAAACACTTGACGGCGTGCGTCAAAACCTCGACAGCTGGTATGCGGCAAACCCCGACAGGCTGAAACGACCGGTGCTCGACATCATTTGGTTTGAAATGGCCGTCCCCGGCCTGCAGAAGAACAAGTGACGGAGAAAATCATGAAGAATCTGAAATGGATGATAGGTATCGCAGCCGTCACGCTGATGGTCGGTTGCACTGACATGAGCCCACGCCAGCAAGGCACGATGACCGGTGCGGGCATTGGTGCACTGGGCGGAGCCGGCATCTCGGCACTCGTCGGCGGCGATCCCTGGACCGGCGCCGTCATTGGCGGTGTCGCGGGTGGCGTGGCAGGCAATATCCATGGTGGTCGCCAGCAACAATCCGGCTGGTAGCTCCCCTTTAGATATCGCAGTAAAAGATGGCCCGGCGTTCAAATACGCCGGGCCATTTTTCGTGGCCGACGCCCAGGCGATCTCACCGCACAGGCCATTGACTTGTCCCAGCGTGAACGCCAGGCTGAGCACGGCGCAACGTCGTTCTATCGTATTCAACTGCGATTTCTACGCTTCGCAAGTGGGTAAGCATCAATCTGTAACGAAAGCCAAGCCCCCTATGTCAGGCGAGTGCCTACGTGCTTAACTAAACCTTCCCCTGCGCCATTACGCATTTGCATTGCTCGGCAATGGCAAGTGCAAACACGGAGGCATCACATGGAACCGTCCAATACCCCCCATCCCTCGGATTTTCCCGAAAACGGGCCTGATAACGGACGCGAGCGCCGATCGGGCGCAGAAGCGTGGATCAACGATCTGGAAGCCACCCTCAGCGACAGCACCCAGCAAGACATCGATGCCCTGAAGTTGCGCCTGCGTGAACAACTGGCCCTCACTCGCGAGAGCCTGCATGACGCTGGCGAGACCGCCCAAGACTTGCTGCGTGAAACCGTGGACTGTACTGAAAGCTATATCCACGCTCGCCCCTGGCAGGCGGTGGGTTTATTTTCTGCCGCTGCCTTCTTGCTCGGTGTGATTGTTGGCCGACAGCGCTAAGGCAACACGTCGATCTGCCCGTACTGCCGGGCGCGCGTCGCCCGATCTCATCAGTGGCAGATAGTGCGCCGCGCCCATTGAAAAGCAGCCTGCGCTATCGCTTAACCGGTGTGGCGGGTGCCGCTTTCTGCGAGGCTTCAAGAGTCTGTTGCATTGCTCGACCCTGCTTCAATTGCGATTGGAGCGTCGGCAGTGCATTGGCGGCAAAATTACGCAGATCCTTGTCGCCTGCGTCTTGCACGGTCGCCTTGAACTGGCGCACGAGTTCTTCATGGCCAGCCACAACGGCACGGTCAATATAGAGACGATCAAAAGCAGCGGCGCTCTTGCCGCCCAGTTCATTCAATAAGCGCTGCTGATCAAGATCTGGCTGCACGGGAAGGCTCACGCCAACGCTGGAAGCCAGCTCCTGCAGCTTGTCGTTCATTGTGCGGTGCCGTTCCACTACCGTGCTGGCCAGCGCCTTGACCTCGTTGCTCTGGGCCCGTTGTTGTGCCAAAGCGCTAGCCTTGACCTCAAAGGCGTTCGCGCGACCGACCGCCTCCATGAACCGGATTTCCGACGACGACATCTGCGCGGCGCTGGCGCTCGCCATCAGTCCAAGGCTACCCAGCAAGCAGGCTGCCAGCGTCTTGGTCCACGTCATCTTTACTGTCATGCCTATCTCCAGAATTTGCCAAACGGCGCCCGTCGACCCTGGCCGTGAAACTGCCTGAGTCCGTTGCGGGCCCTCCCGCTTGGACGAAACGAGCGCAAGCATAACCGCGCCAGCACGTATCGATGCGTAATTATTGAGTCTGAAAGGTGCATGATTCCTACTTGCAACACGGGAAATCCATAACTGGCGGGCAACTGAACGCTTCAATATGATCGCGGCCCGTAGCTCCCAGATTTCAGATCGTCGAAATCTCTGCTTGAAACCGCTTGGCCGCTATGCATCACGCTGAAACCACCTGCCAGCCTGTCTCCACTGCCTTTGGCCTTGGGCATACAAAGTCGCATCACCCTAAAGAACACCTCAATGCCAAAATCTGCTGATCTGCTGCGTGATATCCGAGAGACAAACGTCACATACCTTTGCCTATTGCAGCGCATGGCCAAGCAACGCCAAGGCCTCACCGTTGCAGGCGTGACGCTCCAGGAGAACACGTGGCGTTGGATTGAAACCATTTCGCCCGCCGAACTGCAAAAGTTGGCCAAGAGCAGTGTCTTGCTCAGCCGGCTCAATTTTTCGTCAACCGACATGCTCAGCGCCTTGACGCGAGATATGGGAACCATCGTTGAGCCGCCAGCGCAGAGAGTCAGTCAAACAGCCTGAAGCGCGCCAACCAGACTCGTCAATCGTCAACCAGACTCTGTGTCATTCACCCCAAAATCCAGCGCATAAGTTGGGTTTTGGGGATCTGGTATTGGCCTGTCGCGTTTGTCACTTTCTGTAAACTATCTGTTTGGAGGCCAGGGTAAATTGCGCGCAGCGCAGCTACAGGCTCGGCACGTCATTCCGCATGAACGACACCCCTGTTGACTGCCCATTCCGCAATTACAGCTTTATTCCCAAGAGGGGTTTACGTGCGACGTACTGTTCTCGCTTTGGCTATTTTGGCAGTTTCGGGGTTTGCCTCCGCCGCCGACCTCCCCTCCACCATCGCCGCGGTCACCGTGTATCAAGACCGCGCCGTGGTCACGCGCCACGGCAGCATAAACCTGCCCGCCGGTGAGCACGACCTGGTGCTGAGCAAACTCCCTGCGCGGCTGCTTGAGAACTCCTTGCAGGTATCTGCAAAAAGCACGGCGCAGGCAAGCGTGGTCGACGTCAAAGTGCGTGACGCACTTTCGACGCAATCCAGCAATGAACGCATCCAGCAATTGGAAGATCAATTGCAAAAGCTTGAACAGCAAGAGGCTGATCTGGATGACCAAGCGGCAGTGCTTGAAAACCAGCGCGAGCTGATCAGCCTCATGCAGCAACAAGCGGCGCAACCGAGCAAGGAAGGCGCGCGTTTGAGCATGGACGACATCAAGAATCTGCAAGCCTTGAGCGCCGACACGCTTACACGTACCTTGGCGGGCTTGCGCAGCATTGCCCAGCAAAAAACCAAGCTTGAGCGCGACATCGAGATTTTGCGCGCTCAATGGCAGCAACTGGATGGCGAGCGCAGCGCGAAATCGAAGACCGTCACGGTGCGCGTCAATATGGCCCAGGCTGGCAAACTGGATTTGACCTTGGCTTACTCCGTAAACGGCGCGCGCTGGACGCCCGCCTACGATGCGCGCCTTCGCACCGCCGACAACAATGTTGAATTAGGCTATTTTGGCGTCATCCGTCAATCCACCGGCGAAGACTGGAGCAAAGTGGCGTTGACGCTTTCCACCGCTAAACCCGCGTTGGGTGGCAACGCGCCCACACTGCAGCCCTGGATAGTTGACGTCGCGGCTCCGCCGCCACCCGCTCCCGCTCCGATGGCCGTCAAACGAGCCGCAGCGATGAGCGAGGCGTCGATGCTGGCCAAGCGCGCACCTTCCTATTCCGCTGACGACGCTGCTTCGGGCGGTGCAGCCGAGCCCGCACAGGTAGAGATCCAGACGGCACAGCTTCAGAACGACGGCACCAGCGCCTCATTCCAGATCAAAGCCCCAACCACACTCGCCAGCGACAACTCAAGCCAACGCGTCGCGATTACCTTGACCAAGCTGCCTGCGACACTGCTCTATCAGGCAACACCTGGGCTGCAGGAAACGGTTTATCTCACCGGCAGCGCCACTAATAACACCAATTTTCCCTTACTGGCTGGCCCGATGAGCACGTTTCTGAACGATGCCTACATTGCATCAAGTGCATTGAAAACCGTCATGCCGGGACAAAAACTTGAACTTGCGCTGGGTGCAGACGAAGGCATTTCAATCAAGCGCAAATTGGTCAACCGCTTTGCAGAATCGACCGGTTTCTCCGGCAATGGCAAACGCGTCACCTATGAGTACCTGCTAAGTGTCAAGAACAACAAGACCACTCGCGAAAAGGTCTCGTTCCAAGATCGCCGGCCCATATCGCGCAACGAGAAAATCGTCGTCAAACTGCTTTCCCCGTCTGACAAAGAGGTGCGTCGCGAAGACGACGGAAAATTGGCCTGGAATTGGGACATGGAACCTGGCGCTACGCGCGAGACCACGCTCAAATTTTCCGTGGATTACCCAGGCGACATTGACGTGTCCGGTATTTGATCGCAGGCATTTCTAGCCCGCGGCGGTGGCCAACACAAAAGGCACTGCCGCGTTGCTAACAAAGAGGTTCAAAAAACCAGCAGGGTTTTCCGAGGTTCCGGTGCGCTGCCCAGGCAAAGGCACACGAACCGGGAGCTACGCGCGTCTAAAAATGAATTTTGCAATACTCGATGAACGCACCATGCTCCAGCGGACGGCTAATGCCGTAGCCCTGCCCCACAGCACAACCGAGCTTGCGCAACAAGACAATATCGCGCTCTTGCTCAACCCCTTCGGCGACCACGCGACGGCCCAGGGTACGGCCCATTTCAATGGCTGCTGCCACGACGGCACGTGATGCCGGTTCGCGATGCATATGCAGCACGAAATCGCGATCAATCTTCAATTCGGTAAAGGGCATGGCACTAAAGAGCCGCATTGACGCAATGCCAGCCCCGAAGTCATCCATTGCCAGTTCGAAACCTCTTACTCTTAATAAATTCAGCGACGACGACAATGCCAGCCAATCCATTACGGGCTCGTCTTCCGTCAGCTCAATACGCACCAACCGGGCCGGCAATTTCGCCGCTGCAATTTTCTGCTCAAGGTGAGCAGGCAAATCGGGCGAACACAAGGTAGAGGCAGACGCATTGATAGAGATGGGTAAGCCAATGCCTTCCGCGCGCAGGTTGTGCAACACTTCGATCACTCTTGCCGTCACGAGGTCAAACAGGGGCAAGTCCAGGCCGAGGCGATGGGCCGCTGGCACGAAATCCGCCGGCGTCACCTCACCGATGGTGGCGTGGTCCCACCGTGCAAGAGCCTCTGCCGCCACGATACGGCCGGTGGCCAGATCAACCTGTGGTTGCAGCACGATACGCATACCCGTGCCGGTGGTCAGTGCGTGCATCAATTCGGCATCAATAACCTCGCGCCGAATCTGTCCTTGTCTTGGAAAAACGGCGTTTTCCATGCTGTGAATGGCCGCGTGCATGGCCTGTTCCAACGCCGATTTCGTAACCGGTTTGGCCAGCGCCTGCGCTGAAGGCGAGCCCGCCTGCAATGCCAAGCGGACATGGGATTGCAGCAGCTCATCAGAAAGACTGCTTATCCAAATCAGGGGGGGCACGGTTTGAATTTGACCAGCATCCGCCAGCCGCCGTAACTCGTTCGGCAGCATCGTCCCGTCACCATCGCCCATGAGAATATCGCTGAGCACCAAGTCATATTCCTGGCGACTCAGTGCGGCTATAGCCTCAATGCTGCTGGCAACTCCGGACACTCGCCTATATCCCAAGGCAAGCAACATATTCTGCAAATAGGCGCGCTCAACCGGATGATCCTCTACTAGCAGGATGCGCCGGTTGGCCCCGTCATCAATCTTGAGCATGGCGAACCGTCCTATACGCAGGTCGGGCCCACGAACAGCGGCCGCATAATTTATCTCCGTATGCTACGGCATCTTTGCTAAAGATTTCGACATTGCGATGGGATTAGTGCGATTTTCCTTCTCAATACATACACGATTGATACTCATCGATTGAGTTGATCCTAACCGTTGCTTGTATACAACGGCCCTACGGGCGAGACCTCTCGCCGACTGGCCCCGGCAACTCAGTTGCCAGCCGGTGCGATAATGGAAGACTTCCCATTGAGCAACACCGCACGGAGCACTCCTTGACCCGCATCGATGACCCACGGCACGACCACGAGGTTGGAACAGCTGACGCAACAGAAGACGACACCCGCATCGACGATGTGCGCATCAGCGCCGTGCGGCCACTAATTTCTCCGGCCTTACTGCAGGACGAGTTGCCCGTCTCCTCGAGCACGCAGAACCTCGTGGAACGCAGCCGGGCTGAAATTTCCGACGTCCTACATGGCCGAGACGACCGCCTCGTGGTGGTGGTGGGTCCCTGCTCCATCCATGACCATGCACAAGCCATTGAGTACGCCCGATTGTTGCAAATTGCGGCCGAGCAGCACAAAAAAGACCTACTTATTGTCATGCGGGTTTACTTCGAAAAACCGCGTACCACGGTCGGTTGGAAGGGCTATATCAACGATCCCCGCCTCGATGGCAGCTTTCGCATCAACGAAGGATTACGTCGTGCGCGTGAGTTGCTCATTGAAATCAGTGACTTGGGCCTACCCATTGCCACGGAGTTTCTTGACTTGCTCAGCCCGCAGTTCATCGCCGACCTGATCGCTTGGGGTGCCATTGGCGCACGCACAACAGAAAGCCCGAGTCATCGTCAACTCAGCTCGGGTATGAGTTGCCCCCTTGGCTTCAAGAATGGCACAGACGGCGGTCTGCAAGTTGCAGCCGACGCTATCGTGGCCGCGCGCGCCAAGCATGCCTTCATTGGCATGACCAAAATGGGCATGGCAGCAATTTTTGAAACACGCGGCAATGACGACACGCACGTCATTCTGCGTGGTGGAAAGACGGGCCCCAATTTCGACGCCGCGAGCGTGAATGCCTGTTGCGAAACCTTGCGCCGTGCGGGTTTGCGCGAGCAAGTAATGATTGACACCTCGCATGCCAACTCAGGCAAATCGCATCTGCGCCAGGTCGACGTCTCACAAGACATCTCCAATCAAGTGGCACAAGGCGATAAGCGCATTGTGGGCGTCATGATTGAAAGCCATCTTGAAGAAGGTCGCCAAGACTTGAAACCAGGCCAGGCCTTGCGCCACGGCGTGTCCATAACCGATGCTTGCCTGGGCTGGACGCAAACTCAGCCTGTACTCGACGCGCTGGCCAGCGCCGTCCGGCAACGTCGCGGCTAAAGCACGCCGCTTCCAGCCTGAATCGTCAACGCACACGCCCAATGGGGCGTGGCGCATCGACTGAACAGTGGAACTCCACCCGAGAGTGCCATCTGTTCACCTTAGGCCATTGCTTGTCGAACGTGGCCTCGGTATGCCGCAATTTCCGTAAGACTGGTCTGCATTTTGCTGCCGTCATAGCTGCCTGCGCCGTTCCCGCAATAGAGTCTCGCTCTACCCCGAGTCGCACACTGGTGTTTATCCATATCAGTGGCCGCGCACCGTACCGAGGTCCACCTCGCGGGGTCATCTCAAAAGGAGCGCAGCATCTTGAAAACAGAAAAAAAACACGTCCACCTTGCCAAAGTTGCAAGCGTAGCGGCATTAGTACTCACCACCTCATCTGTCTTCGCCGCCATCATTCCCCCGGGTGTCGTGCTGGCAGACAAACAAGAATTTGTTCGTTCCAACGGGTCAGAACCTGAAACACTAGACCCCATGCTGAGCGAAAGCGTGCCAGCAAGCCAAATCGTGCACGACCTCTTCGAAGGCCTCACCGCTACCAACAACGAGGGCGTGCTGCAACCGGGCTTGGCCACATCCTGGCAACAAACTTCAGATACCACCTGGGTATTCCAGTTGCGCAAAAATGCCAAATGGTCAGACGGCACGGGAATCACCGCCCACGATGTCGTCTACGGCATCCAGCGTCTGGTAGACCCTGCCATTGCCGCCCGATACGCCGGTGCATTCGGCGGCTTCTTTCTGAACGGTGCAGAAATCGTGGCGGGCGAAAAGCCCCATACCGACATTGGCGTAAAAGCGCTCGACGACTACACACTGGAAATCGAAACAGCCTTTCCAGTGCCTTTCTTGCCCGAATTGCTGGCCAACTCGCAAATGGGCCCTGCCCCACGCGCCGCCATTGAAAAACACGGCAAAGACTGGACCAAGCCTGGCAACATGGTCAGCAACGGCCCCTTCTCGCTAAAAGACTGGCGAGTAAACAGCAAGGTGGTCGTGGAAAAAAATCCTCACTACTGGAACGCTGAAAACGTTCAGCTCACGCAGGTCACATTCCTACCCATTGAAGACCAAAACGCAGACTTGAAACTCTTCCAATCGGGGCAAACTGACATGACCGCGAGCCTGCCCCCGGGAGTCTACAGCGCGCTGCAAAAGAGCCACCCAAACGAGCTGAAGAATTCCAGCAATCTGGGCTTGCGCTACTACAGCCTGAACCACCGAGACCCACTATTCCAAGACGTGCGCGTTCGGCAAGCGCTGTCCATGGTCATCGATCGCGATGTCATGGCCGAAAAAATTACCGCCAATGGCCAGAAGCCCACATATAGCGTCATCCTGGAAGGGCTTCACGGTGCCAAACCCACCCCTTACGCCTGGCAATCCTGGCCCATGAAAGAGCGCGTTGCTTACGCACAAAAGCTGCTGAAAGACGCTGGCGTAAAACCGGGCACCAAGCTCAAAATTTCCTACAACACCAGCGACGACCACAAGAAAATGGCGCTTTTCATGGCTTCAGAGTGGAAGCAGAAGCTGGGTGTTCACGTCGCCATGGAAAACATGGAGTTCAAGGTATTCTTGAAGAAACGCCACGATGGTGAAACGCAAATTGCGCGCAACGGCTGGAACGCCGATTACAACGACGCCAGCAATTTCATTGCCCTCGTTCAGTGCCGCAGCTCCATCAACGACAACTTCAACTGCAACGAAGCGTCCGAGCTTCTAATTCAGCAAGCAAACGCCACCACTGACGCTGTCCTGCGCGAGAAACTTCTCACGGAGGCCGCCCGCATCATCATGGATGACTACCCCATGGTGCCCGTACTGCAGTACTCGCTACCACGACTGGTCAAGTCTTATGTGGGTGGCTATTCGCTGAAGAACCCCGTAGACCGCTACCGCAGCAAAGACCTCTACATCATCAAGCATTAAGACCACGAGGCATTCAGTTATGTGGTCTTACTCCTTACTCCGCCTCTTGGTGGCGGTTCCCACCATGCTTACCGTTATCACGGTTTGCTACCTGCTTCTGCATGCCACCCCCGGAGGTCCGTTCGACAGCGAGCACGCCGTGTCAGAGGCGGTTATGGCAAACCTGCGCGCCAAATACCACCTCGATCTGCCACTCTGGCAACAGTACCTGTACTACATGAAGGGTCTGTTGCATGGCGATTTAGGCGCATCATTCCGCTACGTAGATTGGGATGTCAACCAACTGGTGGCTAGTGCCTTGCCGGTCTCCGCTGCCATTGGGGTGTCAGCCATTCTGCTGTCCCTGGTCGTCGGTATCACGCTTGGCATTGCCGCGGCACTACGCCAAAACAGCATGGTGGATTACCTCGTCATGCTGATCGGCAGCATGGGCAGCGCTTTTCCGTCATTCGTTATTGGCCCGATTCTGGCCATGGTCTTTGCGGTGTGGCTACAGTGGTTGCCCTCGGGCGGCTGGAACGACTTCAACCTGCGCTACATGGTGTTGCCGGTGGCCTTACTCACCTTCATTAATGTGGCCACCATCGGGCGCGTCATGCGGGGCAGCCTCATCGAAACCCTGAGCAGCCCCTTCGTGCGAACCGCCCGCGCCAAAGGCTTGCCCATGCGCACCGTCGTACTACGCCATGCGCTAAAACCCGCACTGCTTCCTATTGTGAGCTTGCTTGGGCCCTTGACCATCTCATCCATTACCTCAGCCGTGGTCACGGAAACCATCTTCTCCTTGCCAGGCCTCGGTCGGCTCATAGTCAACGGCGCGGGCAACCGCGACTACACACTTGTGTTGGGTTTGGTCGTGCTCATCACTGTCGTAGTCGTCACGTTCAACTTGCTTGTTGATCTGGCCTACGGCTGGCTCGACCCCAAGATTCGCTACTAAATCTTGCACCTCGTTGCGGTCCGCTCAGAGTCCGCACGCCCTTATCCACAAAGGTAGGCGCGTGCAGCCCCTGAGCGTCGAGCCATGCCTCCGTGCCAGCTATTCAGGATTCACTCATGCTCAAACTACAGCAACAAGCTCCCATGCAGGGGTCGGACGTGCTCGCGCCCGACGCCGAGACTCAAGGCCGCAGCCCTTGGCGCGACGCTCGCATCCGTTTTTTTCGTAACCGTGCCGCTGTCGTCAGCCTCACGCTGCTCTGCCTCATCAGCCTGGCCTGCGTGCTGGGGCCGCTAGTGCTGCCCCACACACTTGACGCCACCAACTGGGACGCCATTGGTCTGGCACCGACCTGGGAAAACGCGCACTTGTTTGGCACAGACGAGCTAGGCCGTGACCTGCTTGTTCGTACGCTCATAGGTGGCCGCGTATCCCTGGCGGTCGGCGTACTGGCCACGGCTGCGGCCGTGTGCGTGGGTATGATTTGGGGCGCTACGGCAGGCTTTCTGGGTGGCCGCCTCGACAGCATCATGATGCGTTTGGTCGACACCATGTATGCCGTCCCGTACTTGCTTATCGCCATTCTCATGGTGACCTTGCTTGGGCGGCAATTTCATCTGGTTGTGCTGACCATCACCGTACTGGGCTGGATGGACATGGCACGCGTTGTGCGCGGCCAAACCTTGTCCATCAAGTCTCGTGAGTTCGTGGAAGCCGCCCGCGCCATCGGTGTGTCCCAGGTGCGCATTATTGCTCGCCACATTGTTCCGAACCTTCTTGGCATAGTCGTCATATACACCACCATCACCGTACCCGGGGTCATTCTTACCGAGTCGGTGCTGTCGTTTCTCGGCTTGGGCGTGCAAGAACCCATGACCAGTTGGGGTGTACTCATCGGAGACGGTGCGAAGGTTATGGAACACCAACCCTGGATGCTGCTATTTCCGGCCGCCATGCTGTCCACCACTCTTTATTGCGTCAACTACATCGGCGATGGCCTGCGCGATGCGTTGGACCCCAAGGATCGTTGAACCCACATGAGTCTCTTAACCGTAAACAAACTGGGCGTGCAGTTCCAGACCAATGATGGCCGCATTACGGCGGTTGATGACGTCAGTTTCGAGCTTGCTCGCGGTCAAACGCTAGGCATCGTCGGTGAATCGGGTTCTGGCAAAAGCCAGTCTGTATTGGCCGCGATGGGTTTATTGGCCCGCAACGGCACGACGACTGGCGAGGTGATGTATGGCGGTCAGAATCTGCTGACGCTGCCGCTTCGTGATTTGAACGCGATTCGGGGCAACCGCATTTCCATGATTTTCCAAGATCCCATGACCTCGCTCAACCCCTACCTAAGCGTTGAGCGCCAAATGACCGAAGTGCTTGAACTGCACAAAGCCATGACCCGGCGCCAAGCCAGAAAACATGCCATCAGCATGCTGGAGGCAGTGCGTATTCCTGAGGCGGCGTCACGCATAAAGCGCTATCCCCATGAATTCTCGGGCGGCATGCGTCAGCGCGTCATGATTGCGATGGCGCTCTTGTGTGAACCTGAAGTGCTGATTGCGGATGAACCCACCACCGCCCTCGACGTTACCGTGCAAGCTCAGATTCTGACCTTGCTGCGTACGCTGCAACATGACTTCGGCACCGCGATCATCATGATCACCCACGACCTGGGCGTGGTAGCGGGTTTGTGCGAAGAGGTTCTCGTGATGTACGGCGGACGCGTCATGGAACACGGCCCCGCCGAAAGCATTTTCTACCACCCAAGCCACCCATATACGATTGGCCTCCTTGGTGCCCTGCCCCGCTTGAATCGCAGCGACGACGCCTTGGTCAGCATTCCGGGCAACCCACCGAACATGGCGCAAATGCCACCGGGTTGCCCGTTTTCGCAACGGTGTTCGCATGCACTTGCGCACTGCACAGACACTCCGCCCATATTGCACGTCAACGCGCTTGATCCAACGACACGACGCGCCTGCCATGTGCCAAGCGCCGCGCTGAATCCTGCTTTGCAAGTTGCTTCGCTAGCCCCATTGCCCGAGACCCCCATGCTTGATTATCTTGCTTCCCCCATTTTGTCCGTGCGCGACCTCAAGGTTCATTTTCCGGTCAGCCAGGGCGGCCTTATGCCTTGGGGCAAAAAGGCATGGCTCAAAGCGGTAGATGGCATCAGTTTCGACCTGCGGGCTGGCGAGACACTTGGCATTGTGGGTGAGTCCGGTTGCGGAAAATCGACGCTTTCACGAGCCATCATCAATCTGCTACCTGCCACCTCCGGAAGCATTCTCTGGCGCGGCAAAGATCTGCGCACAAGTTCAGCAGCGCATCTATTTGAAGCCCGTAAAGATATCCAGATGATCTTCCAGGATCCGCTGGCCAGCTTGAACCCACGCATGACCATTGCGCAGATCATCGGCGAACCTCTACATGTGCATCATCCTGAATTACCTCAAGATGAGGTGCTTCGCCGGGTTAAACAACTCATGCAGAAAGTGGGTTTGCGCGAGCAAATGATCAATCGTTACCCGCACGAGTTCTCGGGCGGTCAATGTCAGCGAATTGGCATTGCGCGCGCCTTGATCCTCGGACCAAAACTCATTATTTGCGATGAACCGGTTTCGGCGCTAGACGTATCCATTCAAGCCCAGATCATCAATTTATTGAAAGACCTGCAGCGAGATATGGGGCTTGCCTTGGTGTTCATCGCGCATGACCTTGCCGTGGTCAAACATATTTCTGACCGCATTCTTGTGATGTACCTTGGCCGTGAAATGGAACTGGCTGAAAAAGAGGCCCTCTATGCACAGCCCGCCCATCCATATACGCGTGCATTGCTATCGGCCATTCCCATTCCAGACCCAAGACTTGAACGTGCAAAGAAAATTCATGTCTTGCACGGCGATCTCCCGAGCCCGATGAACCCGCCCTCAGGTTGCGTGTTTCGCACTCGATGTCCTGACGCGCAAGTGCGCTGCGCGCTAGAGGCTACGCCCTTGCGTTCGATTAACGCATATACGCAGAGCGCCTGCCTGCTGTCTTAAGGTCTTGTGCCGCAGTTCAACCGACACGCGGCACAAAATGCCTGGCTGCACGCCTTATTTATCAAAGCAACACCTGTTTAATTGGCTAAACGGATCTACGATGTCGCCTTGAATCTTTCGCGCCGTTCATGCCTGCAGCGCACCTATCCTCGAGTACCTTGATGCATACAAGCACCCTCCCCACCGCCTCGTGGGGCGCTCTGCTCTCCGGCCGCAACGCACTTCGGTCCATCGCGCTCGCAGGCGGTGTTGGACTACATGCCATCAACGTCTACATCGTCACCACAATCCTGCCCACTGTCGTCCAGGAAATTGGCGGTCTGGCTTTCTACGCCTGGAGCACCACACTTTTCGTGGTGACATCCATCATCGGCTCCACCCTGTCATCGAAAGCGCTGGGATCCCTGGGACCGCGCGTAGCCTATCTCGCCGCGCTGGCCATCTTCTCTATCGGAACCGTCGTTTGCGCGTTGGCGCCAAGCATGACGTGGCTGCTTGTTGGCCGCAGCATCCAGGGCCTGGGTGGGGGCATTCTGTTTGCACTCAGCTATGGCTTGATTCGCTTGGTGTTTCACGAAAGTCTTTGGCCACGGGCGATGGCCCTTGTGTCGGGCATGTGGGGCATTGCCACCTTGTGTGGGCCGGCCGTGGGCGGGGTCTTCGCCCAAGCCGGTCAATGGCGTTGGGCTTTTGGCGCCTTGTTGCCGGTTGCCGGTGTGCTTGCGCTTATTGTCACCGTACAGCTGCGCGGCGTCGACGTTGTCGCACCCCTTACCCGCATTCCGTTTGGAAAAATAGCCTTGCTGGTGGCGTCGGTACTTGCCATTTCTCTTGCCAGCCTGTCCACGCTTCCACTCTGGAACATCATCGGCATTGCGGCTGGCTTGGGGTTTGGCGCACTCATTGTCCGGTTCGACATCCGTGCCAAGGTCAAACTGCTGCCAACCGGCGCTTACTCACTATCAACCCGACTAGGTGCAATCTACACATGCATGACACTACTGATTGCCGGCATCACCACTGAAATTTTTGTCCCCTATTTTTTACAAGTCATCCACGGTTTTCAGCCGCTCAGTGCGGGCTATTTAACGGCTGTCATGGCAGCCGGATGGACCGTGTCGTCGCTGTATAGCTCAGGGCGCAACGCCGTAACGGCAGACCGTCTTATTCAATTCGGGCCGGTTATCGTGGCAGCCAGTCTCGTGTCTTTGGCCGTGTTGACGCCTCAGCAAGCCGTGTTCAACTCAGGTCTGGGGCTGGTGTTTTATTGCGTCAGCCTGGCGGGTGTCGGTTTTGGTATCGGGCTCGAATGGCCACATCTGTTGACCCGTGTTTTCACCGCTGCCCAAGCGGGCGAGGAAACCTTGGCGTCTTCATCTATTACAACCGTGCAGTTATATGGCACTGCCGTGGCCGCCGCCGCGGCTGGCCTTATTGCCAATGTCGCCGGGTTGACGCAACCCGGCGGAGTGGAAGGCGCCCAACGAGCCGCCGTCTGGGTCTTTGGTGCCTTTGCACTGGCACCGACTCTGGCCATATTCTTGAGCAAGCGCGTCAACCGGTGACGCCACGTCAGCGGTTCAATGCGTACGGTGTGGGGTCCACCTCGGGTGTTTGGCCCGTCACC
This sequence comes from Achromobacter deleyi, assembly GCA_040391965.1. Classification (GTDB taxonomy): domain Bacteria; phylum Pseudomonadota; class Gammaproteobacteria; order Burkholderiales; family Burkholderiaceae_B; genus Achromobacter; species Achromobacter deleyi_B. The sequence continues at coordinate 50,436 of JBEBWV010000002.1, read as the reverse complement.
AGGCTAGCCATCAGTTTTCCTGTTACCGGCCCCAGAGTGAAGCCGTGATGCGCATGACCAAAGGCCAACCACAAGCCTTTATGGCGCGGCGCCGGGCCAATCACCGGACGCATATCTGGCAGGCAAGGACGACTCCCCATCCAGGGCTTCGCCTCAACCGCCTGATCCAAAGGCAAAATTTCTTCTGCAAGCTTGCGAGTACGCGCAATCTGAATTGGCGTCGGCTCGCTATCTCGCGGGGCAAACTCCGCGCCCGTCGTTAGCCGCAAGCCCAGTGTCATGGGGGTCACTACAAAGCCGCTGTCAATATCGGCGACCGGATGCGTCAATGATGCCCCATTTGCCAGCGTGAAATGCTGGTGGTAGCCGCGTTTGACAGCCATCGGCACCCGATATCCCAAAGGTCGCAAAATATCGGTCGACCACGGGCCCAGAGCAACCACCACATCACGCGCGTGAACCACTTCGTCTCGTCCTTGCACCTGCCATTGCTGGCCACAGGCTTGCAAGCTGCGGGCATCGCCAAGCATCAGTTTGCCCCCTTGGCGCACGAACAATTCTGCATAGCCGCGCGTTACCGCGCCGGGGTCAGATACCGTCACGGGATCAAGCCAGTGAACCGCCCCCACCATACGGCTCGATAGTGCTGGCTCCATTGCATGTAATGCCGCAGAGTCCAGCACATTAAAACGCAAGCCATAGGGCTCAACCAAACTTTCCGCTTTTGCAATGACGCGTTGCAGGCTTGCCTCATTGCGGGCGGCGTCCAACCAGCCGGTGCGGCGAAACAACGCCGATATGCCGGAGGCGTCTTTCAGCGCGTCATGTTCAATGACACTGCGTTCGATCAGTGGCAGCATCGCTTTTGCCGCCAACGCCAGGCGGCTCGGTGACGAGTTCCACCAGTAGCGCACCAGCCACGGGGCAATCTTGGGCAAGAACCCGGGAGCATATCGAACGTCGGGCGTATTGTTACGTGCGTAGCGCAACAAACTGGCCCAATTTCGGGGAAAAGCGTAAGGAATTACGCTTGCACGTTCGATCAGACCGGCGTTGCCATAGCTGGTCTCCTCGCCCGGCCCGCGCCGGTCAAGCAAAACCACCGAGCGTCCCAACGCCTGCAAATGCAAGGCCGTGGATACCCCCACGATGCCTGCGCCCAAGACCACGACATCTGTTTTCATGTCGCGCATTCTGCTCCACGCCTTGGCAATCGGCAACCCGTTACCGATATTTTTGCTTGGAGCCGTAGCGACGGTAGAATCAGAAAGCGCGGCACCTTGACCGCGGTGCTTGTCCACCTGACTCTGGCTACTGTGAACGTTTCTGACTTAACTGCACTAGATCACTCCGACATCCCTGCGCTGCTCAGCCTGACCGAAGCGCTTGAGTGGACATTCACCGACGCAGATTTTCGAACCATGCTGGTCGCTGGCCGCCTTATTGGCTGGCGTGATGCGGGCCGACTCGACGGTGTCGCGGGAATATTTGATTTCAAGACCTACGCCAGCATCGGCGCCGTCATGATTGCGCCTGAGCGTCAACGTATGGGCCTTGGCGAGAAAATCATGCGTGCCTTGCACGCGCAGCATCCTCCCGCGCAGCCGCTGGTTCTGATCGCCACACCTGAGGGGAAGCCTCTTTATGAAAAGCTCGGTTACCGCGTCACCGGTTCCGTGCATCGATTGCTCGCCGCAGCTAACCCGGACCGCGACCTTCGTCCTCCGTCGGTGCTGTGCGTGCGTTCGCTTCGCCCCACGCATGACACCCTTTCTGTGTTGCAACTGGACCGCGCGGCCACCGGGGGGGATCGAAGTGCACTCTTGATTGCACGCCTGCAACAAGCCGAGATGGGCGCTGTGTCGTGCAATGCCATGGGAATGCCTTCCGGCTTCGTCTATAGCGTTCGGCAACGCAACCAACTCATCCTCGGCCCCCTCGTCGCGCCCGATGACGACGTAGCGCTCGAATTGGTACAGGCCATACTGAGCACCACCGACCTCGACGCCACGTTGCGCATCGACATACCGCACACACATCAGTCGCTGCTAGAGCCCTTGGGAAAACTGGGTTTTGTTGAACAAGATCAAGCCAACATCATGACGTGGGGAGCCAACGAATCGCCGGGCTACACGCCACAGCTTTATGCACTAACAGCACAGGCCTACGGCTAGCCGTCATTCCGCTAACATTCCACCGACTACCATGTCCCCACTGCCAGAAGCCGCGCTCAATCCTGTGTCATTGCACAGCAATCTGGTGCGCCTCGAACCGCTGCGCCGTGAACATACAGAGGAACTGAGCCGCGTCGGCTTGCATCCCGAGCTTTGGCGCTTGCAACCAGAACCCATCGATAGTGAAGCGGCTATGCAAGCCTATGTCGAGCTGGCGTTGGCCGCACAGGCTGCTGGTTCGGCGCTGCCATTTGTCATTATCGAACAGGCCACGGGTCAGATTATCGGCACGACCCGATATATGGATATTGCATTGCCACATAGACGCCTGGAAATTGGAGCCACCTGGTTGACGCCGCTACGCCAGAGATCCGGCGCCAACACGCAAGCCAAGTTTCTATTACTGCAACATGCATTTGAAACGCTCGGTATGATTCGGGTCGTCTTCAAGACCGAAGCCACAAACGAAGCGTCTCGTCGCGCCATCTTGCGATTGGGTGGCAAAGAGGAAGGCTTGTTCCGCAAGCACCTCACCGCCCGTAACGGACGTCTGCGCGATATGGTCTATTACGCCATCCTTGATGACGATTGGCCACAAGTGAAAAAACATTTGCAAGCCTTGATGCAAGCCCGTCCCTGAACCCAGCCACATTGACAGACTCCCACGCAAGCATGGATCACTCCGCCTCACCACCTGCCGAATTTGCCTCATCCGCCAACCGCTACACCTTGTTTGTTTATACCGAAGAAGAGCGCGGGAATCAGTTGGTGGAGTCTCCCGTGCTCGGCATGCTGTCGGATATTTCGGGGTCGGAAAAATTCATTGTGGTGCAAGATCCCGCAAGTGGCGTCAAGTTCATCTATCGTATTCAACACGACAGTCGCAATCTGGACGCGGCTGCCATCACGGATCAAACAGCCGAAAGTTTCGATGGCCGCGCGTCGGTGCAGATCAATGCCATGACGTATCGGTTAGGCACGCCGGAAAACGCCATGAAACTGCTGCGCGGCAGAGACCAGTGGGTGCAGGACAAAGGCGCCGTGCTTTCTGTGCTGTTGCAAAATGCGGCGAGTCGACGCACGCGTTTCACCCCTCCTGCCATCGAGCGCACCCGCCTCAAAGCGGTGCCAACTGGCGTGCCGGTGGAACACCTTCCGTCGTCATGGAACATTGTTTGAGCGCTTTTGCTCCGTTCTCAAACTTCGCCTGACAGCGCGGTTTTTATCCACAGTTTCTGTGGATAAAAATTCGTGAGCGCCCGCAAATCCTGACGTTGCAAGGCCATTACCGAGCTGCGCATTTTTTGCTCAACGGTGTCCGATTGATCATCATTGCCCCAAGTTCGTCACATGTTCGTTCGAACTTTGGGGCCTGCATCGCGCGACTGCCCGGCACACCCTCGCTGACAAACACACAACCCTGGTCGCGTTGATGATATTCTCCGCGTGCGTTGACTTGGCCGCATTGCCGCAACAGACAAGACGCCGTAAGTCCTGACGCCGAGGAACCGTAGACATGACAGGAGCCCAGACAATGGTTGGCGTGGAAATACCCGAGTGTCAGACTGGTCACACCAGACTGCCTTGCACCACGGCACAAGCCTTTGTCAAATTCAGCGGATCCGGTTCACCAACACGGCGCACACTGTGACCATCCTTCTCGTTGATGATCACCAGGACTGGCGCGACACCATCGCCGAATACATCCGCGACTTGGACTTGGACGGCAAAATACTGACAGCGGGTTCGCTCAAAGAACTCGACCAACTTTTGCTGAGTGAAATACCGCGCATCTTGATCCTTGATGCCGCACTACCCGACGGCGACGGCATGACACAAGTTGCGCGCCTGCGCACCGCCTACCCATCCATGGGCATTGTCATGTTGACCGGCCGACTGCTGAGCGAAGACAAAGTGGCCGGCCTGAGCCTTGGTGCCGACCACTATCTCACCAAACCAGTGAATCTCGCCGAGCTGGGTGCAACCTTGGTATCGCTGGCGCGCCGCCTGCGCGTGGTCGCACCGCCTGATGCCCAACGCACCGCGGGCACCTGGCGCTTTGATCCTGCGCGACGACTCTTGACGTCCCCCAATCAAATATCCATAGACATCACAGACACGGAAAGCCGCCTGATTGGCGCTCTGGCACAAGCCGCGCCCTTGCCGCTTTCCCGAGACCGCTTGATCGAAGCCTTGGGCGGTGTGGCGGGTGCCTACGACACCCATCGCCTAGACGCTCACATGCACAGGATGCGGCGCAAACTGCGTAACGAAGCGGGTGTTGATCTGGGCATACGAACCGTCTACGGTGTAGGCTATGTCTGCACGATGCCAGTGCAAATCGTGGGCACGACCCCTGACTGAGTTCTGCTTGCGCCCCACCTTGTCCATTCTTTTTTTCAGCTCTCATGACCTCGCTTGTTCGCCCTCGCCGCTCCGTACTCTACATGCCCGGGTCGAGCCCGCGCGCCTTGGCTAAAGCACGCAGCTTGCCTGCCGACACCTTGATCCTCGACCTTGAAGATGCGGTTGCGCCCCAAGCCAAAGACGAGGCGCGCGAGAACGTGGCACAGGCTCTGCGTGAAGGCGGATATGGCCCGCGCGAGTGCATAGTGCGCATCAACGCGCTCGACACCGAATGGGGCGCGGACGATGTGCTTGCGGTCGCCACGGCGGGCGCAGATGGCATCCTCCTGCCCAAGGTTGAACACGCCACACAACTGACTGAATTAGCCCAGGCATTGCGTGCCGCCGGTGCACCCGCAGATATCCCAATCTGGGCCATGGCCGAAACCCCTTTAGGTTTTCTGCGTCTGGACGATATCGCCTGCGGTCACCCGCAATTAGCAGCCATCGTGATGGGCACCTCAGACTTGGTCAAAGACCTGCACGCCCGCCACACCGAGGGCCGCACTGAAACCTTGTTTGCCCGTTCCCTGGCCGTCATGGTCGCGCGGGCCTATGACCTGATCGTGCTTGATGGAGTGCACCTGGACTTGAACGACGAGGCCGGTCTTGCTGCAGCCTGCGCACAGGGCCGCGACCTGGGCTTTGATGGAAAAACGCTGATTCACCCGAAACAGATCAGTGCCGCCAACGCCGCCTTTGGGCCCTCCGAGCAAGAACTGGCTACGGCACAAAAACGCCTGGCGGCTTGGCGTTCGGCACAAGCCGCCGGGCAAGGCGTAGTCTTGGTTGACGGTGAACTGGTTGAAAACCTGCACATCGAAGAGGCGCTGCGGGTGCTGGCACTAGCCCGCGCCATTGAACCCGACCTACCGGTCTGAACCGACATGCGATTCAGATTTGCTGTGGATTAATCCGCGACGTCAGGATGTGGTCTGCCCACACACCGTTGATTTTCAAATAGGCCCGCGCCAGCCCTTCGCGCTCAAAACCGAGCCGCGCCAACAGGCTCGCGCTACGCACGTTCTCGGGCCGATAGTTCGCCATAATCCGGTGTAGCCGCAATGTGCTGAATACGTGCGCCATCGCGGCAGTAAGGGCCTCGTGCATCAAGCCCTGGCCCTGCATGTGGCCGTCAATGGCAAAACCAAGATGGCAGGCTTGAAAAGCGCCACGCACCACATTGGAGAAATTGCAGACGCCAATGACATCGTCGCGGCCCCGTTCGTAAACGAGCAAATGCAGGCTGGCCCCTCTGGCGTCTTGCTCGGCCACGGAGCGAAGCCGCTCGACAATGACATTGAGCTCATAAAAATCGTCCGACCTCTGCGGCTCCCAAGGCTGAAGGTGTGCGCGGTTCTCCAGATAGTAAGCCTGCACCGCTTGCGCCTGCGACTCGCTCGCGCCGCGCAACACGAGATGCGTCGTTGAAATCCCGCCTGGCAAAATTGTGGGGGTCATTGTCATCGATCTCGTCACCTCATGACGGCTAAGCCGTCGACGTTTATCCAATCCAACCGGACTGCCTCGCAGCAGTTTTATGCATAATTCGGCCGGTCTCACGAGAGTTCTACCCTCTTACCGTCAGTGAAAACAACGGTTTTCGGGTAATTCCCCTATGAATTTTGGTCAAAACCCGCTAATTTCGCGCGCGCCGCTACAATAGCGGAATCGATCAGACCCGGCGCCCTAGCCGCGCCCGGTCGCACCGGGGCTGCGAGCCCTGGTTCTAGCTCACCGCGTCAGGCGCGGCCTAGGTCCGCCACCGGCGAGCCAAGATCACCCAGTTCCTCTTTTTGCGCCGCATTTTTGTTGGCGGGAACACTGCCTGGCGGGCTGCCGCCTGCCCCCAAATACATTTAGTGTCATGATCCGCTTCCAACAAGTTTCACTCATGCGCGGCGTTAAGCCGTTGCTTGATAAAGTCGACCTGCTCTTAAATCCCGGCGACAAAATCGGCCTCATCGGTGCCAACGGTGCCGGCAAATCCAGTTTGTTTGGTTTATTGCGCGGCACTCTGCACGCCGATCAAGGCGAGCTGGACTACCCCTCCTCCTGGCGCATGGCCTATGTCGCCCAGGAAACGCCTGCTCTCGAGCGCCCCGCCATCGAATACGCCATTGATGGCGACGTCACGTTGCGCCGCCTGGAAGCCGAGCTGGATGCACTGGAGGCCGAACCTGAAAGTGCAGAGAACGGCCTTCGTATGGGCGACATCTATGCCGCCATGGCCGACGCAGATGCCTATACCGTTCACTCACGTGCCGAGCAGCTCCTGACCGGCCTGGGGTTCACGCAAGAACAAATGCAATTGCCACTGACCAGTTTCTCTGGTGGCTGGCGCATGCGCCTGAACCTGGCGCAAGCCCTGATGTGCCCGTCTGACCTGTTGTTGCTGGATGAACCCACCAACCACTTGGACCTGGACGCCATTATCTGGCTCGAAGACTGGCTCAAGCGTTATGCAGGCACCTTGATCGTCATCTCCCATGACCGCGACTTCCTCGATGGCGTAGTCAACGTGGTCGTGCATATCGACGAGCGCAAACTCAAGCGCTACTCGGGCAACTACTCGTCCTTCGAGCGCCAGCGTGCCGCCCAATTGATCCTGGCCCAAGGCATGATGGAAAAGCAAGTGCGCCAACGCTCGCACCTGCAATCCTTTATTGACCGCTTCAAGGCGCAGGCCAGCAAAGCCCGCCAGGCACAGAGCCGTATCAAGGCGTTGGCCAAGATGGAAGAACTGGCGCCCTTGCGGGCTACCGCCGAATTCTCCTTTGAGTTCCGCGAGCCCCTGCGCGCGCCAGACCCATTGCTGACGATGGACGCGGTCAGCGCTGGTTACCGCATGGAACCCGATGAGAACGGCCATACGCCGAGTGACAAGATTATTGTCTCTGGCATCAACTTCTCTTTGCAAAGCGGCCAGCGCATTGGCTTGCTGGGCATCAACGGCGCCGGTAAATCCACCTTCATTAAAACGATTGCGGGTGAGTTGAATGCACTGGCCGGCGACGCCCAGTTCAATAAGGGACTCTCCATTGGGTACTTCGCCCAGCATCAAGTTGAAATGCTGCGCCACGACGAGTCCCCGCTTTGGCATATGGGAAAAATCGCACCCACCGTGCGTGAACAAGAGTTGCGTAATTTTCTAGGCAGCTTCAACTTCAACGGCAACATGGCGAGCAGCTCAATCGCACCGTTCTCGGGTGGCGAAAAAGCGCGTCTGGCGCTTGCACTGATTGTTTGGCAACGCCCCAACTTATTGCTGCTGGACGAGCCTACCAACCACCTGGATCTCGAAACACGTGAAGCCCTTACGCTGGCACTTGCTCAGTTTGAAGGCACGCTGGTTCTTGTTTCCCATGATCGCCACTTGTTGCGCGCCACGACTGACGAGTTCGTGATTGTGGCCGACGGTAAAGTCAGCCCCTTTGCAGGCGACCTGGACGACTACAAAGAGTGGCTTTACAAAACGAAGTTGGCCGCGAAAGCCGCTTAAAAGCGCAATTAGACTTGGGGTCCACCGCGAGCCAGCCTTACGGTGCGCACCAAGTCTGACGACCAAAGGTCTGGCGCGCCGCAGGAACGCGGTGCCCAGATCTGCGTGTGCCATTCTTGCGTGGAATTTACCTGTTCCATTATTGGACGCGTTACACTTCGGGCCATTACGCGCCCGTGCCTGGTCAGGTTCCACACCGACCACGCGCGAGCGGCCTTCCCGGTTGCCTAAGAACTCAAAAATTTCGGCGCCACGGCGGGCAAATCCATTACATAGTCTCGCCCCGGCGGGACGCGTTCCTACATGCCGATCAAAGACCAACTCTTTCTCGCCAGCCAATATCTCGCGCCGCACCACCTGGTTTCCAGGTGCTTTGGCTATGCCTCCGACTGTCGTGAACCCGCTGTCAAAAACTGGATGATCTCTCGCTTCGTGCGCCGCTATGGCGTGGACATGCGCGAAGCGATCCAGGAAGACCCGTTTGCGTATGAAAGCTTTAACGCCTTTTTCACCCGCGCGCTCAAACCAGAAGTCCGCCCGCTGGATGACGAACCCTCCGCCGTGTTGTGCCCGGCAGACGGCGCCATCAGTCAGTTAGGGGCTATTGAACGTGGCCGTATTTTTCAGGCAAAAGGCCATAGCTATAGCGTCACTGAGTTGCTTGGCGGCGATACCGAGCGTGCTGCTCCCTTCCAGGGTGGCGAGTTCGCCACCATTTATTTGTCGCCCAAGGACTACCACCGCGTACACATGCCGGTGGCTGGCACCCTGCGCGAAATGGTCCATATTCCTGGCAGGCTCTTCTCGGTGAATCCGCTCACCGCACGCAACGTGCCGAATCTGTTTGCGCGCAACGAACGCGTCGCCTGCCTTTTCGATACGGAATACGGCCCGATGGCCGTGGTGTTGGTGGGTGCCATGATTGTGGCGTCCATCGAAACCGTGTGGGCAGGCTTGGTCACGCCGCACAAGCGAGCCGTGAAATCCACCCGCTACGATGCCGAGGCCCGCGCCCCCATTCATCTGGAAAAGGGTGCCGAAATGGGACGTTTCAAACTCGGTTCCACCGCTATTGTGCTGTTTGGTCCGAACCAGATCCGTTGGGCTGATACGCCCTCCGTGCTGGGTCCGGTACGCATGGGCGAAATGCTCGCGTTGCCCAAGCAGGCTTAATCGCACGGTTCACGTCGTCGCCCATTCAGGGTGTAGCGTGGGTGGAGCGCGAGAAGGCTGCGACTGATACACGAGAGTGCTGAACACGCGTAACCCGCGACTCTTGACCAGAGCAATAGCACTGGAAGTAGTAGCGGCAGCAGTGCTCGCCCCCCTGCATTCCGAGCGGATAAAAGAACCTTCTTTTATCCGCTTTTTGTATTCTCGGATACCACCTGAGCGTTTAGGGTGCCACCGAAGTCTGCTTTTGCATCATGGCCAGCAACTGCGCTGACGTAAACGCATAGAATGGCAGTTCCTCTTTTGACGTCAGCGCACGGCGCCACGCCTGCGCGCCCCACGCCCCGTGTCCCTCGTCCGATCCAAATTTTTCCTGCGTTTTTTCGTCATGGTGGGCTTAGCGCACGCCTACGTAGGTGTGCGCCTCCTCCCCGATGCCCAACTCGGGACGGCCTGGAGCATCGCGGCAATCCTTGGTCTGGTGTTGTCGTGTGCCTTGATTCCCCTGGGCATGGCCGGACACTCTTCCATGCGTGCGCCCTGGAACGACCGCCTGGCCTGGGCCGGCCTCTTGGCCCTGGGCTTGTTCTCATCCTTGTTCGTGCTGACCGTCTTGCGCGACGTGCTGCTTCTCGTGCTCTGGGGGCTTGACGCTGCCACGGCGCTTGCTCTTCCCTGGCCTAGCCTTCGCGAACTGAGTGCACGCGCTGTGGGCCTGCTTGCCTTGCTGGGCTCGATCGTGGGTCTGTACAACGCGCGCCGTCGCGCTCGCGTCGTTACCGTCGATGTTCCCATCGACAACCTGCCAGAAGCTCTGGAAGGTTTTACGATCGTACAAATCAGCGACATTCATGTCGGCCCCACCATCAAACGCCGGTATGTGCAGGCCATCGTTGACGCCGTTCATGCTGCTAACCCCGACATGATCGCCATTACGGGCGACGTGGTGGACGGCAATGTCGAGCAATTGTCTGCACAGGCTAGGCCGCTAGGCACGTTGAAAGCACCGCATGGCGTCTATCTGGTGACAGGCAATCATGAATACTATTCAGGTGCGGCAGCGTGGGTCACCGAGTTTCGTCGCATCGGACTGCGCGTATTAATGAACGAACATGTGGTGGTGCGCCCGAGCGGCGTGCCTATCGTGGTGGCAGGTGTCACGGATTACAGTGCGGGTTCGTTTGACCCACAGCAACGCAGCAACCCCGCGGCCGCGCTGGCAGGCGCCCCCGCCGACGCGGCCATCAAGCTGTTGCTTGCGCACCAGCCACGCACGGCAGCTGCCGCCGCCCCGCATGGCTATACGCTGCAACTTTCCGGCCACACTCATGGCGGACAGTTCTTTCCCTGGGGGTTTTTCGTGCGATTCCAGCAACCCTATACTGCTGGCCTGCATCGTCTGGAAAACATGTGGATTTACGTCAGTCGAGGCACCGGATACTGGGGCCCACCAAAACGTCTGTGGGCACCTTCAGAAATTACCCGGCTGCGACTGATACGCGCCTAAGGCTGGCCAAACGTCGGCACATGCGTCAGGCTTGTGTCGGCCCTTCTGGTAGCGGACCGCGTTCAAGATAGCTCGTCAAAGCAATATCGCTCGTCGTGTTGGTAATACCTTCAATCAGATGAATACGCGCAAGCAATTGCTCGAGTGCCTGAGTATCTCGCACCCGCACCTTTAGCAACATGGCGCTTTTGCCCGTAATGGTGTGGATCTCTTCCACCTCAGTCAGTTCGGCAAGTCCCAGCACCTGCTGCGTGATGGTCCAGTTATTGGTGTCCACATGCACGAAGGCAAGCAAGGGTCGGCCAATTTTCGCCCCATCAAGTTTGACAACGGTGCCTTTGATCAGGCCGTCGCGCTTTAAGCGCTTCACCCGTTCGTGCACGGCCGGTGCAGAAAGACTCAGGCGTTTGCCCAGTTCTGCATAGCTAAGGGTGGCGTCTGCCGCCAATAGCGTTAATAGCGTTCTGTCGCGATTATCCAGTTCTAGCATTGGAATAGTGTTCTGCCTTATGGCATTCAAACTTTTATGGAATATAGGGATACTGCCGTAATCCCTAATTTTATTCCAATAAAATTTGCGAATGCTTAAACGTAGTCAATCAAATGCCACACACGGTTCGCAGGTGCTTAGCCTGATGTTCGCGGTCAGTGTGGTGGGCTCAAACGGCCTGGCCCTCAGCCCCATACTCTCTGATGTCGCACGCTCCTTCCAGGCGTCGCCCCTGACCATCAGCACGGCCATTTCGGCCTATGGTGCCGCCACGGCGCTCAGCGCGTTCTTCTTGGCTGCTCGCATTGACCGGGTCGGTATCCGCCGCGCGCTGCTGTGTGCCATGGTGACGCTTATCGTCGCCCTGCTTGTTAGCGCTGCCGCCCCGCATTGGCTTGTTTTGACCCTTGCCCAAGGCCTGGCTGGCTTGGCTGCCGGCGTTATTTTGCCCGCCGCGTATGGGTCAGCGGCACTCGTGGCTGCCCCCGGAAAAGAAGCGCGAACCTTGGGCCGCGTCATTGCAGGCTGGTCCGTGTCTCTGGTGGCAGGTGTTCCACTGTCCGCCCTCATTTCCGACGCCATCGGATGGCGTGCCACCTATGCCGCCCTGGCCCTGTGCGCCGCCGTGTCCATGATTGGACTCTACAAGCTGCCTGAGCGCCGGGTTCCTAGCTCGACGCCGCTACGCTGGTCCCGATTACTCGCCCCACTTTCCTATCCGGATGTGCCGGCGCTGCTGCTTGCCTGCTTCGCCTTTTCTGCGGCGTTCTACGGCGTCTATGCGTTTCTGGCCGATTACGTGCGTGCTGCGCTCGCCATTTCTGCCGGTCAGGTTGGGCTGATCGCCTTCGCCTATGGCACGGGCTTCATGGCCGCCAGCATGTTTGGGGCCGCAGTGATCGAACGGTTTGCTGCGCGCCGCGCGCTACCTCTTGCGTTGGCCACGATCGGCCTGGTGTACGTGGCCTTGTTGCCCGCCACGCTGGCACTCGGCACCATTTTGGCGGTGGCCGTGATCTGGGGCGGCGCCTCGCAACTAAGTCTGAACCTGATCGTGTTGCTGCTGGCCCGTGCGCGTCCCGACGAGCGCGGTGCCGTGCTGGGCCTGAACACCTGCACGACCTATCTGGGCGCAAGCATTGGCACCGCCGTGGCGGGCACGCTCTATACCCATGTGGGTTTCGAAGCCCTGGCGGTCTGCGCGGCGGTGGCCTTGGGCATTGCCGCACTGGGACTTCATCGACACTTCAATGGCACCGCCGTTGCAAAGCACCGTCAAACGGTGTCATAGGCATCGTGCTCTTGTGCACTGTCACCAAGGGAAATCGATCAGGTCGCCATACAAGCGGCGCAGGGTCGCTTTCACTTCCGGTGACTGCTGATAAATGCTGATGAACTTCAATAGCCTGGGGTCGTTCGCGCGTTCCGGCGTGGTCACCCAACGAATGGCATAGCGGCGCACGTTGGTCGGATCTTTGTTGTCAAAAGCAAGTCCGTCTTTCTCGTTTAAGCCCGCATGTTTGGCGAATGTTGTGTAGGTGACCGAGGCGGTCACATCATCAAAGATACGGGCAGACTGCGCCCCTTCCACTGGAACAAACTTCAAGTTTTTGGGGTTGGTCACGACGTCTTGCACCGTTGCCTCGTGACCGACTCCGGGCTTAAGGGTAATCAGGCCGATTGACTCCAGTAGCAGCAGCGCACGGCCCGTGTTAACCGGGTCATTCGGGATGGCAATGGTGGCCGCGTCCGGAATGGCGTCGCCAGGTTTCAGTTTCTTGGAGAACAGACCTATCGTCGTTGAATAACCGTAGGCAATCGGCACCAGCTTCGCACCGCTACGCTTGTTAAAAAGCTCCAAGAACGGTTGATGCTGAAAGAAATTGGCATCTACAGACCCTTCTGCGACCGCCACATTGGGCATGACCCAATCGCTGAACTCCACCAGTTTGACCTCAAGCCCCTCTTTGCGCGCCTGGGCAATCGCCTGTTCAGTGGCCTCATTGGCAACGCTGGGAATCACCCCGATGCGCAACGGCTGCGTCTGCGCTTGAGCCAGATTGGCACCCAGCAGCGTCAGAGCAGCCACGGCCAAGCCGCGGGTGAATCGAAGGGGAAATAGCGACAAGGTCATGGGGATTGAATTTGGTCCGAGGATTTGGTCTGAGAATATGGGGAGAACCAGCATCATGCTCTCCATGCAGCTATTGTGCAGTAAGCCGCGCCTGCGCGCCCCAATGGCCTTGGTCACACCATGGCAATCTCCTTGTCTCTTGGCGGCGCTAAGATAGCGCACGCACACTGCATTCCGCCGCACCCGCTGGCTCGGTGGCTCGGTGGCTCGGTGGCCCGTGAGCACTGATGCACTGATGCACAATATGCGTAGCGCGGATCAGCACCGTTTTTCTTTTCACTCTTCAGCTCTTGCCCGGAGTCTTTACTTTGCAACACATCGCCGAACTCCCCGCTCATGTCGCCCTGATAGGCGCCCCCACCGACATCGGTGCCGGTGCACGTGGCGCCTCCATGGGACCCGAAGCGTTACGGGTTGCGGGCATCGGCCCGGTCATTCAGGCACAAGGCTTTCACGTTACCGATCTGGGCAATGTGCAAGGACCCGCGAATCCCTGGCTGCCGCCGGTTGACGGTTATCGTCATCTGGAAGAGGTAAACGCCTGGAACCGCGCTGTGCACGATGCGTGCTATGCCGCGCTCAGCCAGGGGCAACTGCCCGTCCTGCTCGGGGGTGATCACTGCCTAGGCATCGGCAGCATCAGTGCCGTAGCCCGGCATTGCCGTGAAACCGGCAAGCGTCTGCGCGTGCTCTGGTTAGATGCGCATACTGACTTCAATACGAATGCCCTGACACCTACCGGAAATATTCACGGTATGCCGGTGGCCTGCCTCTGCGGCATAGGGCCCGCACCCATCGTCGGCATGTCCGGCCAAATACCCGACATCGACCCGGCGTGCGTGAAGCAAATTGGCATTCGCAGTGTGGACGAAGGCGAAAAACGACTCGTCCACGATGCGGGCCTCGATGTCTTTGATATGCGCTACCTGGATGAAATGGGGATGCGCGCCACGATGCAAGCCGCGTTGGCAGACCTCGATGCCGATACCCATTTGCATGTCAGTTTCGACGTCGACTTCCTCGACCCGGACATCGCGCCAGGGGTAGGCACCACCGTACGAGGCGGCCCCAACTATCGCGAAGCACAACTTTGCATGGAAATGATTGCCGACACTGGACTCATGCGCTCGCTAGACATCATGGAATTGAATCCTGCGTTTGATGTGCGTAACAAAACGGCTGAACTCGCCGTGGACCTTATCGAGAGTCTGTTCGGAAAATCCACCCTGGTGCGCAAATAAAGCGCACACGACCAGCGCGCAAGCATCGGGTTTCAGGCACAGACGCACGCCTCAAGCCCTGGCGGCTTTTCTGGTTTGACACTTGGCGGTCACGCTCCAACGCCAGCTCGAATCGATTGCACTGTGTTTTGCAAGGCGCATACATACGCGTCGCTATTTGCCAGCATCCGTGGCGTTGGCCCTGCCATGCCTACGGCATACCATTCACCGCCCATATCCAGCGCGGCGGCGTATCCCGTCAGGTCTGCCACGCTTTCCCCTATGTTTGATGCCCACCCACGTGCTTTCGCGCGCGCAATATCCGCGAGTAAGGCATCGAACGTTACGCATGTTGTCGGCGTGAATCGCATGTAATCGGCATCAGCAAGCAATAGATTTCGCTCAGCCTCATCGATTTGCCCAAGAATCGCCTTGGCCACCGAACTGGTGTGTAGCGGTCGGCGCACGCCCGCCTGGGTGGCGTAATGCACGGCTTGCCCTGAACGCACCACGTCCAGATAGACCGCCGATCCGTCCTGAATTTTTCCCAGCATTACCGTCTCGTTCACCGCGTCTCGCAAAGCGACCAAATGCTCATGGGCCGCCGCTCGCCACGGGTAAGCAGTGCCGATATCGCTGCTTACCCCATGCAGTTTGGCCGTCGGGTAATAGCCTCCACGGCGGCGCACCTCGTATAGGTAGCCGTGCGCCACCAAGGTGCGCACAAGGGCCAGACAGCTCGACATGGGCACCCCGAGCGACTGAGCAAGCTCGGTCAAGGGCATAGGCCGTTTCACCTGCGCAAACAATTCGAACAACGCTACGGTGCGCGCAACAAGCTTCACATCCATGCGTTTGGCCCTGAAAAACGCCCCATCTTCGGCCTCATATCTAGGTTTCCACTAAGTTGACTTTTCACTAGTGCGAATCTAAATTCTTGCACAGGAAATTAAATTTATATATAAAAAATCAATTTCACCACCAAGTGAAATAAGGAGACTCAGCGGAAAGCGATGTGCATCACGCATCGGTCGATCCCAGCGCCCAGCGATCATTTCGAACGCTACCAATGCCCCAATCTGGCACCCCTGTCGTGGACCAATCCCGACAGCTATCTACTTCGCGTCAACACCCATAACAATGACCGGCTCCTCAATCAAGGGCCGTGGAGACAAACAGATGCGTATCAAACCCCTGCTCGCTGCCCTCACCGCCGCCTTCATCGCTACCGCCGCTCATGCGCAATCCGATGTCGTGCGCCTTGGTGTCTCCAACGATCGATCTGGCATTTACTCCGATCTGGGCGGGCTTGGCTCAGAAATCGCGGTCCGCATGGCCGTCGAAGATTTCAATGGCAAAGTGGCCGGCAAAACGGTTGAAGTCATTGGGGCGGACAACCAGAACAAAGCAGACGTGGCGTCGGCTCTGGTGCGACGCTGGTTTGACACGCAGAACCTGGTGGCTGTCGTAGACGGCGGAGCAAGCTCCGCGGGGCTGGCGGCACAAGGCGTGGCCAAAGAAAAAAATGGCACCGCGCTAATCAGTGGCGGCTTTGCAGGAGACTTCAGCGGCAAGCAATGCAGCAATCTCAGTACGCAGTGGGCACCTGACACCTATGCCCTGGCGAATGCCTCGGTGCACAGCGTGGTGGAAAGTGGGGGCAAGTCCTGGTACTTCATCACAACCGACTACGTCTTTGGGAAGTCGCTCGAAGCCAATGCCACGAAGTTCGTGCAGGCCGCCGGCGGCACCGTGGTCGGCAGTACCCGCCATCCTTTGGGTGCTTCGGACTTCGCGTCTTTCTTGCTGCAAGCGCAATCATCCAAAGCCCAGGTAGTGGGACTGGCCAGCGCTGGCGGTGATCTCGTCAACCTGATCAAGCAAGCTCAGGAGTTTGGTTTGACGGGTGGCAACCAGCGTTTGCTGACCTTCCTGACTTTCATCAATGACGTGCACGCTATGGGCTTGCCCGTGGCTCAAGGCCTGACCTTCCCTACCGGTTTTTACTGGGATGCTGACGACGAAACGCGTGCGTGGACCAAGCGCTGGCAGCAGAAAACCGGCTTTACACGTGCGCCCTCCATTGTGCAGGCGCTCAGCTATGTCGCCACCACACATTATCTGCAAGCCGCCCAGGCGGCGGGCACATTTGACGCTGCCATCGTGAACCAGAAGATGCGTGAGTTGCCCGTAACGACCAAATTGATCAAGAATGCGAGGGTCCGTCCGGAAGACGGCCGCGTGATCATGGATATGTATCTGGTCGAAGTGAAAAAGCCAGCCGAATCCAAGTACCCGAACGACTACTACCGCATTCTTTCGACGGTCCCTGGCGATAAGATTTTCGTATCGTTGGCAGACAGCGAATGCCCATTGGTCAAAAAATAAGACAACAACTGCATCCGGAGACTTTCAATGAAGTGTTACTGCGTCGTTAATTTTCGTGCCCCGCTTGAAGCCATGGATCAACCCACTCCCGTGCCGACCGGCGCCCAGGTGTTGTTGAAGGTTCGCGCGGCCGGTGTGTGTCATAGCGACATTCACCTGTGGGAAGGTGGCTACGACTTGGGCCAGGGTCGCACCTTGTCATTGAAAGACCGAGGCGTGTCCTTGCCGCTGACCATGGGCCATGAAACTGTCGGCACCGTAGAAGCGGCTGGCCCCGACGCCAAAGGACTGGAACCGGGCCGCAACTACCTGGTTTACCCATGGATCGGCTGCGGCAAATGTCCCGCCTGCGAGTCGGGCATGGAGAACCATTGCTCGGCACCCGCCTGCCTTGGTGTGCACCGAGCCGGTGGCTACGCGGATCATATCCTGGTGCCCGACGCGCGCTACCTCATTGATATCGGCGACCTGGATCCGGCCCTGATCGCGCCTTATGCCTGCTCCGGCCTCACCACCTACGCTGTGCTGAAAAAGATAGGCGACGCTGTCTACACCAAACACCCCATCGTCATCTTCGGTGCGGGTGGATTGGGCCTGATGGCCCTATCCTTGCTCAAGGCATTGGGCGGTGTGGGCGCTATCGTGGTAGACATTGATCCCGCCAAACGCCAGGCAGCGCTGGACGCAGGTGCACTTGCCGCCATTGACGGACGCGCGCCCGACGCCGCTCGCCAGATTCTCGACGCAGCGGGTGGCAAGCCCTTACAAGCAGCCGTCGATCTGGTGGGCGCACCGGCAACCGCTGGCCTCGCCTTCGACATTCTGACCAAGGGCGGAAAACTGGTAATCGTGGGCCTTTTCGGCGGCGCAACGCCGTGGTCCATCGCCATGATCCCGATGAAGGCAATTTCCATCGTCGGCAGCTACGTGGGCAACCTGACCGAATTGCAGGAACTCATGGAACTGGTGCGCGCAGGCAAAGTGAAGCCTATTCCAGTGACACGTTATCCGCTCGAAGAGGCTGATCGCGTATTGACGTCCCTCATGGAAGGCAAGGTAGTGGGCCGAGCGGTTCTCGCCCCCTGATATCGTCGCTGACGGGCCGAATGCACCAAGGTAAGTGCATTCGGCCCCACCCAGCAAAATGCAATGCACGCGCTGCCTCGGAGGTCGGAACCACGACTGCCCCATGCTCGTGCAAATGGGGCAGGCCCACTGGACGGCCCCATGTGTCCCTGGCTTTCGTCATATCATAGGCACCTATCTGACTCAGCCTTTTTGCCAAGGACGCACCATGACGGACCGCCAACTCACAATCCTCGCCGCACTCAATATGATGGTGGCGGTCGGTGCAGGCGCGTTCGGCGCACACGGGCTCAAGCGCATGCTCAGCCCGGACTTGCTGGCAGTGTGGCAAACCGGTGTCATGTATCACTTGATTCACGCCATCGGCATTTTCATCATCGCATTGCTTGGCGCCCGCTACGGTTCGTCCTTGCTGTCGTGGGCAGGCGTCGTCATGTTCGCAGGCATTCTGCTGTTTAGCGGCAGCTTGTACGTTCTGGCGCTCACCGGCACGCGCTGGCTCGGCGCGGTCACTCCCTTAGGTGGCGTCGCCTTCCTGGCGGCATGGGCCATGGTTGCAGTAACCGCCTGGCGCGCTCAGACCTAACTCCCCCTCTTACCCGTTTACAAGCACTCACTGCGGCACACCTCCCCGCAGCACCAGGTCTCAGATGTCGTCTTCCTCAGTTGTGCCAGCGCCGCGCGAACACCGTGCGATCGCCGGAATCGCCTGCGTCGCCGGTGGTATTTTCTTTCTCACGCTCAGTGATGCCAATGCAAAATGGCTAGGTGCTTCGTACAGCCCGGTGCAGATTCTGTTCATGCGCGCAGTCATCGCATTGCCGTTCGTGACTGCGCTGTGTCTGATATTGGGCGGCCGCCGCACGCTGAGAACCGCGCATCCAGGTTTGCACCTGTGCCGCGGTGCCATCAACGTGGTCGCGGCCAGTTGCTTTTATCTTGGCCTGCGTGCGTTGCCACTGGCCGAGGCCACCGCCATCGCGTTTGCTGCCCCGCTTTTTGTCACGGCGCTGTCGGTGCTTATTCTAAAAGAGCGGGTGGACCGCATCGGCTGGTTGACCGTCGTGGCGGGCTTCGCAGGCGTACTGATTATTGTCCGCCCCGGCACCGAAGCATTCCAGGCGGCAACCCTGCTGCCACTGACCACGGCAGCGCTGTATGCCGTCATGATGATCACCGCTCGCGGCATCAATCGCGGCGAAGGCATGTTGACGACCACCTTCTACATCGTGGTCGGCCAAGTCATCTGTAGCTCGGTGGCCTTGCCCTGGTTCTGGACCACGCCCCAGTGGGCAGACATGCCTTACTTTGCGGGCGTCGCTCTCTTCAGCACCCTGGGCCTGGCGCTAATAACGCAGGGCTTTCGAATCGCGCCCGCGTCTGTCGTGGCCCCGTTTGATTACACGGGCCTGCTCTGGGCCACATTATTGGGCTGGATTTTCTGGCGCGAAGCCCCTGATGCCTACGCCTATCTTGGCGCACTGTTCATTGCAGGCAGCGGGCTCACGATTGCGCTGAGAGAAGCTCGAGCCACGAGACGTCGTCGCGCTGCCTGAGCACACTTGCGAATTGGCTGAACCCTGGCAAATTCACTCAGTCGGCGGCGGGAAGTGTCGTCGCAGCACCGCGGCCACGTTGGGCTCAAGTGCCGCCTCCCGCGCGACCGCAGACAATGCCGGGCATGCTGCGGCAAACCACACAGGACCGGGGCGCCAGCGCGTCATCACGGTCACATAGAGGTCCAGCGCCGAAAAGCGCCGCCCGAGCATATGTGGTGAACCGGCGTGGCGTTCAAGCTCCACCCACAAATCGGCGCGCCGTCCATGAACGCGCTCACGAAGCAAATCGGCGGGCACGCCCTCTGTGGTCCATTGCGCCGGGTTGTCCCCAAAGGTGAACGTGGGATAGATTGCCGCCACCAATCTGAGCAATATATTGAGAAACAGCGCGCGCTCTGGCTTGCCCGCAGGCGGTGCCAGCCCTGCCTGAGGCACCGCCTCGCTCAGATGCAAGATCATCGCAGCACTTTCTGTCAGCACTGTGCCATCCGGCGCGATCAAGGTGGGGACTTGGCCCATCGCATTGAATTGCAGCAAACGATCCCGTCCTGCGCCAGGCTTCAAATAGGGTAAGTCGGTCAAGGTGTGTGGCACATTTGCCAGCACTAATGCCATTTCCACAATGGCGGAACCGCATCCTAGCGACCCGATAAGTTCATAAGACTTTTCCATGATCATTCCCCCGCTGCCACAGCCGGCGCCACCCGCAACAAAGCCCCTGGAGCCGCATCGGTCAAGACATAGACAAATCCGTCGGGGCCCACTCGAACATCGCGAATACGCGCCTGGCGATCGCCAAGCAATCGTTCTTCGGCCACCACACGGTCGCCATTCAGGCTAAGACGAATCAGGTCACGACTGGCAAGCGCCCCAATAAAAAGAGAGCCTTGCCATGCGGGAAAGCGTGACGCGTTGTAGAAAGCCATGCCACTGATCGCGGGAGACTGCTTCCACCAGTACAAAGGCGCTTCGGTGCCCGCCACCACTTGGCCCTTTGCCTCGGGAATGGGCTGCCCCGAGTAATTAATGCCATATGTCGCAAGCGGCCAGCCATAATTCTTGCCGGCCAGAATAATGTTGATTTCGTCGCCGCCACGGGGTCCATGCTCGTGTTCCCACAATGCGTGGCTCCAGGGATTAAAGGCCAAACCCTGCGGATTTCGGTGGCCATAGCTCCAGATTTCCGGCCGCGCACCAGGTTTACCCACAAAAGGGTTATCGGGTGGCACAGAACCATCGGCATTCAGGCGCACCACCTTACCCTGCAATTTATCTAGGGCCTGCGCCGTATCTCGTTGATTGTTTTCGCCCAGGGAGATAAACAAATACCCTTGCTTGTCAAAGGCCAGGCGAGAGCCGAAGTGAAGGCCTTCAGACAATTTTGGCGTTTGACGAAAAATCACTTGAAAGTCCTGCAAACCAGACTCGTCGTCGGCCAAACGTCCTCTGCCGACAGCGGTCCCACCACGTGCACCATCGAACTCGCTAAAGCTCAGGTAAACCAGGCGATCACGCGGGAAATCAGGCGACAAGACTACATCAAGCAGTCCGCCCTGGCCCTTTGCCGTGATTTTAGGTAGACCACTCAAGGGTTTTGACACTGCACCGGGCAAGCGCAACAAGCGCAGTCGACCGGGTCTTTCTGTGATCAGCATCGCGCCATCAGGGAGAAAAGCCAGCGACCACGGATGTTCAAGATCATTCGTGATGGACGTGACTTGTGCGCCAGCCTGGGTTAGCGCAGCGTCGTGGTCAGCGCTTTGGGCCAAGCCAGCGGCGCAAAAAGCCATCGCCAGGAGGCTTGGGACAAGCCAAAAATAGATACGCACGTGACACCTCGTTCAGCCGTGAGACAGGTGTATGGCGACAAGCCCGGCACGCGAATCATTGGCGTACCATATGCGGTGAAGGACGGGCGGCCGTCCATATTTCGTCGAGAGACTTCGCTACATGAAACTGTACTACATGCCCGGTGCGTGCTCATTGGCCTCGCACATCGTGCTGGAATGGATTGGTCAACCTTACGAAACTCATCGTTTAAGCCGCGACGAGTTGAAGGCGCCCGAATTTCTGAAGATCAATCCGCTAGGTGCTGTGCCTGCCCTTTCAGACGGCGCTTGGGTTATGACACAAAATTCGGCCATTCTGGAATATTTGGCTGAAACAGCCCCCAAGAATCAGTTACTGGGTAAAGATGATCCTCGTTCGCGCGCTGAAGTCCGCCGCTGGCTGGGCTTTATCAACTCGGACATCCACAAAACGTTCTCGATGCTCTTCGGCGCGGCGCGATTCCTCGCCGAAGAACCTGCTCAGAAAGAATTGGCTGCTTCCGCGTCTGCCTTACTGACCAAGCTGTTTGCTCAGGTAGATGCACAACTGGCTGGCAAAGATTATCTGGTGGGTGCCGCGCCCTCCATCGCCGACGCCTATTTGTATGTTGTCTTGCGTTGGGCACATGGCAAGGAAATCAACCTGACTGGCCAAAACAATCTGGCTGCGTTCTTTGCACGCATGGAAGGCAACGCCGGCGTTCAGGCAGCACTGAAAGCGGAAGGTCTCGCTTAATCAGGCAATCGCACGGGACGCACGGGTTAAGAACCTGGCACTTGGGGCTGTCATGCCCCAAGTGTTGTTAATTTTCCGCCTCGCTGCTTGCTTGCCTGCCCGATGTCTGTGGCGCGCGCCTGTCAGGCGTATCATGGCGGCCTGAGACCTGCCGCATTCATTTTTTTCTGTGTTCATCGTCCGGGTCCGATCAGGACCCAGAGATACCCTAGTTCGGAGTCACTAAAGTGAGTAGCTTTTCCCAGGGTTGTTACCTGGGTGTATTGGGTGGAATGGGCCCCATGGCTGGCGCAGCCTTTGCCCTTCGCCTCGCGGCACTGACGCCCGCCGAGATCGATCAACAGCATATCCCTACGCTGTTACGCAACGACCCCCGCATTCCAGACAGATCCAGCGCTTACATGCTGGGCGGTGAAGACCCCCTGCCCTACATGGTTGAGGGCGTACGTTTCCTGGAGGCATCGGGTGCCCAGCTCATCGCGATCCCCTGCAATACGGCGCACCTCTGGTACGAACGGATTGCAGCCAGCACCACAAAGCCGGTACTGCACATCATCGAAGCCGTCGTCCAGGACTTGCAGCGACTGGGGATCCATGAAGGCCGAATTGGCCTGATGGGCACCGCCGCCACCTTGAAACTGGGCTTGTATCAGCGCCATCTTGCGCGATATGGCTACGAGTGCATCGTGCCCGAAGAAGACGAAATCGAGCGCTACTGCATGGGCTCGATCCTTGCCGTCAAGGGCAACCGAATGGAGCAGGCATTTGAGCCCGCTGCCCACTGCGCCCGATTGCTTAAAGCTCGTGGAGCAGATGCCGTCGTGCTCGGTTGCACAGAACTGCCGTTGGCAGTGCCTCATTCGCGCCGCCATGAACTGGGCGTGGTACTTACGGATTCCATTGATGCGCTAGCCATGGCCGCAATCGAGCGCTATCTCGCATTGACCGGGCCACTGAAAAAAGCGGCCTAGAACGTCCCCCAATGCATGAGGCCCTGACACGTCTATGACGTTCAGGGCCTCATGCATTGGGGAATCAGGGCGTGAGCAACGCTGCCGCCGCCCCCTCTTGCGATGCGTCTCTTACCCGCCTAGATAGGCTTTGCGAACCTGATCATTCACCAGAAGATTGGCGCCCGTATCCTGCAGCACCACACGACCGTTTTCCAGCACATAGCCACGGTCTGCCACTTGCAAGGCCTTGTTGGCATTCTGCTCTACCAGAAACACAGTGACGCCTTGGTCGCGAATCTCCCGGATGATGTCGAAAATCTGCGCGATGATCAGCGGTGCCAAGCCCAATGTAGGTTCATCCAGCAACAATAAGCGCGGCCGAGTCATCAGCGCCCGGCCAATCGCCAGCATCTGCTGCTCACCCCCTGACATCAAACCGGCCCGTTGCGCCGAGCGCTCCTTCAGCCGGGGAAACAGCCCATAAACATGCTCCATCCCCGCCTGAATTTCTTCACGGTTGGCAAAGAAGCCGCCCATCTGCAAGTTCTCGGCAACCGTCAAATCTTTAAAGACACGACGGCCCTCCGGTGAGATGGCGATGCCATTGCGCATGATCAGATGTGTTTCTTTCTGGGTAATGTCTTCACCCTCGAAAGTAATGGTGCCCTCTCGTGCGCGAGGATTCCCGCAAGCCGTCATGAGAAGCGTAGTCTTGCCCGCGCCGTTAGCGCCGATCAAGGTAACGATTTCGCCTTTATTGACTTCTACCGACACACCATTGAGCGCCTGAATAGCGCCGTAGTAGGTATGAATGTTATCCAGCTTCAACATTACTCTTCCCCCAGGTACGCTTTGATCACGCGCGCATCGTTGCGCACCTGCTCGGGAGTGCCGGTTGTAATGGGCTTGCCGTGCTCCATAACGAGAATGCGATCAGAAATGCCCATGATCAAGCTCATGTCGTGTTCAATCAAGAGCACTGCCACCCCGAACTCGCGTCGCAACTGATCGATCAACGATTGCAGGTCGCGTTTCTCCTGGGGATTCAAACCAGCCGCCGGCTCATCCAGCATCAACAAGCGCGGCTTGGTGATCATGCAGCGCGCAATCTCCAGGCGCCGTTGATGGCCATACGCCAGGTTGCCCGCCTCTCGGTTGGCAAACTCACGCAGCCCCATGAAATCAAGCCATTGCGCCGCCCGCGCCAGTGCCTCGGTCTCGGATTGTCGATAGGACTTCAGTTTCAGCAAGCCGGGCAACATGCGCGATTCCACTTGCGTGTGCTGCGCCACCAACAGGTTTTCCAATACGGTCAGTTGTTTGAAAAGACGCACGTTCTGGAACGTGCGCACCAGCCCATGCCGAGCCACCTTATGGCTCGGCAAACCCGTAAGGCTCTTGCCATCCATCATGATGTCGCCCGAGGTCGGCGCATAAAAGCCGCCGACGCAATTGAACACCGTGGTTTTACCTGCACCGTTGGGGCCGATGATCGCGAACACTTCATCCGGCTGCACCTCGAACGCCACGCTATCGACGGCCAGCAGACCGCCAAAACGCATCGTCAAGCCAGATACCTTCAACAATGCCTCGCTCATTTGGCCAACTCCACGTGGGGACGCTTCATGGGCAACAACCCCTGCGGACGCCACATCATCATCAACACCATAACGAGGCCAAACATCAACATGCGGTACTCGGCGAACTCGCGCGCAATCTCTGGCAACACCGTTAGAAGAATGGCCGCCAGAATCACGCCCACTTGTGAACCCATTCCTCCGAGCACCACAATGGCGAGAATCAATGCCGATTCAATAAACGTAAACGACTCCGGATTGACCATGCCTTGACGTGCGGCAAAGAACGCACCGCCAAAACCCGCGAACATGGCACCCATCGTAAAGGCGGACAGCTTGATGCGCGTGGGGTTCAGCCCCAACGAACGGCACGCAATTTCGTCTTCCCGCAGCGCCTCCCAGGCGCGCCCGATCGGCATGCGGATCAAGCGGGTCGAGACAAACAGCGTGACCAGCGCCAGCATCAGCGCCATCAAGTACAGGTAAACCACCATGTGTTGATTCTGGAATGTCCAGCCCATCAACTCGTGGAAGGTTTGACCTCCCTCAACGCTTGCTCGACGGGTCATTTCAAAACCAAACACCGTCGGCTTCGGAATCCCCGAGATGCCGTCCGGCCCGCCAGTCAGCGTATTCAGGTTAATCAGCAATAGGCGAATCATTTCGCCAAAACCCAGCGTCACAATCGCAAGATAGTCACCGCGCAGGCGCAAGACGGGAAAACCCAGAATGAACCCGAACAAGGCTGACATGGCACCAGCAAAGGGCAACGCCTCCCAGAAGCTCCAGCCGCCCCAGTGATACAGCAACGCATAGGTGTAGGCACCAACGGCGTAGAAACCGACGAAACCCAGATCCAGAAGGCCTGCGAAACCCACCACAATGTTCAGGCCGAGCCCCAACATGACGTAGATCAGCACAAGGGTCGCGATGTCGACCGAACTGCGCCCGCTGAAAAACGGCCAGATCACCGCTGCGGCGATCAGCAGCATAATGACCCACTTATTGCCGCGCATTGGCATGGCAGGCAGGACTGGCATGCTGGTCTTGAGCTTGGTAAACGGTACGGCCAACCAAGGACGCAGCATCTGAAAGAGAAAGACCACGCCCGCGGCAAACGCCACCAGCGACCAGTTGGACTCCATGCTGGTGCGGGCGCCCTGACGAATCAGTTGCAGACCAAACACCGGAGTCACAATGACTGCCGTGAGTACGGCCGCCATGGTGGCGCTTTTTAGATTGTTCTTGGACATCAGACTTTTTCCACCTCAGGTTTGCCCAACAGCCCGGTGGGACGAAACAGCAGAATCAACACCAGCAGCGCGAAGGCCACGATGTCTTTGTATTGCGACGAGATGTAGGCCGCTGCAAAGGTTTCCACCAGCCCCAGCAGCACACCGCCGAGCATCGCGCCAGGGATGCTGCCAATACCGCCCAGCACTGCCGCCGTAAAGGCCTTGATGCCAGCTAGAAAACCGATAAATGGATTGAGCTTGCCGATGGTAATGGCGATCAACACGCCACCTACTGCCGCCAGAATGGCACCGAGAATGAACGTGAACGAGATCACGCGATTCGTATCGATGCCCAAAAGACCCGCCATATGCATGTCTTGCGAGCAAGCGCGTGACGCACGTCCCATGCGCGAATACTTGATGAAAAACGTCAGGGCGATCATCAGGATCACCGTCACAACAATAATCATGACTCTGGAATACGGGATAGTGACATCGAAGTCAGATCCCATCTGGAACTGAATCGCACCAGAAATCAGGGAAGGCACCGCCATATCGCGCGCCCCTTGGCCCAGGGCCACCCAGTTTTGCAGAAAGATCGACATCCCGATCGCGGAAATCAGGGCTACCAACCGGGGGCTGCTACGAACAGGGCGATACGCCACACGTTCGACACTGAAGCCATAAACACCGGTGACTGCAATGGCCACCAGCAGCATCGCGGCAATGACGAACGGCATAGGCATACCACTGCCAGTGCCGATGGACGTCAACGTGACCAAGCCCACGTAGGCGCCAATCATGTAAATCTCGCCGTGAGCAAAGTTGATCATGCCGATGATGCCGTAGACCATTGTGTAGCCAATGGCGATCAACGCGTAGATCGCTCCCAGAGACAATCCGTTAAAGAATTGCTGGGTGAGTTGGGGAATAAGCTCGGACATAGTTACCTCTGGTCCAAATAGTTCCGGCTCCGGTAGCGTGACCCGGAGCCGGAAACCTGGGCATACATAAGGGCCTGTTAACCCAGACGACTCGGCTGCGACGTAATGTAAAACTTGAACGCAGCCGGGTGCGCAGTATTAACAGACCCTAGACACACCGGCACCGTGCCGGCGGGATCGCGAGTTTACAGCTGGGTTTTTTTACCGTCTTTGTCCCATTTATAAACAGCGAACTCGAAGTTCTTCAGATCGCCCTTGGCATCGTATTCAACCTTGCCGATGGCCGTATTGAACGTATTTTTGTGCAGATAATCAGCCACCTTGGCGGGGTCTTCACCCACGGCGTTAATGCCATCGGCAATCAGTTGCACAGCCGCGTAGGCAGGCATCTGGAATGCGCCATCCGGGTCACGTTTGGCATCCTTGAACGCCTTTACGATTCCCTCGTTACCCGGCAGCTTCGTGAAGTCCGAAGGCAGCGTGACGAGCAGGCCGTCGATGGCCGGACCAGCAATAGCCACCAAATCCTGGTTGGCGGTGCCTTCCGGACCCATGAACTGAACCTTCAACCCTTGTTCGCGCGCCTGGCGCAGCAGCAGGCCCAATTCGGGGTGGTATCCGCCGAAATAGACCAGATCAACGCCAGCACTCTTCAGTTTGGTAATAACGGCCGAATAGTCGCTATCGCCCACGTTGATGCCTTCGAAAAGCGCCACGTTCACGCCTTCCTTGACCAAGGTGTCCTTGACCTGGGTGGCCACGCCCGAACCGTAAGTCTGCTTATCGTGCAGCACAGCCACTTTCTTGGGCTTCAGGCTGTTGGCGATATAGCGCGCTGCGTATGGGCCTTGCTGGTCATCGCGGCCAATCGTACGGAAGAAAAAGTGCGGTTTGATAGTGTCGGTGACCAGAGGCGAGGTGGCGCCCGGGGTAATACCCACGATGCCTTCCTGCTCGTACACATTAACGGCTGCCACGGTGACGCCGGAGCAAGCGTGCGCAACAGCGAACTTCGCGCCCGAGTTCACGACACGGTTGGCGGCCGGCACGGCTTGCTTAGGCTCGCAACCGTCATCGATCAGAATTGCCTCAAGTTTTTTGCCCTTAACGCCGCCTTTGGCGTTAATCGTTTCAATGGCGGTCAATGCGCCCGCTTGGATCTGGTCGCCATATTGCGTATTGGGACCCGTCATTGGCTGCGGAATACCGATCTTGATGGTGTCGGCGGCATGCACGGCACCGGCCAGGGCAAGAGCCCCAAGTGCCACAGCAACCGGGGTAAGGCGATGCAGGAACTTCATGCGGAATTCTCCAGCGAGGTTTTGAGCGACGCCATTCGATCTGGAGTCGTGAGCGGATATCTCACGGTCCAAAGAGAGCGTTGTCGGCTTCTTGGGCAAAAACGCGATATCGGCGGTATTCTGAAAGCTAGCCGTCATACTGTCACTGCGTATATTCCCCAATATTATTGAGAAAATTTTAATTCGTGACAGATAGCGCGAGAAAAAACGCTCAACCCCTGAGAAAAAACCTGTACTTCGTATAACGGAAGCCTTTGACGGCACCGCATTTTTAGAAAATCAAACGCCGTTTGAATTATTAATATTGGCGCCGATTTAAATACACTACTTACGCGATTCTTACTAATTAACATTAATTGAAAATATTCCCGCCAGGATTATTAATGCCCGGCGAGAAAACAAGCTTCAAATATTGTCTTGCGCCGCATTCGCGGGCCGCGCCAAATTCCACATAAGCGCCCGAAACGGCGCCAGCATGCTGATATTGACGACCAGCTTGATCGCCAGATCGCCCATCAGCCACGTCACCCACGGTGCACCAGAAGCCATAAACGCTACCGAGAAAAACACGGCAGTGTCCAGGGTGGCACCGATGACGCCAGCAATGAGCGGCGCGCGCCACCAGCGCTGGTCTCGCAAACGGTCAAAAACATGGATATCCACTAACTGCGCGCAGATATACGCCAGACCGGATGCCAGCGCGATACGCGGCGACGCCACCCACACCGACACCACCAGCGCGGCACCAAATCCAAACCACACCACTCGACGTGCGGCCGCAGGACCGAATCGACGATTCAGTACGTCCGTCACAAGAAACGCTATCGGGTAAGACAAACCACCCCAGGTCAACCAATCGTTCAGCGGCACCTGGACCAGTACGTTCGACGCCACCACCACCAGCACCATGCAAAACACGGCAATGAGGAATTGCGTCATGCGCATGGGTTCGAACCGGGAAATCACACTGCTCATTTCCCGAATTCCTCGCCCAGCTCGCGGGAACGGTCGTTCGCCGCCTGCATGGCCTGAGCCACGATGCCCTTGAAATCAAGCGCCTCGAATTGTGCCAACGCGGCCGCGGTGGTGCCACCTTTTGAGGTCACCCGCTCGCGCAGCACCGAAATAGGCTCCGTCGCGCTACTGGCCAGGCGCGTCGCCCCATCCAGCGTGCCCAAGGCCAGTTGACGTGCCTGTTCTGCGTTCAGGCCGATGCGCTCAGCGCCTGCAATCAGGGCTTCCAGGAACAAAAACACATAGGCCGGTCCGCTACCTGAGAGCGCCGTGACGGCATCGAGTGCCGCGTCATCGGCCACCCACACGACCTGCCCCACTGAGCCCAGCAAACGAGCCGCCAGATCCCGATCAGCATCACTGGCACCGGCCAAGGCGGCTAGTCCGGTCATGCCGGCGCCCACCAACGCTGGCGTATTCGGCATGCAGCGCACCAACTTGTTCCAGGGTTTACCTGGTTCGCCCAGCCATTGGGCCAAGGTGTCGCCGCGGATGCCCGCCGCCACACTAACCACCAGCGTGTCAGCCTGAAGCCAGGGCCGCGTCGCCGCGACGACGTCGCGCATGTTCTGGGGTTTCACCGCGTAGATCCAGACGCGACAACGGGATAAAGTGGCATCCGCGCTCACGGCCGTCGTCATGCCACGCGCTTGCCAGGCCGCATGAGCGTCCTGGTTAATGTCGATGACGTGGATATTGCTGGCGGGGCACACAACACCGGCCAGGCCAGAAGCCAGGGCGGCGGCCATATTGCCACCGCCGATGAAGGCGATCGAAAGTTCGTTTTCCATGGTGCGCGATTGTAAACCGTTGTCAGCACGCACAAAAATGCCAAAACCCAGGGCATGTGACGCACTAGAAGATTTGACATGTGCTGTCCATGGTGTAAAAGTCACGCCTTTGTCACAAACAATTCATAAAGTGTCGTGTTTTCCGTATCCGGACAACCCGGAATACGGCCACGCCAAACGGAGGAAGTCCTCATGCGATCCCATAAAATAGCGCTTACATTTGCCGCCCTGATGACGGCATTTGCAGGCGTATCGGCTCAAGCCGCCACTGAAATCCAATTCTGGCATTCAATGGAAGGCGCCCTCGGTGACCGAGTCAACGGCCTTGTTGAAGAATTCAACAAGCAAAACCCTGACTACCAAATCAAGGCTGTCTACAAGGGCAACTATGGCGAATCGATGAACGCAGGCATTGCCGCGTTCCGCGCGGGCAACGCTCCGGACATTCTTCAGGTGTTTGAAGTGGGCACGGCCACGATGATGAACGCCAAGGGCGCCATCAAGCCGGTCCAGGAAATGTCGGAAGAAGTTGGCAACCCGATCAATCCCAAGGACTTTATCGGCGCCGTTGCTGGCTACTACTCGACGCAAGATGGCAAGCTCGTGTCGATGCCTTTCAACAGCTCGACCGTTGTTTTCTATTACAACAAGGACGCCTTCAAGAAGGCGGGTCTGGATCCTGAAAAGCCCCCGAAGACCTGGGAAGAACTGGCCGCTGCGGGTCAGAAACTGAAGGCCGCTGGTCAAGAATGTGGTTACACCACCTCCTGGCCGTCGTGGGCACAGCTTGAAACCTTCTCGGCCTGGCATAACGTGCCGTACGCCACTAAGGACAACGGCTTCGGTGGTCTGGATGCGCGTTTGGCCATCGATACCCCCCTGCACGCTCGCCACCTGGACAACCTGGCCAAGCTCGGCAAGGAAGGCATCTTCATGTACGGCGGACGCGGCGACGAGCCCAATTCGCTGTTCATTAGCGGCAAGTGCGCGATGATCACTGGTTCGAGCGGTCTGCGCGCCAACGTCGCCAAGAATGCCAAGTTCGAATTTGGCACCTCCACGCTGCCTTACTACGCCGACGTAGCTGGCGCACCGCAGAACACCATCATCGGCGGCGCATCGCTTTGGGTGTTTGGCAACAAGAAGCCCGAAGTTTATAAAGGCGTGACGGCATTCTTCAAGTACTTGTCGAGCCCGGAAATCGCCGCTCGCTGGCACCAGCAAACCGGTTACGTGCCGGTCACCGTTGCTGCTTACGAACTGACGAAGAAGCAAGGCTTCTACGACAAGAACCCCGGCACCGAAGTCGGCGTCAAGCAATTGAACGTCGAAACAACTGCGCAATCGCGTGGCGTGCGTCTGGGCTACTTGCCGCAAATCCGTGAAATCGCCGATGCAGAGATCGAACGCGTCGTCGCCGGCAAGACCACCGGCAAGGAAGGCCTGCAAAACA
The DNA here is from genome assembly GCA_040391965.1 of Achromobacter deleyi. Lineage (GTDB taxonomy): Bacteria > Pseudomonadota > Gammaproteobacteria > Burkholderiales > Burkholderiaceae_B > Achromobacter > Achromobacter deleyi_B. The sequence continues at coordinate 18,964 of JBEBWV010000002.1, read as the reverse complement.
TCGTCAAACGTGGCAATGAGTTGCTTGAAAAATTCGAGAAGAGTGTAAAGTAACGCCCTTTTCGCGCCAATCGGAGCAGTTGCTCTAAGGCTTAAAGCCCTGGTCATTTTGGGGCTTTAAGCCTATCGTGTTTTGGCGCCGGGCTATCCGTCTATGGCGGTGGCAGTCTCCAAGCGGCGGTTTTCATAACCCGCCGCTTTGTTCGTACCTTGGGTTCCACCTATGGAAAAGCGTGTTGTTTTTGGGCATAAAACTTTGCCCTATCTGCTGCTCTTGCCGCAGTTGATCATTACCGTCGTGTTCTTCTTTTTGCCAGCCGGACAAGCCATGTGGCAGTCCATGCGGCTTGAAGATGCCTTCGGCCTGTCCTCCGAGTTTGTCGGTTGGGACAACTTTGCCGACCTGTTTTCGCAACAGGCCTATCTAGACTCCTTCCGCGTCACAGCCGTATTTTCGGTGCTGGTCGCTTTCGTGGGCCTATCGTTTTCCTTGGTGCTCGCCTTGATGGCCGATCGCGTCATCAAAGGCTCCAGCCTATACAAGACGCTACTGATCTGGCCCTATGCCGTGGCACCCGCCGTGGTTGGCGTGCTGTGGTTGTTCTTGTTCTCTCCGTCCGTCGGTATTCTGGCTGTCGCGCTGCGTAAATCTGGCGTTGACTGGAATCCCCGTCTGGATGGCAACCAGGCAATGACGCTCGTCATCATTGCCGCGGTGTGGAAACAGGTCTCCTACAACTTCCTCTTCTTCCTGGCAGGGTTGCAGTCGATTCCGCGTTCGTTGATTGAAGCTGCCGCCATAGATGGCGCCTCACCGATGCGTCGCTTCTGGACTATCGTATTTCCGTTGTTGTCGCCCACCACTTTCTTCCTGCTCGTGGTCAACATCATCTACGCCTTTTTCGACACGTTCGCCGTCGTCGATACCACGACGCAAGGCGGCCCCGGCACAGCCACGTCGATCCTGGTCTACAAGGTATACAGCGATGGCTTCCGTGGCCTGGATCTCGGGTCCTCGGCTGCACAGTCCGTGGTGTTGATGTTCATTGTGGTCATCCTGACTGTAGTGCAGTTCCGCTACATCGACCGCAAAGTGCAGTATTGATTTGTCTGAGGCTATAAACCATGGTTGAACGCCGTCCCTGGCTGGATTTTCTGGCCCACGTCATTTTGCTCTGCGGAGTGGCGATGGTCGCCTTCCCGCTGTATGTCACTTTTGTCGCGTCTACCCAGACAGCGCAGGAAGTGGCATCCGCGCCGATGTCTCTGATTCCCGGCTCGCATTTTTTCGATAACTACAAGCAAGCGCTATTTGGCGGCTCAAGCGGTGGATCGTCGGGCACGCCAGTTGCCCGCATGATGTATGTCAGCTTGATCATGGCGCTGTCGATTTCGATTGGCAAAATTTTCATCTCGCTGCTCTCGGCCTTTGCGGTGGTCTACTTCCGCTTCCCAGGCCGTATGTTCTTTTTCTGGATGATCTTCGTTACGCTGATGCTGCCCGTTGAAGTCCGTATCGCCCCGACCTACAAAGTAGTGGCAGACCTCGGCATGCTCAACAGTTACGCCGGTCTCACGCTGCCGCTCATTGCGTCAGCGACGGCCACGTTCCTGTTCCGCCAGTTTTTCCTGACGGTACCGGACGAGCTCATTGAAGCAGCGCGCATCGATGGCGCAGGGCCAATACGTTTCTTCTTCGACATATTGCTGCCCCTATCGAAGACCAGCATTGCCGCCCTCTTTGTGATTCAGTTCATTTACGGCTGGAATCAATACTTGTGGCCGCTGCTGATCACGACGCAAGAAAATATGTACCCCGTCGTCATTGGTATCAAGCGCATGATCAGTGGTGGTGACAGCGTGACCGAATGGAACCTGACCATGGCAACTGCCATGCTCGCCATGATTCCTCCGGCACTCGTCGTTATCCTCATGCAGAAATGGTTCGTCAAGGGTCTGGTCGACGCTGAAAAGTGACGCTTGCCCGCCCTCGCCCACCCGCAAACGACTACGAACACGAATAAAACATGGCTACCCTAAGCTTTCGCAATGTAAAGAAGATCTACCCTGGCAATGTGCCAGTGATTCACGGCATCAACATGGACGTCAAGGATGGCGAGTTCATCGTCATCGTCGGCCCATCAGGCTGCGGCAAATCCACCTTGATGCGTATGGTGGCCGGTCTCGAAACGGTGACCAGTGGCGATATCGTGATTGACGAGAAAGTCGTCAATCAACTGGAACCCGCCGAACGCGATATCGCAATGGTGTTCCAGAACTATGCGCTCTATCCGCACATGACCGTGTTTGAGAACATGGCCTATGGTCTGAAGATCCGCAAGCTCACGAAAGACGAAATCAAGAAGCGCGTAGATATCGCTGCGCAAATTCTTGAACTGAACCATCTGCTCGACCGTCGTCCGCGTGCCTTGTCCGGCGGCCAACGCCAGCGCGTTGCCATGGGTCGTGCGATTGTGCGCGAACCCAAGGTGTTCCTGTTCGACGAACCCTTGTCGAACCTGGATGCCAAGCTCCGGGTGGCCATGCGCCTGGAAATCATGAAGCTTCACCGTCGTCTGGGCACCACCAGCCTGTATGTGACCCATGATCAAGTCGAAGCCATGACCTTGGCTCACCGTATGATCGTCATGTATCAAGGCGTGGCCGAGCAAATTGGCACCCCGATGGAAGTCTTCGAGAAACCTGCGTCCACGTTCGTGGCAGGCTTTATTGGCTCACCGCCCATGAACCTGTTGGAAGTGAACGTGGCGGGCGACGGCACGGTGCAAACCGCCGATGGCTTGCCCCTGGAATTGTCGCCACTGCAGGTGCCTGCACAAGTGCGTGGCCGCAAGGTCATCATGGGCATGCGCCCTGAGCACATGCTGCTCAACGCGCAAGGCGTTCCCACCGAAGTTGAAATGGTTGAAACCTTGGGTTCCGAGCAATTGGTTCACTGCCGTTGCGGCAAGACCATGCTGGTCGTGCGTTGCACGACACGCCAGTTGTCCGAGGCCTTGGCGAAAGTGGGCGATACCATCAGTGTTGGACCGGATGGGCGTCAGCCTTTGCATTGGTTCGAAGCAGACACTGGTCGTCGGGTCGACGGTCTCTGATTGCTTCAGCATCGCCACGCGATAACGCGCTGAAAATCGCTCCTGTCGCAAAGAGAAATGCCGTTCATTTTTTTGAACGGCATTTTTCTTTTTACGGTCCGTTGAGTGCTTAACGGCAGGTCGAGAAAGTGTGCCTGTCGCATCGCTCCCTCGGCTTCTACCTGCTGGTGTAGCGTGGGTGGAGCGCGAGCAAACTGAGGCAAGAAAACTACCGTTAAACGCGCGTAACCCGCGATGCTTGAATAGCACAATTTCTAGGAATTCAAACCGCGGATTGCACGCGCTCACCAATATCTCAATAGTCAGCTCAAACGCACGCTCCACCCACACCACCACTATGTGAAAGCTGACGATGCGGAGCCGACCAACGAAGCAAGCACAACGATGGCTCACCTCGGGCAACGTCAAAAGAGCCCCGCAGACGCCAACAACTCAATAGGAATACGTGACCATACTTCCGATCGAAAACTGACTACGCCGTTGCACAATCGGGCTATCACCGGCATCACCAAGCAATTGGCGCGCCTCGCCGGCCACACTGAGCGACCAGTTTTTGTCCAGAGGCAATACCCAGTTTGCCCCTAAAGCTACGCTTTCCAGCCCGCCGTTTGGCGAGTATTGACGAAAGCCAGTGCGCGAAGCCTGGCGGCTGCTCACCCCATACCACGTCCGCATGTAGTTCGAGTCTCCCAAGGTGCCGCTCAAAGTGAGTCCGATCGAACCGGCACTGCCCTGATACACCGTGGTGTTCACGCCCAAGTTCATCAAGGTATAGGCGCTGCCTACATCGCGATCGCTTCCCTTCTTGAAAGCATGGACGACGCTGCCGGTTAGGGTCACAGGTCCTAGCGGTGCTTCCACATCGATACCAATCTGCGGCCGCATCTCGATTTCGCCCATGCCTCGCAGAAAATCAGAGCCGCCAAAGCGCTTCTTGCGATCAGCCCGCGAAGCGCTTGGCGACACGTAAAGACGCAGATTGCTACCACCATCAACGGACGTTTGCCAGCCCAACCCCTGTGCGGTGGAAAGAAAGAACCCGTAGGGACTGAGAATGCCTGCACCAAGGACGGGCCCCACCGTGCTTTCGTTGCTGCCGCCATAGCGCGGCGCGTATCCAACGCCCACCGTACCGTATAGCGACCACTCTTTCGGACCGCTGACGGGTGCTGGATCGGCTGCCATCGCAAACGTCGGCAGCGCCACCAACGTACAAAATGCACCCACGCGCAAGGGCTGCCAGCAAAGAGAGGCGAATCGATTCATCAGGAAAATCCAACAGGTCAAGGTTAAGAACAGCACCGTTCCTGCGCCTTGAGGACGCAGACGGCGATTTCATGCAGTCGTGCTAAGGCAGTGCGCCCGCTTTGGCCTGGCGCAACATCACCATGGCGGAGGTGGCCATTGAGGCGGCGACGTGGAGCGACAACGTCGACTCGTCTGCGGCGCGCATTACGCCCGCCGCTGTAAACACTTTGGAAATGGCACCGACGCGATACAAGGTGTCGCCAGAGGCGATTCGACGGTGCTTGGCATCGGCATCACCGAAGCCTGCACTCCAGACAAGCTGCTGATCATCGACCAACGCGATAGACAGGGCGGGCACGTCCAGCGTTCGCATGTTGTAGGCGATACGCTGCGTCAGATAGCTGCGCACGGCCACATAGTCACCCTTGGCGATAGACGCGGGCGTTTTGGGTGGCATGCCTTGGCACCCACCGATGGCGAGCACTGTGCACACAACAGCCAGACGAAACAGGGAGAGCATGGGCCGCGAACCGTCCATTCAGGGGAATGAACGACATGCTATCGATCAGTGAGCGCCTGATCTTTCCTGCTTTGTAGGGAGTTTGTGAAGATTGATTAAGCGGCCTGCCAGCGGATCATGAAGCGCGCGCCGCCCAAGGGGCTTGCCGTACATTCAACGGTGCCGTTATGCCAGCGCGCAACGCGGCTGACAATAGCCAAACCCAGTCCCGTACCGCCCGTATTGCGGTCTCGACTTTCATCCAGGCGAATAAAGGGTTCGAAAATACGCTCACGATCTGATGGTTCAATGCCGGGTCCGTCGTCGTCCACCGTCAGCACGTAATGCCCAACTGCGGGCGAGCTCAGGCTTACCTGTACCGCTTTATCGGCATATCGAATGGCGTTCTGCAGAAGATTCAGCAATGCGCGGGTCATGTAGCGCTGATGCATACGCACCTCTTGCACGTCGCAGGCGGCGACAACACAGTGCACGTTGCGCAAGCCCGCCTCGAATCCTGCATGTTGCACGACGCCATCCAACATGCCTCGTGCGTCTAGCGCCTGCAAAGGAAAATGGCCTTCTTTGTGCTCCAGTCGCGCGTACATCAAAAGCTCGGAAGCCATACCATCCAGCTCGGCTACGTCGCTCTTCATTTCATCAATAAGGTGCTGACGTGCTTGCGGGTCCGACTCGTTTTCCATCATGTCGAGCTCAAAGGCCAGACGCGCGATCGGCGTGCGCAACTCATGCGAGACCGCATTGGTCAGTTCTCGTTGCGTGCCCACCAGGGTCGCAATACGTTCCGACATCTGGTTGAAGGTATCGCCCAAGCTGCGGATGCTGGAATGCCGTGACAGCCGAGCTCGTGCTTGCAGGTCACCCTGCCCCATGCGAAGTGCCGCGCCCTTTAACGCCTCCAGATCGCGCCAGATAGGCAAGGCCCAAACCATCATGAATCCGCAAAGCAGCAAGCCCAGCGCGGAATACACACCGGCCAACACCCAAGGGCCGATGCTTGGCTCGGGCGGCAGTTTCATCTCCAACCATTGCGTGCGCCCGGCGCCGGGAATGGCGGCGATATAGGTCTGCATTTTGTCGCGCATGGCGAAGCCACCGGCTTCAATATCTTTGCGGTCTTTGTCGCTCAAATCGATGGCACCCGCATCGACAACTCGCAAACCCAAGCCGTAGTGAGGCTTGAGCACCGTATCCAAAAATTCCTGTCGCTTGTCCGGATCAATCGGTGAAAGCTCTTGCAGCAAGCTATGGATCTGCCCGCGCACCGCTTCGCGTTGATACGCTTCGCTCACAGGGGAAATCAGGAAATTGGCGGACCGATCCACCACCTCGTTCGAGATGACAAAACCGACTGCCAACACCACAAAGATGCGCAGGACGAACTTAAGCATCGCCACGCTCATGCGGAGTCGGTGAAAACAAATAACCTTTGCCCCAGACCGTCTTAATGCGCGCCGGGTCGCGTGGGTCATCATCCAGCTTGCGCCGTAATTTGCTCACGCACACATCAACACTTCGATCCAGACCATTGAACTCAATGCCTCGCACGGCGTTAAGCAGGTCATCCCTGCTCAATACGTGTCCCGCCTGACTGGCCAACGCCCACAACATTTCAAACTCCATGGTGGTGAGGTCAACCACGGCGCCGGCATTAAACACGGCGCGAGTGCTTCGACTGATGACAAGCGGGCCAAATTCCAGTCGCTCCGGTCTTTCGTCCAATTGGCTATGACGGCGTAGCAATGCACGTACTCGTGCCAGCAGCACACGCGGTTCAACAGGTTTGATGACGTAGTCGTCTGCACCAGACTCCAAACCCAGAATCTGGTCCAGATCGTCTTCGCGAGCCGTCAACATGAGAATGGGCGCCTGGGAGAACACGCGCAAATCCCGGCACACCTGTAGCCCGTCTCGACCGGGCAGCATCAGATCAAGAATAGTGATGGCAGGCTCATGGCGGCGGAAGGCTTCCACCGCGTGGTCGCCCCGGTAAGCCTGGGCGACCTGAAACCCATGCTGCTCCAGAAACTGGGCAATCAGGCGCGCCAGTTTGGGGTCATCTTCAACAAGCAAGGCCTTGATCATGGTGGTCTACGCAACAGAATGAACGAACGATTGGAGCGGAATTCTACTCATTACCGCGGTTTCGCATACGAAATTTCTGTCAGCTGCAGGGCGTGCCAGCTTATTGCCGCCCAAGAAAAACCGGGTTGGAAGACAACGCTTCCAACCCGGTTTCTTACCAGACCTGCATCATAAAGACAGGGATGATCCTGCCTTTTGTGTCACTTGAAAACAGTTTTAGTACCGTCCTTGTGCCACGTGAAAACATCAAATTTGAAGTCGTTCAAATCGCCTTGCTTGTTCCACGAGATTTTGCCGATAGGCGTATCAAAGGTGTTGGCATGCAGGTAGGCTGCCACCTTGGTCGGGTCAGTGCTGCCTGAACCCTTGATCGCGTCCGCAATGGCTTGCGTGGCCGAATAGGCAGTCATCTGGAACGCACCACCGGGATTACGCTTCTTCGCTTCGAACGCCTTCACAATGTCGGCATTAGCCGGGTTTTGCGTGAAGTCTGCTGGCAAGGTCAGCAACATGCCTTCAACAGCGTCACCCGCGATGGCGTTGATGTCAGGGTTACCCGTGCCTTCCGGGCCCATGAAGCGGGCTTTCACGCCTTGCTCTTTGGCCTGACGTAGCAACAAGCCCATTTCAGGGTGATAACCGCCGTAGTAGACGAAGTCCACGCCTGCGCTCTTCAACTTGGTGATCACGGCTGAGTAGTCGCTATCTCCGGCGTTGATGCCTTCGAAGATGGCGACATTGACGCCGCCCTTCTCCAGGTTGTTCTTGACGGAAGTGGCAATGCCTTGACCATATGACTGTTTGTCATGCAGCACGGCAACCTTCTGGGGCTTGATTTTTTCCAGAATGAATTGCGCCGCAGCGGGGCCTTGCTGGTCATCACGACCAATCGTGCGGAAGATGAAGTCGTATTTCTTGCCGTCGGTCAGCGCTGGCGACGTGGCCGAGGGCGTGACCATTACAACGCCTTCGTTGTTATAAATATCGGCGGCGGCAATGGTGGCGCCCGAACAAACATGGCCAACCACGAAACCGATTTTGCTGTTCACCACGCGGTTGGCAGCGACCGGGCCCTGCTTGGGCTCGCAACCGTCGTCGATGACAACGATTTCGAGTTTCTTGCCGTCAATGCCACCTGCTGCGTTGATACGCTCAACGGCCGTATCTACCCCTTCTTTCACCATGTCACCATATTGCGTCAAGGCACCCGTGGTGGGGCCGACGACGGCGATTTTGATGTTCTGCGCTTGTGCACCAGTCGCCAAAACCAAACCAGCGGCCATACCCAGGGCAGCAATAACCGGGGTCAAACGAAATGAATGTTTCATGGGCGTACTCCTCAATTGGCTCTTAGTCGTTAATGTGAAACGGCACAAGGAAAACCCGCCAGACCATGCACCGTTTCAATGCATTTGCCTGGCAAGCATACACCGAAAGAAACGGGATTCTCCCCCTTGAACAAGCACTTTGAGACTTGTCTTGGAACGCCATGCACTGCCCAAGCTGAGCACCTCCCTTATGCTCCATGGCATATATGCAAACGAGGATTTATTAGTTTGAGTAACTAAGCCACCAAGGCATCATGCTGGACATGAGACTCCAACCGATCATCGTCCCTGGATGGAAAAACTCCGGCCCCCAACACTGGCAATCGCGGTGGGAATCTCTGCTGCCCCACGCGTTACGTGTCCAGCAGCAAGATTGGGCAAGTCCGGACGCCGCGCGCTGGGTTACGGCGCTGTCAAATCTGGTCGACCATTCGCGCAGCCCCGTCCTGCTCATTGCCCATAGTTTGGGCTGCCTGATCAGCGCAGGTCTGCCCGTGCCGCTGCATGCCAAGGTGGCAGGAGCGCTACTCGTTGCGCCACCCGACGTGGAGCAGGAAGGCACGCCACCCTGCCTGCAAGGGTTTGGGCCCATTCTCAGGCAGTCCCTACCCTTCCAGAGTGTCGTAATTGCAAGCGACAATGACCCCTTCTGCCGCCTGGAGCGCGCACGCGCGTTTGCCCAAGATTGGGGAAGCCGGATGGTGGTGTTGCAGGGTGCCGGGCATATCAATGCCGACAGTCAGCTTGGCGATTGGCCGCAAGGGCTCAAATTGCTGGGTGCGCTACGCAGACGTTCTTCGTGGCGGGTTTCGCCACCGGCCACCCGCATTTCGCCGGTGCCGGAGCGCATCCTGTCGCCCACCACGTAAAAGTCGTGGACGACAGCGAACAACGTATTGAATTACTGAAGCAGGCTACGCAACATCCAGGCATTCTTTTCATGAATGTCCAAACGTTGAGTCAGCAAATCTGCTGTCGGCTGATCATTGGCCGCGTCGGCCTTTGCATAAGCCGCACGTGCCGTCTGAGCCACAGATTCATTGCCCTTAACCAGCAGACGGACCATATCCAAGGCTTCCGGAATGCTGTCTGGCTCAGAAATGGACGATAACTTTGCATACTCGCGGTAGGTGCCGGGTGCGTAGTGGCCCAGGGCACGAATACGTTCGGCGATACTGTCCAGCGCGTTCCACTCTTCCGTGTACTGCGTCATGAACATCAGATGCAGCGTATTGAACAAGGGACCCGTGACGTTCCAGTGGAAGTTGTGCGTCATCAGGTACAAGGTGTACGAATCTGCCAACAGCTTGGACAACTCACCCGCTACAGCAGCACGATCTTTGTCGGAAATGCCGATATTAATACGCAGTGCGGAGACGGTATTTTTTGACGCTTTTGCCATTGCTTACTCTCTCTGAGGGGATGAACGATTCAAGGATACCACCGCGAATCCGGGCGACGGCCGGCACACCCGGCATCGCACACGTCGCGTTGATCTGGCGCAAACTTCAGTCTTGTACCGCGGCCTCTATGTCCGTCAGCATCGTCACGCCCGACAGCTCGCACGCGTAAACCGCCTGGGCCAATGCCTCAATAGCAGCCAGGCGTGGAAAGCTGCGCCGCCAAGCCAACACTACGCGACGCTCAGGCACATGCCCTTCGAAAGGCACATAGCGCAGCAGGCTATTTGATGGCGGAGGTTGCGGCACTGCCGTCACGGGCAATACCGTAATTCCGATGCCCGCAGCCACCATGTGCCGAATGGTTTCCAGCGAAGAGCCTTCGAAGGTACGTTGAATGCCGTCGCTTGCCGCTGAGAACCGCGACAGCTCCGGACAAACCTCTAACACCTGATCCCGAAAACAGTGGCCGCTACCAAGCAAAAGCATCGTCTCTTGCTTGAGGTCTTGTGCGGCAATGGAACTATGCTGCGCGAGCTCATGCCCCTGCGGCACTGCCACGATAAAGGGCTCGTCATAGAGTGGCTGCATGACCAGGCCCGCCTCGGGCAAAGGCAGCGCCATGATCGCGCAATCGATCTCGCCTTGACGCAACAGTTCAACCAGACGGACCGTGAAATTCTCTTGCAACAGCAAGGGCATCTGCGGCGTGCGGCGGATCTGTTCGGGCACGAGATGCGGCAATAGATAAGGCCCGATCGTGTGAATGACACCGACCCGCAACGGCCCCGCGAGCGGATCATGGCCCTGGCGCGCGATTTCTTTGATGCTGGCGCTTTCTTCAAGCACTTTTTGAGCCTGCGCCACAATGCGCTGCCCAATCGGGGTCACGCCAACTTCCGCCCCGCCCCGCTCGAACAGCGTCACGCCAAGCTCATCTTCCAACTTGCGTATGGCGACCGAGAGCGTGGGCTGACTGACGAAACAGGCCTCGGCAGCACGGCCGAAATGGCGCTCTCGCGCCACCGCCACGATGTATTTAAGTTCAGTCAGAGTCATGGTCGAGATTGCCCCGGTTGCGCGATGGCCATAAGCCACCGCATGTGGGTAAAGGTGTCATGTCCGCAGAAAATCTTCCCGCCCACGCATCCAGCGCGCCAGATGCGCGTCGACGGCCTCGGGATGTTCGGCGCGCAGCCACACAGCGGCGTCGCGCGCTTGCTCGGCAATGGCCGCGTCGGTTTCCAGATCGGCGAAGCGCAGAAGCGCCATGCCGGACTGCCGGGTCCCAAGAAATTCTCCTGGTCCACGCTGCTCCAGATCTCGACGCGCAATTTCAAAACCATCTGAAGTTTCAAACATAGCGCGTAGCCGTTCGCGTGCAATCTGCGATAGCGGCGTCTGATAAAGCAGCACGCAGACCGATTCAGCAATGCCGCGCCCTACACGCCCACGCAGCTGGTGCAACTGCGCCAGGCCAAAACGCTCGGCGTGCTCAATAACCATAAGCGAAGCATTCGGTACGTCAACACCCACTTCGATGACCGTGGTGGCCACCAGCAAGTCAATGTCGCCATCGCGAAAGGCCTGCATCACGGCCGCTTTTTCCGCCTGCGGCAAACGCCCGTGAACCATTCCAATACGCAGATCTGGCAGCGCCGTGCCCAGAGTTTCAAAGGTGTCGACGGCGGTTTGCAGCTCAAGCACCTCGCTTTCTTCTACCAACGGGCATACCCAATAGACCTGCTGCCCGCCGCGCGCTGCCTGCGCGATGTGCGCGACCACCTCGTCGCGCCGCGCATCGGACACCAGCTTGGTCACCACGGGGGTGCGCCCCGGCGGCAATTCATCAATGACCGACACATCAAGGTCGGCGAAAAATGTCATGGCCAAGGTGCGCGGAATGGGGGTCGCACTCATGTTCAATTGATGCGGAACGATATGCTCGCGCGCCTCTTCGCCTTTTCGATTCAAGGCCAGGCGTTGACCCACCCCGAAGCGATGCTGCTCATCAACGATAGACAGGCCCAAGTGTTTGAAGACGACATGATCCTGGATCAGTGCTTGCGTGCCGACGACCAACTGCACGCTGCCGTCTGCGGCGGCGGCCACCGCCTCCCGACGCGCTTTTGCACTGAGACTGCCGGTTAACCACGCCACATTGACGCCAAGCGGCTGTAACCAGGATGCGAGCTTTCGGAAATGTTGTTCAGCCAGAATTTCAGTAGGTGCCATCAAGGCCACCTGAGCCCCTGCGGCAATGGCCTGGGCTGCCGCCAAGGCAGCAACCACGGTCTTGCCGCTGCCAACATCGCCCTGCAGCAAGCGATGCATGGGAAATGTGCGCCCGAGATCCGCCGAGATTTCCGCCACTACGCGCTGCTGGGCAGCGGTCAGTGAGAACGGCAGCGTCTCGTAGAGGCGCTTCACCAGATCATTACCTTTCTTCTTGGCGGGCAAAGCTTCCGTTTGCTTGATGCGACGTGCATGCCGCGCCGCCGCCAGCGACAACTGCTGAGCCAGCAACTCATCAAATTTGATGCGCCGCCAAGCGGGATGCACGCGATCAAGCAGTGCCTGTTCTGACTCGCCCTGTTCGGGCGCATGCAAGGCACGAATCGCGGGTTCAAACGGTGGCAGGTCGTAGCGCTGACGCACTTCAGCTGGCAAGGTATCTGAGAGATCAACCTGACCCAGCGCAAGCGTAATCGCCTTGCGCAGTGCCAATTGCGAGAGCCCATCTGTCGTGGGATAAACCGGTGTCAGCGCCGTAGCCAGTGGCCCGTCAGCGTTCGTCATGCGCGGGTGCACCATTTCGCGTCCGTACATGCCACCACGAACTTCGCCACGCGCGCGCAAACGTTTGCCCACGGCGATCTGCTTTTGCTGGCTCGGATAGAAATTCAACCAACGCAGTTGCAAAGACCCGGTGTCGTCGGTGATGGTTGCCGTGAGCTGACGACGTGGTCGAAACTGAACCTCGGCCCGTGTGATTTCGCCTTCTACCTGGGCCGAAAAGCCTGGGCGGATATCCGCAATGGGCACAACCCGCGTTTCGTCTTCGTAGCGCAAGGGCAGGTGCAAGGCGAAATCTTCGGGCACCAGAAGACCCAGATTGCGGAGCTTTCGCTCAGTATCTGTGATGGGTTTTCCTGCGCCACTTTTTGCAGCGCCGGAACCCTTTTTCGCCACTGCCGCATTCGGCATATTGGACGTAAGCGTAGATCGATAAAGACGCGTGAGGCGGCCTTACAGAACCAGAATAGCTTCGACTTCGAACTGCGCACCCTTGGGCAAGCTGGCAACGCCTACCGTGGACCGCGCCGGGAACGGCTGCGGAATCAGCTCAGCCATGATGGCATTAGCGGCGGTGAATTTGCCCAGATCCGTGAGGAACAGGGTTAGCTTGACGATGCTGTGCAGCGTGCCGCCAGCTTCGGTAATGACGGCCTGCATATTGGCGAAAGCCTGACGCACTTGCGCATCGAAGTTCTCGGAAACCAAATCGCCTGTGCCCGGTTCGAGCCCGATCTGACCGGAGAGATACACGGTCTTGGTGCCCGTGGCGGCCACCGCTTGCGAGTAAGGGCCGACTGCTGCCGGTGCGGCGTCAGTGTGGATAATTTGCTTGCTCATGGGCGGAATCCTTGGAAGGCTGATAAAAACTACAACTATCAGAGTTTAATCAGCAATAGACATTTGCGAAAGCTCAGATTCAAGAAAACGGACTTAATCCGGCTGCCCGATGCGCCCGCGATGGTCTGACAAGAGTTGATATAGCGCCTGCGCCGCCACGGACAAGGAACGGCCCTGTCGTTTCACCAAGTACAAAGGTCGTGTCAGCGCTTTTCCAGCCAGCGGCACAATGGCCAGGTCATCACTTTGAAAGTGAAACAAGGTCATCGCAGGCACGACGCAGACCCCCAGACCCGCGCGCACCAGCCCCGTAACCGTGGCCAAATGCTCGACCTCAAGCCAGGGCGCGGGCGCATCGGCGCCCAGGGCATCGTCTAGATGCTTGCGTACACTACTGCCCCGCGCGAGTTGAATCATTGGCCATTTCGCGATCTCGCGTAGTCGCACTGAGGCCTGACGCCCTAGCACGTGGTCTCGCCGGCACACCAGAAAGTATCGGTCAGCATGCAGGAACTCACTGTCCAGATCCGTCATGTCGGCACGCTGAGAAGCCACCGCAAAATCTACTTGCCCGCTTTGCACCATATTCAGGCACGGTTCCAGCAAAGCATCGCGCAAGTCCAGTGCGATACCGGAATAGGTCTGATGAAATTGGGCCAACAACCCCGGCAGCCATCCCGCCGCAAGCGAAGGCAAGGCCGCAACGGATACGCGCCCTCGCCGCTTCGCCGCGTGATCGCGCAGGTCTCCCATCACTAATTCAAAATCACCCAACAATCGGCGCGCCGAAGCATCGAGCACCCGACCCTCCGCCGTTAGTTCAACGTGACGCGTGTTGCGGTCGAAAAGCCGCACGCCCGCCGCCTCTTCAAGTGAGCGGATCAGGGCGCTGAATGCGGGTTGGGTCAGATGACAGCGCACAGCGGCCCGCGTGAAGTGCCGCTCATCAGAGAGCGCCACAAAGGCGCGCAATTGCCGGGCAGAAAGATTCATGGGTTTATTGAATTAATCCATCAGATATTTCTATTTTACGTATGAAGCGCCAATCCCTATAGTGACTTGCTTGCGTCATGCCTTAACGCTTGCAGAAACTCAGGGCTTTCATGTCTCACTCCCCCTTACTGATTGGCTGCGCCTCCGGATTCTCGGGTGACCGCAGCGATGGTGCCTCCGCCGTGGTGCGCACACTGGCCGCGCAAGGCGGCGGCACGCTGATCTTCGAAACGTTGGCAGAGCGCACCCTGGCGCTGGCACAACTTGCCCGAAATGCAGACCCCGCGCTTGGCTATGAACCTTTGCTGGATGAACTGGTGAACCCGGTGCTGGGCACTTGCCTGCAAGAGAACATCAACATTGTCAGCAACTTTGGGGCAGCAAACCCGCTTGGGGCGGCCCGGCGCATTGCGCAGCTTGCGCAAGCCCAACATTTGCCCACGCCGCGTATCGCGGTCATTCACGGCGACGCCCTGAACACGCCCGAGCAACACGCGCTGCTGCGCGAGCGTTTGGGCGACGCCCTTGAGGGTGTCGAAATTGTGAGCGCCAATGCCTATTTAGGCGCTACCGAAATCGCCCAGGCTTTGCGCGCTGGCGCACAGATCGTCGTCGCTGGCCGCGTAGCTGACCCATCACTTACCCTGGGCCCTGCCCTGGCCCATTTTGATTGGAGCGAGACCGACTGGCCACGCTTGGGTCGTGCCACGATGGCCGGACACATGCTGGAGTGCGGACTTCAAGTCACTGGCGGCTATTTCAGCGTGCCTGGCTTCAAAGATGTACCCAACCTGGCTGAGGCGGGCTTTCCCATTGCGCAACTCGAAGAGAGTGGCGAATTCACCATCAGCAAAGCCTGGAACACGGGCGGCCGGGTAGATGCGCGCACGGTCAAAGAGCAACTGCTCTATGAAGTGCATGACCCCGCAAGCTACCTCACACCCGATGTCGTGGCCGATCTGAGCCGGGCTCAGGTCCACGAACTAGACGAGAATCTCGTTGCGGTGCGTGGCATTACGGGCCGAGCGCGACCTGATGAGTTAAAGGTCAATGTTTGCTTTCAAGGCGGATGGCTGGCTGAAGCAGAAATTTCTTACGCTGGGGTACAGGCAGAGGCACGCGCCCGCCTCGCAGCAAACATCGTCGAAAAGCGTCTGGGAGGCGCGCTCAAGCTACGCATCGATCTCATTGGCGCCATCAGCATTCTGGCCGACGATGCCGGCGGCATGCTCCACGCCACGCCGCCCGGACACGCACGCGATGTGCGCTTGCGCATCGCTGGCGCACATTCGGATCGACGCATCGCTGAACGTGTTCTACGCGAGGTTACGGCACTCTATACCTGCGGCCCCGCCGGTGGGGGTGGCGTACGAACGTCGTTGCGACCGCGCCTGAACATGGTGTCTTGCACCTTGCCGCGCAGCGCCGTCAAGAGCGGCTGGAATTTCCTGGAGGCCGTCACACCATGAGCCCAGACAATACGACCCTCGTACCGCTGTACCGCCTGGCGCATAGCCGATCGGGTGACAAAGGCGACATTTCCAACTTGAGCCTGATCGCCTGGGACCCTGCGTGCTATGACGTGCTGGCCGCCACGGTAACTGAAGCCCGCGTGACGCAATGGTTTGCCCACCGGCATCCGACCAAGGTCACCCGTTATCTGATTCCCACCTTGCACGCCATGAATCTTGTGCTGGAAGGCGTTCTGGATGGCGGCGTGAACGACGCCCTCAATCTCGACACACACGGCAAGAGCCTCTCATTCTGGCTCTTGGATATGACCGTTGAGGTCGACATCGAATTGGCTCAACGCCTGCCGGACATTCCCTTGACTGACAACACGACAGCATGATCGCTTGACCCTATCCACCCTACAAAGAAAAAAATCGGAGACAAACCACATGTTCATGAAGCTCACGGGCCGCCTACCCTTGCTTTTGGCCTGCGCACTGCCCTTAGGGGCATTCGCACAAACCTTCCCCACGAAGTCCATCACCTTCGTGGTGCCCTTTGCAGCAGGCAGCGCAACCGACCAGATCGGACGTGCCATCGGACAGGGCGTGACCGAGCAAACCGGTCAAGCCGTCATTATCGAGAACAAGCCGGGCGCCAGCGCCATGATTGGCGCATCCACAGCCGCCCGCGCCCCAGCGGATGGATATACCGTGTTGATCACAACCAACACCACGCATGCTGCCAACGAGCACCTGTATAAAACACTGACCTATCACCCAGTGAATGATTTCGCACCCCTGACCTTGCTCGGCAAAGGCGGACAAATCATGGTGGTCAACCCGAACTCTCCTGCCAAGACAGTTGGTGATTTCCTGGCATTGGCCAAGAAAGACCCCGGCAAGCTGAGTTTTGGCAGCGGCAGTTCCAGCAGCCGCATCGCCGGTGAATTGCTCCAGCAAATGGCTGGCGTGCAGCTATTGCACGTTCCGTACAAGAGCAACCCCTTGGCGCTCACGGACCTGCTAGGTGGACAGATCGATATGATGATCACCGACGCGGCGACCGGATTGCCTCAGGTGAAATCAGGAAAATTGCGCGCATTGGGTGTGACCAGCCTGAGCCGCTCCCCTCTGGCACCTGAGGTGCCAACGATTGCCGAATCGGGCGTACCCGGTTACGAGATGGGCTATTGGTTTGCCGCGTATGCACCGGCAGGCACGCCGCCAGAAACCGTCAAACGCTTGAACGAATTGCTGGTTCGCGCCACTCAAGGCACAGCCGCCAAACAGTTCTACGCTCAGACCGGCACCGATCCCGCCACCTCAACAACGGGAGAACTCGCCGCGTTCCAAGTGGCTGAAGCTCAGAAGTGGGGAGAGATCATCAAGAAAGCAGGGATTGCGCCTGAATAATTACGCCCGATACACACTTCGCGCCCGGCTTCCACGCCGCTATTGACCGACGCTGGGCGCGAAGTGTGTTCGATTCAAGGCGGCAGCTCCCCCAACAAGCCGGTATGCCGCCGTAAATGGGCCACAAAGACCCGGGTCAGGGCGGGCAAGGTCTCATTTTTTCTGGTCAATATTCCAAAGACCTCCGTTTCTCGCGTGAGCGACATTGGCAAGGCATGGAGTCGACGGGATAGTAGATATTCCTGCGCAAATGGTTCCGGCAACATCGCTATAGCATCACTGCCAAGCACCAATTGCAGCGCCGAAAAGAAAGAATCGCATTCGATTGCGCCCACCGGGCTCGACACACCTGTTGCCTCAAAGGCATCCCCCTTCATCGGGCATGAAGGTCCAGCCTGCACCCACGGCCATCGCGCCACCTCATCCCAGGTCAGCGACTCACGATACGCAAGCACATGTGCGTCGCGAACCACGATGCACATTCGCTCATTCGCCAGCGCCTCAACATCAAAGTGATTTCGGTCAACTGCGGCGTTGAGATAGCCCACGCCCACATCAATTTCGTGACGCGCCAGTTGCCCGCAGATCTGCAGCACTGTGGCTCCGACAATTCGCACTTTTAGCTGCGGCAATTCTTGCTTGGTATTTGCAACAGCGCGAATGACTCGGCTATGCATCGTATCCATACACGCCCCGATAGCGAGATGGCCGAGTCCGCCCTGACGCTTCACTTCCAGCTCTTCCAGAAAATGGCTCAGCCCGGCATGGGTTCGAGAGGCGTATGCCATGACCTCGCCCCCCAACACGGTGGGCGTCAAACCACGAGCACGGCGCTCGAACAGGGAAAAACCGAATGCATCCTCCATATCGGACAGCATTTTGGTAGCTGACGGTTGCGTGACATTTATATGCTCCGCTGCCTGATTAAGCGTATGCGTTTCGCTAAGCGCCTTCAGCAGAGCCCAGTGCTTCAGTTTCAACCTATTGACGAGACGAGGAACAAGCCACATGAGATGAGGTCTCCAGACATTCGAAATATTCCAATTTGGAATCTAACGACGTTAATTTCCGATTGGATATCACGCGTCCCAATCGATAAAGTCCACCTGCACGCAGAAATTATCTGAAAGAACCGGAAATCATGAAAATTAATGGAGGCTACGTTGAAATTAATATTAGAAGAATAAAAAACCAATCCAAACTGATAGGTTTTAGGCAATCGAGTAGGTTTTTTACAAAATGATTTTCAAATAAATTCACTGACAATTATCACCGAAATATTGAATTTCTTAATGACTATTACTAGGGCTTCTATCACACCACTTCGCCTACCAAGCGCCCTACTCATTAGCATAGGCAAATAGAAGTTTGGGCCATTACCCCGAGCAATACGACGCGGCTTATCAAGCGGCGTTCCATTCCACTGTCTCAATTAAAACTTGAAGGAGTCTCGCCATGAACGAACGTGATTTCGTATTACCGCTGAACGAGGACCAAATCAAACACATCCACTCCCTGATCGGCCACAGAATAGATTCCGTCAGAGTCGTCGCGGACTTTCCTGGTCTCCAGGGCTTGCAAGGACATCAGGGTGCACAAGGCCTCCAGGGCCAGGGACTCCAGGGAATGCAAGGTCCTCAAGGCGCGCAAGGCTTCCAGGGCCAAGGACTTCAAGGCATGCAAGGGCACCAAGGGGCGCAGGGCTTCCAGGGTCAAGGACTGCAGGGCATGCAAGGTCCTCAAGGGGCGCAAGGCTTCCAGGGCCAAGGACT
>JBEBWV010000001.1:0-163730 GCA_040391965.1 Achromobacter deleyi | reverse complement strand
ATATCGCGTTCTGAACAGCGATGGCCTGCGTTATGACGATGAATTCGTCAAACACAAAATTCTCGATGCCATTGGCGACTTGTACCTGCTCGGCAAGCCCCTCGTGGCGCGCTATGTGGCGTGCAAGTCAGGCCATGCGCTGAACAATCAGTTGGCCCGCGCGTTGCTCGAACAGAAAGACGCTTGGGAAATTGTGACTTACGAGTCGCAAGCCGCTGCGCCCAAGGCGTTCCGGCAAGAGTGGCAATTGGCCTGACATCAGGTGCTTTGCCATAGTGGTTTTACCGCAGGCCGCGCAAAACGCGGCCTTGTGTTTTTGGAAAATGCTTTAAGTGTCCCTATTTATCAGCCAAGCTGATCACGGGACGTCAGTCGCCCTTGTGGTGGGCAAGCAATCTGGCAATAGCGTCTGCCAGCGGCCCCGGCCGCAAGTTGTCGCGCAAGCTCGCGAACGCATCTAACGCGGTTTCCCCAAGAGGTTCGGCTTCTTTTGGGGGACGGGGCTGCTTGGCACCCGGTTTGGGCAATCCCGCTTGTACCTTGACGGCAATTTCGTTAAGGTTCCAGCCTTGGGCTTCCAATGTCTGCACGATACGCGGCGCCAATTGGCGCAGTTTCGCGGCGTGGGCAGCGCTGGGCACCACAAGTTGCAGTCGCTGATTCTCCAACTTGCCAACCTGACACATAGCGCCTAGTTGTGGCGGTAGTACCGCGGCTACGGCGTGTTGAATTTGTAAATGCTTGCGGGCAGTCGCCAGTACACCGGCGCCCTGCATGTCATGACCCAGCCAACCTAGAGCGGTGTTTTCTCCCCGTCGGCTGGATCTGGAACGTTGACGGTATGAAGGTGATCTATTCATGCCGGCTCAAATATAGGATGTAAATCGTGAAAATTTTGATTATGCGTGCCCGGGACGGGCGCGAAGGGCATCTCACCCTGGGTGGCGCGCGTTTGGCGCTGCTTTTCGGTGGCGCCTTGATAACTGCCGCCATGTTTGGTGCCGCATTGCAGCGCTACATTACCCCCATCTTACCTTCCACTTCGGCACTGAAGTGGTCAGTATCTGAGCAACCGGGCCGAGATGCCGATTTTCTGCGCGAAAACTTGAACTTGTTGGCGAGCAAAGTGGGCACCTTGCAAGCCAAGCTGGTCAGCATTGATGGGCTGGGGCAGCGCGTGGCGAAAGTGGCCGGCGTAGCTTACACAGACCCTGAGTTGGCCAAGCAACTTGCTGCACCGCAAGAAGCCAAGCAGGTCATGGATGACTTGTTTACGGATCGTCAGCCACCGTCTGCCGACTCTGCGGAAGCGCTGGGCCGCAAGCTTGATGATATTCAAGCGCGTCTTGCGCAGCAAAACGATAATCTGAAATTGCTGGATGCCGCATTGACGCGTCGGTCGGCAGATCAGGCCCGCATGCCGACGGCGCTGCCCATCACGGACTATCCCTATCTGAGTTCATCTTATGGTTGGCGTCGCAACCCGGTGACGGGTCGCTACGCCATGCATGAAGGGCTGGACTTTTCTGCCCCTCCCGGTACACCCATTCTGGCGGCCTCAGGCGGTGTGGTGCTTGAAGCTAACTACCAGACGGGATATGGCAACACTGTTGAGATTGATCATGGTGATGGCTTGATCACTCGCTATGCCCATGCTTCTTCATTGCTAGTCAAGCAAGGGGACCTGATTGAACGTGGCCAGCCTGTTGCGCGCGTTGGCAGCACCGGCCGCTCTACCGGACCCCATTTGCATTTTGAGGTGCGTCTGGCTGGTCAGCCGTTGGACCCGCGTCTTTTCCTGGGTCAACAGCAAACAGCACCATCCGCTGTTGCTCAGGCGTCTTCGGCCGTTACAGCCTCGCGATAAACACGTATATTCACGTGTTCTGCACCGTCTCGCCATAGACACAGGCTATTGCGCGTCAGGTGCGTTAAACTGGCTCGTTCCCCAGCGGTGACCCGCTCAACCAAATAACATTCCAAGTCACGGGCAACGCCTCAAGCCTATACGGGTGCGGTGTGGTTCGTGCGGCCGACAATACGCATGGTTTCTCTGCTCAAAAAACTCATAGGTAGCCGGAACGACCGGTTGCTTAAGCAGTATCGCAAGCTGGTTAACCAGATCAGTGGGTTCGAACCCGCGATCTCCGCGCTCTCCGACGAGGAGTTGGCGGCCAAGACAGTGGAGTTTCGCTCTCGACATGCCAAAGGCACGTCGTTGGATGACTTGCTGCCTGAGGCATTCGCCGTCGTTCGGGAAGCGGGCAAACGCGTCTTTGGCATGCGCCATTTCGACGTGCAAATGCTGGGCGGTATCGCGTTGCATTACGGCAAGATCGCGGAAATGCGCACTGGCGAGGGTAAAACCCTCATGGCGACGCTACCCGTGTACTTGAACGCCATTCCGGGTAAAGGGGTTCACGTTGTTACGGTGAACGATTACCTGGCACGTCGTGATGCCGAATGGATGGGGCGCCTCTATCGCTTCCTGGGTCTGAGCACCGGCGTCGTTGTGCCGCAGCAGCCCAACGAAGAAAAGAAGGGTGCGTACGCCTCCGACATCACCTATGGCACGAACAACGAGTTCGGCTTTGACTACCTGCGTGACAACATGGAATACCGTGTTGAAGATCGCCGTCAACGCCAGTTGTCCTACGCCATCATCGATGAGGTCGACTCGATCCTGATCGATGAGGCGCGCACGCCGCTCATCATTTCGGGGCAGGCTGAAGACCACACCGAGCTCTACGTTCGCATGAACACGGTGCCGCCACTCCTCAAACGCATGGCTTCCGAGCCAAAGCCGCAGGAACCGGAACCCGAAGGCGACTACTGGGTCGACGAGAAAAGCCAACAGGTTTACTTGTCTGAATCGGGCCATGAAAACGCCGAAGCCATTCTTGCCCGCGTAGGCATTCTGCCGGAAGGCGAATCGCTGTATGAGCCTCGTCACATTGCGCTGATGCACCACCTGATGGTGGCTTTGCGCGCCAATACCTTGTTCTTCCGAGATCAGCAGTACGTGGTGCAAGATGGCGAAGTCATCATCGTTGATGAATTCACGGGTCGCTTGATGGTGGGTCGCCGTTGGTCTGATGGTCTGCATCAGGCGGTGGAAGCCAAGGAAGGCGTCAAGATTCAGCACGAGAATCAGACGCTGGCATCGATTACGTTCCAGAATTACTTCCGTATGTACGAAAAGCTGTCCGGCATGACCGGCACGGCCGATACGGAAGCCTACGAATTCCAGGAAATCTACGGGCTTGAAACGGTCATTATTCCGACCAACAAGCCCATGGTCCGCAAGGATCAGAACGATCAGGTTTTCAAGACCAACGAAGAGAAGTTCAACGCCATTCTCAATGACATCCGCGATTGTCATGAGCGTGGCCAACCGGTATTGGTGGGCACCACCAGCATCGAGAACTCCGAATTGCTGTCTGGCCTGCTCACCAAAGCCAAGCTGCCGCATGAAGTGCTCAATGCCAAGCAGCATGCTCGTGAAGCCGAAATTGTGGCGGAAGCGGGTATGCCTGGCCATGTCACCATTGCTACCAACATGGCCGGTCGTGGTACCGACATCGTGTTGGGCGGCAGCGTTGACAAGCAAGTTGACTTGATTCGTGCAGACGAGAACTTGTCTGAAGCCGAAAAAGTGGCTCGCATCGCAGCGGTCCGTGCTGACTGGAAACCGCAGAACGAGCAGGTGAAGGCCGCCGGCGGTCTGCGCATTATCGGTACCGAGCGCCATGAATCGCGCCGCATCGATAACCAGTTGCGTGGTCGTGCCGGACGTCAAGGTGATCCGGGCTCATCGCGTTTCTATCTGTCGCTGGAAGATCCGCTGATGCGCATCTTCGCGGGTGACCGTGTGCGCAGCATCATGGAACGTCTGAAGTTGCCGGAAGGCGAGCCCATTGAGGCTGGCATGGTGACGCGCTCCATCGAAACCGCTCAGCGCAAGGTGGAAGGCCGCAACTTCGACATTCGCAAGCAATTGCTTGAGTATGACGACGTCGCCAACGATCAGCGCAAGGTACTTTATTCGCAGCGCAATGACGTGCTGGAAGCCAATTCAGTAGGCACAACCGTTGACAGCCTGCGCGACGCCGCTGTCGCCGATATGTTCCACACCTATGTGCCGCCCGAGTCCGTTGAAGAACAATGGGACATCGCTGCATTGCAAAATGCACTGGAAGCTGATTGGCAACTGGATTTGCCGTTGGTCGAGATGTTGGAAAAAGAACCCAACCTCACCGACAGCGAATTGCTGGAACGTGTGACGGAAGCTGCGCGTGCCGCCTACAACGGCAAGGTTGAGCAAGTCGGCGCCGAGTCGTGGTCGCAGTTTGAACGTTCAATCATGCTGCAGTCTATTGACACGGCATGGCGTGAACATTTGTCGGCACTGGACTACCTGCGCCAAGGCATTCATTTGCGTGGTTACGCGCAAAAGAATCCCAAGCAAGAGTACAAGCGCGAAGCGTTTGAGCTCTTCTCGGGCATGCTTGACCGTATCCGTAACGATGTCGTGCGCGTCTTGATGATGGTGCGCGTGCAATCGCCGGAGCAGGTAGAGCAGGCTGAAGCGGAAGCGGCGCATTCGCACGTGCAGAACGTGCAGTATCACCATTCCGACTACGACGAGGCTCTGGCCACAGCCAACCCCATCGAAGAGCTGGAAACGCAACAGCCATTGCGTCAGGGCGCCAAGCCCGGTCGTAATGATCCGTGCCCTTGCGGTAGTGGCAAGAAGTATAAGCAGTGCCACGGCAAGTTGGTCTGATCCGGAGTTAACACCATGCTGCATGCCGTCGGCCGTACTGAGTTTGATCACGCTGTGATTATGGTGCGCGACCGACTGGATGCGCTGGCACCCCATTTCGAACGGCAGGGGTTCCACCTGAGCGATCTGGCGGTGCATAACCTGGGTTCGTGCAATCGACTCATCGTGCTGGAAAGCACGTATGTCGAATTGCTGGGTTGGCCACCGGGTGCGCCTCCTGCGCGCAAAGAAATTGCCGATTCGCCGTTTGGTCTCGAAGCCCTGGTGTTTCGCACCTATGACGCGCAAGCGACATACGAGCGTTTGCAGAAGGCCGGATTCGCCGTGAATCCGGTACAAGACCTTAGCCGCGCCGCCATGCTGGACGGCCAGGAAGTTGAGGCACGTTTCCAGACCGTGCGCTTCTCCGAGCAGCCCATACCCGGTTTTCGCATGTATTTTTGCCGCCATCTGACGCCAGAGTGTGTGTGGTCGCCGGAACTTATGGGGCACCCCAATGGTGCCCGGCGAATTGTGCGCATTGATGCGCGCGCCGCCAATGCCCAGGAAGTCGCGACGCAACTGGCTCTGGTCGCAGGTTCCGAAGCACAAATAGCAGAAGGTGGCTGGGATGTGCCGCTTGCCAACTTGCGTATCCATGTTGCCCAAGATCCCGCCGCTCAGGTCCCCGGTCTTGTCTCATTGACGCTGGAAAATCGCGACGGCGCTCACTACACGCTGGACACTGGCCTCTGAACGGGCCGGGACAGGCATGTTGCCTGCTCAAATCGTAAATCTCTGCAAAATCGTCAAACCTTCGGCACAATCACGTGCAGCGTTAATCAATAGCCGTGCGCGTTGCATGGCTGATCCCACCTTTACGAGCAGGGGAAGAGTATGAGTTACGAGATGGGAAAGCGTATGTTGACCGGCTTGTGTGCCCTGGCCGCTCTTGGAAGTGGGTTGACGGCGATGCCCGTCATGGCAGCGCAAGAGCGCCCCTTAGTGCTGGTCGTGCCTTACCCACCGGGCGGAAGCACGGATATTCTGGCGCGCATTTTGCAGCCTCGCTTATCCAAGGAGTTGGGCGGCAGGCCCGTTGTGGTCGAAAATCGTCCTGGTGCTGCTAGCCAGATTGCGACGGGCTACGTGGCACGTTCGGAACCTGATGGCAACACTTTGCTGGTTAGCTTCGACAACCACGCGATTAATCCAGCGGTCAAATCGAACTTGCCGTACGACACCTTCAAAGACTTCGTGCCCATAACGCAAACGGTGCGTTTCCCGTTAGTCATCGGTGCGAACCCCAGTGTGCCTGGCGCGAACTTGAAGGAATTTCTTGATGCGGCACGCCAGCAATCGCCCAATAAATTCAACTACGCCTCCACGGGCGTTGGATCACTGAATCACTTGGCACCCGAAGAACTTAAGCAGCGCTCGAAAGTGGAGCTGCTGCATGTGCCTTACGGCGGAGCCGGCCCTGCCATTCAAGCTGTAGTGGGTGGCCAGGCCAACATGACATGGTTGAGCTATGCCGCGCTGCGTGGGCAAATTCAGGCCGGTAAGGTCAAGCCCCTGGCGGTGGCTGGCGACAAGCGCCTACCTGATTTGCCTGATGTCCCGACGGTCATTGAGTCCGGCTTTCCGGGTTTGGTGGCCTACTCGTGGAGCGGCATGTTTGCGCCTGCAGGCACGCCTCCTGCAACAGTAGCGAAGTTGTCGACGGCTTTTCAGGCAGTGCTGGCAGATCCTGAAATTCGCAAGAAACTCACAGAGGCAGGTTTCGAAGTGGTGGCTTCAGATGGTCCCACCCTGGATGCCTACGTGAAGAGCGAATTCAACCGCTGGAACAAGTTCGTCAAGGAAAGCCACATCAATCTGGATAACTAACGCAGGTGGGTGGCATCGTTCTGGGCCATCCCGTTGCTGTTCTGCGCTTATTCTCAGGGGCTGCTTATTCAAGCAGCTTTTTTTTGGCGCGCGAGGGCGCACCTTGCACGCGTGAAATATTTCAGCGTCGTACTCGGGATGCCCTCATATACTGGTTACACGCGGGATGCTTGCGCCATAGTGGCCGAGACCGCCACATGGGAGTCGAGCATGGATCTGGGCATTGCCGGCAAATCGGCATTGGTATTTGGTGGCAGTCGTGGCATGGGTCGCGCCTGCGCACAACAGTTGGCGAGCGAAGGTGTTCAGGTAACGATTGCCGCGCGAACGGCACATACGCTGGAGCAGGCCGCCGCTGAGATCTCGAAGGCAACCGGTGTCAGCGTTGCTTGGGTGGCGGCTGACCTGACCCGAGTTGAGGGCCGCGATCGTGCGATTGCCGCGTGCCCGCATCCGGATATCTTGATCAACAATGCCGATGGGCCATTGCCTGGCGATTTTCGCGACTGGACGCATGACGACTGGATCGCCGCGCTGGATTCGATGATGCTCGGGCCCATCGATATGATTCGTCGCGTTATAGACGGCATGATCGAGCGCAAGTTTGGTCGCATCGTGAATATTGTGTCGCGCAGCGTCAAGGCGCCTCACGCGGAATTGGGATTGTCTAACGGTGCACGCTCAGGACTGATCGGGTTCGTGGGTGGCTTGGCGCGTCAGTCGGTTCGCGATAACGTGACCATCAATAATCTGTTGCCGGGGGCGTTCGCCACGGATGCCCAGGTTCGTCATATTGAAGGCATGTTGGCGCAGTCGGGCGGCAAGACATTTGATCAACTATGGCAGGAGCGGGGCCGTGCCAATCCGGCGGGTCGTTATGGTCAACCAGAAGAGTTGGGAGCTTTGTGTGCGTTCATGTGTTCTACGCATGCGGGCTACATGACAGGGCAAAGCATTCTGATGGATGGCGGTGGATATCCGGGCACTTACTAGTCTGTTGTTCTGCAGAAATGCCTGTAGGCCCTTTATCGCCATAAAATTTTCTCGGCGGCGCGGGCCTACGTCATAATTTGCCGCCGCCCTGAGCAGAAAGATATTCCGTACCCGATCATGAGATCCGCCGCCTGGGCTTAAACCATTGAAACGTGTAGCTTCGCAACATTTGGGGAATTCTGTGGATCAGACGGATATCAAGATTTTGAGTCTGTTGCAGAAAGATGCGACCTGCTCAGTAGCCGAGATTGCGGAGCAAGTGAATCTGTCCGTCACCCCTTGCTGGCGTCGTATCCAAAAGCTCAAAGATGATGGCGTCATCGTGCGCAACGCCATTCTTCTGGACCCAAAAGCGCTGGGTCTGAATCTGACGGTTTTCGTATCCATCAAGACCAGTCAGCACAACGCAAAATGGACGCAAAGTCTCATTAATGCCGTGATGGCGCTCCCCAATGTTGTTGAGTTCCATCGGATGGCGGGCGATATCGATTATTTGCTGAAGGTCGTGGTCGAAGATATGGGTGCCTACGATCGCTTTTACCGTCGGCTTATCGAAGCTGTAGATCTGCTTGATGTCAGCGCGAGTTTTTCCATGGAAATCATCAAGAGCACCACTGAGTTGCCCTTGAATTCGATGTAACGCACGATCCAGGAATTTTATTTCTCGCAAGGCACTCGGCGAGGATGCAATTTCCAATGCCACCGTCGGACAAGGCGTATCGCGCAATCATTTTGCGTGAGGGGCGGCGTAGCATATCCATCACTCCCCACGTGGGAAGTATTGGGATTTCAGAGGACCCCTATGTCGTTGGTAGTGTCCGCCGGTTGTTCCGGCTTGGCGCAAGCAGGTGCGCAACCGTTGGTGGACGATTTACTTACGGGTTGGTCAGGCAGTGAAGATCTCTGGGTCTTTGCGTATGGTTCGCTAATCTGGCATCCCGGATTTGCGTGGACCGAACGACGGCTCGCTACCGTGCGCGGCTATCATCGCTCACTTTGTCTGTGGTCACACGATCATCGAGGGTCGCCCGACAATCCTGGTCTGGTTTTTGGATTGGACCGCGGCGGTTGCTGTCGTGGCGTAGCCTTCAAAGTGGCAGCGCACGACGTGCCAGACGTGTTCAACGCACTTTGGCGCCGCGAAATGGTGACGGGCGCATATACCCCACGCTGGCTCACTTGCCATACTGAACAAGAGCCCGTGCGAGGGCTGGTTTTTCTATTGAATCGTGCTTGCCACGAGTACGCAGCAGACATCAGCGATGATCGCTTGCTGGCGTGTGTGCGCAATGCCGTAGGACACTCCGGGCCCTGTCTGGATTATGTCGTCGAGACCGAACGGGCGTTGCGCGCCCATGGTATTGACGATGGCCGTTTAGGCGCCTTGGTGCGCAAACTGGCTCAAGCGTTCTAGGCGCGAATTGAGCGTAGATCAGGGCACTCGTGCCCTGACTGAGCTGTTGCTGGTCAAGAATCGCGGGTTACGCGCGCTCAACGCAAGTGATCCCGTCTCGGACTACTCGCGCTCCACCCACGCCACTCCGTTGTGGCACCACGGGTTTTGCGCCCTGACGTGTTCACAGCAGGAATATCGTCGCCAGTCCGAGGAAAATCAGAAAACCGAGCGAGTCGGTGGCGAAGGTGAGCAGCACCGACGAGCCAATGGCTGGGTCGTTGCCGAAGCGGGCACGCACCATCGGCACCAATACACCGACGCCTGCGCCGACGAGCATGTTGCAGATCATCGAGGCCATCATGACCAATGCGATGGCAATAGAGTGCGAAATGGCCCAGGCGAACAAAGCGGCCACAACACTCCCACATAAGCCGACGAGGAAGGTCACCAGCATTTCACGCTTGACCAACTGCCACAGGTTGCGCCCTGTGATGCGGCCCATGGCCAAGGCGCGGATGATCAGAGTCATGGTCTGATTGCCAGAGTTGCCGCCAATGCCAGCAACAATAGACATCAAGAATGCCAGGATCACGATCTGGCTTACCGTGCCTTCAAATTGTGAGGCCACAAACGACGCAATACCGGCAGTACAGAGGTTCAGCAGCAACCACGGTGCCCGGTTGCGCAGCGCCATACTGACAGGCGCAAAAATGTCTTCTTCTTGCATACCTGCGCGCGACAGGGCTTGTTCTTGTGAGTCTTCGCGCATCACATCGACCACCTCGGCGATGGTGACGCGTCCGATGAGACGTCCGTGATCGTCCATCACAGGCGCGGATACAAGGTCGTAGCGCTCGAATGCGCCAGCGGCATCGGCATCAGAGTCCAACGGGTTTAGTGCGAGAAAGTCGGTGTTCATGACCGAACTGACTTCCGTTTCCGGCTCGTTGACCAATAGCCTGGATAGCGACAGCACACCTTGCAATTTGTCCGCACGGTCAACGACGAAAATCTGATCAGTATGGTCTGGCAGTTCATGCAGGCGACGCAGATAGCGCAGCACCACCTCAAGGGTGACATCTTCGCGCACCCGGACCATTTCGAAGTCCATGATGGCGCCGACGCTGTCTTCCGGGTAGCCCATCGCTTCGAGCAACTGGGCACGTTCTTCGTCAGTCAGGCCCTTTTGGACTTCAGCCACCACGTCGGGCGGCAGGTCAGGTGCCAAATCTGCCAGCTCGTCCGCGTCCATGCCTTCGGTGGCAGCGACGAGGTCTTGGCGATCCATCGCTTCGATAAGCGATTCGCGTACCCAGTCTTCGACTTCGAGCAAGACGTCGGCGTCGTGTTCGGGGCTGACAAGCTTCCAGATTGCCTGGCGTTCGTCCTTGGGTAAAGACTCAAGAATGAATGCAATATCTGACGGGTGCAGCGTGTCAATGAGCGCCTTGAGCTCGGCCTCATGCTGGCGTTGCACCAGGTTTTCGACGAGATTGGCCTTCGAGTCGCCTTCTTCCTGTCGGTGCACCAGATCAGCGACCAAATGCTGACGCCGCAGACGATCCTGGACTTCTGCCAGGGCGTGCTGCGCGTCTTCCGGATCAAGGCGGCGGGGCGCCGCGGGTTTTTTTTGCGCGGCGGCGGACTGCGTCATGCGTTGCGGCTCAGAGAGAGGGAAGGGGGCGGCTGCGACGAGCCTCGTCGGTGGCGACGTAGGTTAACGTGGCTTCAGTGACTTTGACGACTTCGGCGTCCAGTCGTTGACGCTGCGCGTAGACCTCAACCGACACGGTGACGGACGTTGTGCCCGTTTTTATAACGGAAGCGTAAAGACTGAGCAGATCGCCCACAAAAACGGGTTGTTTGAACTGGAATGCATTCACCGCCACGGTGGCGACACGTCCGGCGGCGCGTCGCGCGGCAGGAATTGAGCCGGCGATGTCCACCTGCGACATGATCCAACCTCCGAACACGTCACCGTGAATGTTGGCATCGGAAGGCATCGGCATGACGCGCAGCACGACGTCACGGTCGGTTGGCAGGGTGGTGAAGGGAGGTTTTTGAGCGGATGTCATACAGCCGGCTCCAGTGGAGGGAACCGGCTGATTATGCAGGAAAAATGCGACCAGAGCGTGGCAGTCGGTGCACGTTGCATGCGGCCAGTTACGCGCCACCTGTTACGCGTCGCAGTTGCACGTCGCTCCTTACTCGCAACTGTCAGGTGGCCAGTTTGACGATGGCGTAGCCACCAAAGATCAGCCAGGCATACAGAACGAGGCCAAGGGCCATGACGCGCGGGCCGGCTTTGCGAATTTGGGCAAAACGGGTTTCGATGCCCAATGCCGTCATGGCCATGGTGAGCGCGAAAATATCAAGGCGGCGCAAGGCGGCAATCGTGTCTGGCGGAATAATGTTCAGCGAGTTGACGATAGCCAGCGCCAAGAAGCCAATGGCGAACCAGGGAACGGGCAGTTTGGCCTTTTTGCCTTGCGCGTCGGTGTGGGAGGACGCACGGCGCAAGTACATGCCAAGCACCAGCAATACGGGCACCAGCAGCGCCACACGCGTCATTTTGACGATGGTGGCGACTTCCGTGGTGGCGGGATCAATATTGCTGGCAGCCCCCACGACCTGAGCCACTTCGTGAATGGTGCCGCCAATGTAAATACCCAGCCCTTGCGTATCAAATCCGAGCCAGCCTGCGTGATAGAGCACGGGATACAGGAACATGGACAGTGTGCCGAACAACACCACGGTGGCGACGGCGACTGCGCTCTTGTGCGGGGCCGCGCGTAGCGTGGGTTCAAAGGCCAGCACCGCAGCTGCGCCGCAAATGGCGCTGCCGGCAGCCGTCAGCATGGCGGTATCGCGGTCAAGGCCGAGCAGACGCTGCCCGACGACCGTGCCAAGCACCAGCGTGCTCAATACCACGGCCACAGAGACCGCCAAACCGGGTAAGCCCACGGCAATGATCTGTTGGATGCTGATATTCAAACCATAAAACGCGACGGCGATGCGCAGCAGGCGGCGCGCGGTGAAATTGACCCCTACACCCCAGTCGGCCGGCATGGTGCCACGCAGAAAATTGCCGTAAAGCATGCCGCAGACGATGCCCACCACGAGGGGTGAGAACCCCAGGTCGCGAATGACGGGCAAACTTGCCAGCTGCATAACGGCGGCTGCCATCAAGCCGACGAACAGGACACCGTTCAGTTTGTCGCGCCACGCCGTGCCGGGGGCCGGAGGGGGACTGATAGCGGATGTGGCGGTGGCAGTGCTAGGGGTGCTCATGATTGGCCTGTTTTTGCATAACTACATAACTGAACGAAATATTAAATCGCTACGAGTTATTTGAAAAATTATGAATTTCTATATGTAATATCGGAAAAACGGATATCGACTCAATGACACCGGATCAACTCCTTACTTTTGCCAGTGTTGCCGATGCTGGCAACATCAGCCGTGCCGCAGAGCAATTGCATTTGTCGCAGCCCGCTGTGTCGGGGCAACTGCGCATGTTGCAAGAATGGTTTGGCGAACCCTTGTATCGCCGTAGCGGACATGGTGTGGTGCTGACGGTAGCAGGCGAGCGGCTGGCAGAGCAGGCACGGCAGATGCGACAGGTTTATCGGCAAGCGCAAGCGGTCAGAGAGTCTTGGCGCGGTTTGGAGACAGGCGCGCTGCGGCTGGGGGCCAGTACAACGCCGGCCAGTTATTTGTTGCCTGGCTTGGTGGCCGACTTTCGCCGGATGTTTCCCGCCGTCAGCCTGCATCTGTCAGACGGCAACACGCGTGAAATCGTCGAACGTCTGCCTGCGCTGGACTTGGCGTTCATCGAAGGGGACGTGCCGGTCGGGCTGCCGACGGACACCGCGATTCATGCCTGGCGGCAGGATGAAGTGGTGGCCATTGTGCGCGCCGACCATGCGTTGGCAGGAAAGGGTGCGGTTTCTTTACCCGATGTCGCGGCCTGGCCTTTGGTGATGCGAGAACCCGGCTCGGGGGTGCGACGCCTGGTTGAGCGCGCGTTTACCGATGCGGGTCTGGCACCTTCGGTCGGACTGGAACTCGCTGGGGTCGAGGGGGTGAAACAGGCGGTTCGCGCGGGGCTGGGTGTGGGTTTCGTGTCGATCATGTCGATGCGTCACGAAGACGGTGCGCTGGCTTCGTTGCGCTTGTTGCCACGCGGCCTGACGCGAACTCTGAGCATTCTGGTGCCGCATGCCAACGCGTCTTCGCGTGCCACGGAACGCTTACTGGCTATGTGCCTTGAGATGCGTGAGCCGTCGCCCACTTGAATGCAAGAGGTGGGCGGTCAGGTGTTTTAGCGTCCCGACCGGCCCCTCTTTATTCATTTAAGACGCTAAACGCTTCATTGCCAATTGCACCCAGTAGGTGCCACCGAGGGGCAACAAGGCATCGTTGAAGTCGTAACTGCCGTTATGCAACATGCAAGGGCCCATGCCGTGACCGCTGTCACGGTGGTCGCCGGTGCCATTGCCAATCCAGACGTAGCAGCCCGGCATTTCCTGCAACATGAATGCGAAGTCTTCCGCGCCCATGGTGGGTTGGACGTGATCATTGACGTTGTCAGCCCCCACAATGTCGCGCAGCACATCGGCACAGAACACCGCTTCCGCATCATCATTAATAGTGGGTGGATAGTTGCGTTGGAATTTGAATTCCACTTCGCAGTCCATCGCGGCGCTCGTGTGCAGGGTGATCTCCTGCATGCGACGCTCGATCAGGTCCAGTGTGTCCAGCGTGAAGGTGCGCACGGTGCCGCGCAATTCGGCATGATTGGGCACAACATTGTCGGCGCTGCCGGCATGAATTTGCGTAATGCTCAGAACGGCAGCATCCAGCGGATTGCGGTTACGCGTAATGATGGTTTGCAGCGATTGCGCCAACTGCACGGCTGCCATGACCGGGTCAACGCCCAGGTGCGGCATGCCCGCATGGGTTCCCTTGCCCTTGATGACAATCGAAAATTCATTGCTGGACGCCATGATGGGGCCGGCTGTCAGGCCGAACTGGCCCACTTTCATGCCGGGCCAGTTATGCATGCCAAACACGGCTTCCATCGGGAATTTGGTAAACAGGCCATCGTCGATCATGCGCTTGGCGCCACCACCGCCTTCTTCGGCTGGTTGGAAAATGACATAGACCGTGCCAGCGAAATCGCGGTGCTGCGATAAATAACGCGAAGCCGCCAACAGCATTGCGGTATGGCCATCATGGCCACAGGCATGCATTTTTCCTTCATTCTGGCTGGCATGCGAAAACGTGTTGGCTTCCTGCATGGGCAGGGCATCCATGTCGGCACGTAGACCAACCGCACGCGAGCTTGCCGTGTTGCCGCGAATGATGCCGACGACACCCGTGCCACCCAGACCCCTATCGATTTCAATACTCCATTCCTGCAGCTTGGCAGCGACCACATCCGCCGTGCGGAATTCTGCGAATGCAAGTTCTGGATGGGCGTGGATATCACGCCGGATTTGGGAAATGTCGTGGTGCCACGCAACGATAGGATCGAGCAGCTTCATGGGAATTTCATGCCAAAAGGATAGGGATACAACAAGGGTATCATCAAACAAAAATCGTTTTAATGGAGACAAACACCATGTCGCGTCCGTGGCTCGCGCAGTACCCCGCTGGTGTTCCTACCGAGATCTCAACCTCGGCTTATACCTCCTTGGTAGATCTGCTTGACCAGGCCTGCAGGAAAAATGCGGGGCGCATTGCGTGTACGGCCATGGGCACGGACATCAGTTACGCCCAGCTTGACCGGCACGCACGTAATTTTGCCGCCTGGCTTCAGACGCGCAAGTTGCCGCATGGTTCGCGTGTGGCCCTAATGATGCCTAACGTGCCCGCCTATCTGGTTTGCCTGCTGGGCACTCTGCGGGCCGGGCATGTCATCGTCAACGTCAATCCGCTCTATAAGCCTGATGAGCTTGAGCGTCAATTGAAGGACAGTGGGGCGGCGGTCATTGTCATTCTGGAGAATTTCGCGACCACCTTGCAAGCCGTGCCCAAGCTTGCTGAGCTCAAACACGTGGTGGTGACTGGGCCGGGCGATTTACTTGGGGCGCTGAAGGCCCCTCTGGTCAATTTGGCAGCGCGCTACCTCAAAAAGATGATTCCGCCGTGGCGCATTGATGGAGCACAAGCCTTGCAGCATGTCCTGAGTGATGGGGCAAAAGCCGACTTCGTGCAGCCTGTCCTAAGCATGAAAGATCTGGCCGTGCTGCAGTACACCGGCGGCACTACCGGGGTACCCAAGGGGGCCATGCTGTCCCACGGAAATTTGTGCGCCAATGTGCTGCAAACGGAGGCAGTGGCTGTGCCTGTGCTGCATGATTTCGGCAGCGACCAGTTGGTCGTTATTAGTGCTTTGCCGCTCTATCACGTGTTTGCCCTTACCGTATGTGGCTTCTATGGCATCCACGCAGGCATGAGAAATCTGCTCGTCATTAACCCACGCGATCAGGCTGCCCTGATTGCCGCCTGGAAGAAAGTACCGGTCAATATTTTTCCTGGGGTTAATACGCTCTTCAATGCGCTGGCTAACAATCCGGCATTCGCAGCCCTGGATTTTTCTGGCTTGCGCCTGACGCTCGGGGGCGGCATGGCGGTGCAGCAGCAAGTAGCAGAGCGCTGGTTGCAGATTACGGGCAAACCATTAATTGAAGGCTACGGCTTGTCTGAAACCTCGCCCGTTGCCACCGTCAATCCAACCAATGCCACAGCATATTCAGGGTCTATCGGTCTGCCTTTGCCGTCTACTGATATCGCCATCCTTGATGAGGCGGGCCTTGAAGTGCCCTTGGGCGAGCGGGGTGAGGTGGGCATACGCGGGCCGCAGGTGATGCTCGGATATTGGCAAAAACCGGATGAAACACAGCAGTCGATGACTGCCGACGGATACTTTCGTTCAGGCGACATTGGCATCATGGACCCGCAAGGCTACACCCGCATCGTTGATCGCAAGAAAGACATGATTGCCGTCTCAGGCTTCAAGGTGTATCCCAACGAGGTTGAGGCTGTTGTCGCGCAGCACCCTGGCGTGCTGGAATGCGCCGTGATCGGGGTGCCTGATGGCCACTCGGGTGAGGCGGTAAAACTATTTGTAGTCAAAAAAGATCCAGCGCTTACCGAGGCTCAAATTCAAGACTGGTGCAAGGAAAAGCTCACCGGGTACAAGCGGCCGCGCTATGTGGAATTCCGGGATGAGCTTCCCAAAAGCAACGTAGGCAAGATATTAAGAAGAGAGCTGCGCCCCGCGGCATAGGAGGGGCGCATTCCTGGTAATCAGTTCTTGTCCAGATGTGGCGTGATCATGTCATGCAGTGCCGGGCCAATGGCGGCATTGCCTGCCACGACACGTCCACCAATGGGCCAGGGGTCAAGTTTGTGCATATCGACACATACCCCACCTGCTTCACGCAAAATCAGCGTTCCTGCCGCCACATCCCACGGGGCCAGTCCCATTTCCCAATAACCGTCATAGCGTCCACATGCTGTCCAGGCCAGATCAAGCGCTGCCGCACCCATGCGCCGCACGCCTCGTGCGCGGCTGATAGCCTCGTTCAGCATAGGCATGTATTGCGACGCGAAGGAAAAATCGCGAAACGGAAAACCCGTTGCCAGCACGGCGTCTTCGAGCGTGGCGGTGCGCGAACAGGTAATGCGGCGCCCGTTTAGCCAGGCGCCCAGCCCATAAACACCGGTAAATAGCTCTTCGCGGCAGGGGTCGTACACCACGCCAATAACCGGGGTGTCCTCAGCCAGCGGTTCGCCTAAAGACACTTCCGTGCCTGCATGCGCGATCAGGGCGATAGACACTGCATAGTGCGGGATGTCATGGAGAAAGTTGGTGGTGCCGTCCAGAGGGTCGATGTACCAAGTGGCCGCGCCCTTGGGTCGCCCACCGGTTTCTTCGGCCACGATGCCAAAGTGCGGTGTGCGATCTCGTAGCTCCTGGATAATGGCGGCCTCCGCCTCGCGATCAGCTTGCGATACGAGATCGTTGCGCGCCTTGCGATCAATCACCAGATCAGCGCGGTGATGCGCGTAGGATTGCAAAATGGCTGCCCCAGCGTGCGCTGCAGTGACTGCTGCATCGATTGCGGCGCACAGGTCCAAGGGCGAGCCAAGCGAGTGGGTAGGGGTAGTGGTGTCCATGAGATTAGTGTAAGCCTGTGGCAGTGCTCATGTCGTTTTACACGGTGATTTTCATCTATTGGGCGTCGCGTTTGTCCAACGTGGCATACGGCATGTCCACCTTGTCGTGTCCCATAAAACCAGTTTGTTTCGGTGTTTCTTGTCATGTCTTCGCCCTATACGCCTCTTACGCCCGCAGCGGTCCATTTCGACGCCAACGGCAAGCTGTACAGCCCGACTTATGGCGATGTTTATCATTCGCCGTCCGGGGCGCTGGGGCAGTCCGAACACGTCTTTCTGCGCGGCAACGACTTGCCGCAGCGCTGGCAAGGCCGACCCACTTTCACGGTGTGTGAAACCGGTTTTGGCCTGGGATTGAATTTCCTGGCCCTTTGGCAAGCTTGGCGCAATGATCCAAACCGATCCGCGCGTCTGCATGTCGTCGCGATTGAAGGGCATCCGTTCTCGCGCGCTGATCTGACCCAACTGCTGACGCGCTATGCCCCCGAGAGCGTGCAGGGGCTGGCTGATCAATTGGCGGCGCAGTGGCCGGACCTTCTGCCGGGCTTGCATCGACTGGAGTTTGAAGAGGGCGCCGTCACGCTGACGCTGGGCTTTGGCACGGCGCAATGGCTCGCACCTCGGCTGGTCGCCCGCGTTGACGCGTACTTTCTGGATGGTTTTGCACCCGCCGCTAACCCCGAGATGTGGTCCACGACCTTGCTGCGCGACTTGGCACGCTTGGCAGCACCTGGTGCAACGATGGCGACCTGGGCCTGTACCGGGGAGCTTCGGCAAGCCCTGCAACTGGCTGGATTTCAGGTTCGTCGTGCGCCCGGATATGGCGGGAAATGGCATATGACCGTCGGTCACATGGGTGAAACTGAGCCACGCACAGTGGCTGCAACAGCGGTCGAGCGCCATGCCATTGTGATTGGTGGCGGTTTGGCGGGTGGTGGCGTGGCCCAAGCCCTGGCACTTCGAGGATGGCGCGTGACGGTGCTGGATGCGGGTAACAATACCCATACGACTCATGCTGCGGCGGCATTAACCCCAGTTATCGCACGCGACGACAACAGCCGCGCAAGGCTGTCTCGTGTCGGCAGCCAGCGGGCGCACGCGCGATGGTCGAGCCTGGCGAACGGCGCGGCGCCACTCGTCTGCGGCACCGTGCAAGTCGAAAGAGATGCCGGACGCGCAGCCGCTATGGCCGACACCCTGGCCGCACTGGCGTTCCCGAGCGATTGGGTTCGTGCAATCAGTCGCGACGAGGCGAGCGCTTTGGCAGGCTTGCCGATTGCGCGAGGGGGCGTATTTTTTTCCCAAGGCATGCTCGTGCAGCCCGGGCGTTTGATCGAAGGCTTGATGGCCACTCCGGGCGTTACCCGTCTGACCTGCCGGGCAGAACGGCTGACGCGGACAGCAGACCAGTGGCAAGTGATGGATCCTGAGGGGCTGGTTCTGGCGCAGGCGTCCACGGTCGTAGTCGCCAACGCTTCCGATGCGCGGCGTTTGTTGGCCGAAAGTGGATTGCTCGAACCCTTACCGCGCTTGTCGCAAATGCACGCCTTGGCGGGCGAGGTCACGTTCGTGCCTGCCCAGACGCTGGACGGCGGGCCTAAATGCATTGTGGGAGGCGATGGCTATTTATTACCGGCCATCGATGGCACCTGTGTGGTGGGCAGCACCTATGTTCACGATGCGGCCACCGCTGCGGTAAGTGCCGAAGGTCAATCCGTCACGCTGGCCAAAGCCGGGGGGTTATTAGCCGCAGCGCCGAATGCGTTCAAAGCCATAGAAGCAGGTAGTCTGGCTGGGTGGGCAGGGTGGCGCGCCGTGTTGCCAGGACGCATGCCAGCCGTGGGTCAATTGGCGCACGCACCCGGTGTCTGGCTGGCGGTTGGATACGCCTCGCGAGGCCTGAGTTGGTCCGCATTAATGGGCGATTTGATCGCGGCAAGCCTCTGCGGAGAGCCTTTGCCGCTGGAATCTGATCTTATTGCGTCAATTGGCCCAAGATAGATAGTTTTTTCTGGATTTATTTTTGTTGTTTTTTGGATTTTGTTTGAAAAAGAAAGAAGTAGGGCGAAATTGGCAGCATTATGTCGCTTGGTTTCTCTGCTAATTATTTTTTAAATACTTTGAAAAAAGGCCTCTAACTCCCCCTAAATGAGTGTTTTCTGGCCCCTTTTTTGGGCTAGTTCGCACATTAAAAGAGAGGACGAGTTTATTTCAGGGCCTAAATCCGTCAAAATAGCGTCTTTTGATGGTTTTTGGCTTAAGCCGGGGGATGCTCTGTGCCGCCCAAGTTCGACTTTGCCCATACTACCCAGCTCGATAACATTGAGCTGCTGACGTCCCGCCCCAGTCGCTTCGATTTCGATGCGGGCGATGGGTTACACCTGGTAGTCGAGGCGCATGCGCCTGGGGTCTTCCGCCTGCGCTGCGGCGAGGCGAGTTTACTCACTGATGAAAAGCCCACCACGCGAGCGCGTGCTGTGGCTGAGATGCTGCTCGCGCGCCAAGAGGCGGCGGGCGAATCAACTATCGCGCCCCGCGAAGGGGGCGACGGATGGAGAATCACCCAAGGTGATGTCGCGCTGGAGATCCAGTCCGACCCTGTCCGTGTCGCGCTCTTTCGTGGCGAACAGCAGGTTTTTGCTTCGGAGGTTTCGGCTCACACGCCGGCTTTCGGGCATAACGCGCTGGATGACGCGGCAGACGCTGTCTGGACCGCCGGCTTTACGCTGGAGGCGGGCGATCGCGTGTACGGTCTGGGTGAAACCCCCGGAGATCTAAACCGTCGCGACGAATCCGTTGTGTCCGATGATCCCGAACACCGAGCCCTGCCTTTGGCATGGTGCCCGCGTGGATGGGGCGTCTATGCCAACACCATGCACCGCGTCGAGCACACGCTCGGGGCTGAGCCTGCGCCGTCGGCATACGTGCTGACTATTGACGATAACGTGTTGGATATCTTCCTGTTCGCAGGTGATCCAGCCGAAATTCTGAATCAATACACCGCACTGACTGGTCGCGCTGGCCAGCCGGGACTGTGGGCCATGGGTGCCTGGCTGCAGCAAGCCGATGGCGAAATGGCCACGGACACTGTCTCCCTGGTGGCGCGCATGCGCGAGAACCAGATTCCCGTTGATGCCGTTACCTTGGCACAACCGGCGGCTTGGGGCTTCCAGTCAGACAAACCTGCTTTCGAGTGGGACTCGCGTCGTTTTCCGGATGCCAAGCAACTATTCGCGCTCTTCCACAAGCACCATGTGCATGTGGCCGCTTCTGGTTTTCCTGGTGTTCTGAAGTCCAGCCCGCTGTTCGAAGAACTCGAAGATCGTGGCTGGCTGCTCACGAAAGACGAAGGCGGTGCTCAAGTATTCGACGGCGTTGCCGCCACCTCCGGTCAGCCATTTGGCTTGCTGGATCTGACATATCGCGACATCTACAACATGTGGGTAGAGCGTCATCGTCAGATCGTGGACGACGGTCTCGATGCGCCAGTTTGCGATGTGCAAATTGCTATCCCCGATGGCGTGACGGCTCGTAGTGGCGAAACTGGACCGGCTTTGCGCACCCAGTATCCATTGCTGGTGCGCCGCGCGTTGTTCGATGCGGTGGCCGGCCAGAAAGTGCCGCCTGAGGGCGTCGTGCCCAGCACAGACCTCTTTCCGGCGGCGCAGCGTTTGCCGTGGCAAGTCGGCCCTAAAGTCGACAACACCTGGGAAGGCTTGCGTCACACGTTGCGCACCGCGCTGTCTATTGGCGCAAGCGGGGTGCCGGTGCAAGTGCACGCCATCGGATGCGCATCGCGCCCGCTGGATGACATGACGCCCGAGCTCTACCTGCGCTGGCTGACAGCGGGTGTGTTTTCCGCCAATTTCTCGTTCCAGGGTGTTCAGGGCCTAATGCCTTGGGACTTCGGCGAGGAAACGCTCGCACACGCCAAGACGTGGATGCAGTGGCGCTATCGCCTTATTCCTTATGTGCTGGGTGCCATCGAAGACGCAGCCAGAACGGGCTTGCCTGTGCAGCGTTCCATGGCGCTATCGTTCCCGAACGATGCCCATGCCCACGAGTGGGACTTGCAATACTTGCTGGGCCCCGCCTTGTTGGTGGCGCCTGTCACGGAATCCGGCAAGCAAGTGCGCGTCTATCTGCCCAAGGGCGACGCCTGGTGGGACTTGAATACCGGCAATCGGTACGAAGGCGGCACCACCTGGACAGTCGATTGCGAACTGGGTCAGTACCCGCTGTTTGGTCGAGAAGGGCACATGCTCTGTCTGGGCCCGGCCGCGCAGCACACTGGCGAGTTCAATTCGGCACGTATTCTCGATGAAGTCTGGATGTTCGGCATGCCCGTACATAACCCTGTCGTCATGCGCAATAAAATTCGCGTCATGCAAATGCAGGGTTCCAGCTACATCAAGGGTCTGGAGGGATTGCGTATTTCGCCATCCGAGGGTCTGGAGGTGAAGCGGCGCGGTGCGGAAGTTCGTATTTCTCGCGCCCGTTGATAGCGGACTCACAGTAGCCCTAAGCGTGCTTTGTTGCGCAGCTCCACACTGAGAAATCAGTATGGGGCTGCGTGGCATTTCAGCCTGGCATTTGTGCCAATCGCAGTTTGATACCTGCCATCTTGCGATGTCGCGCAAGCTTGTGCTCGTGATTTCTGTCAGGGCGCCTGGGAACCTGATTTTTCATTACGCTGCCAGTCCGGCTTGTCGCTGAACAAGGCCAGTCATACACTTATATAACTTCTAGTTATTAAAAAAAGAAAAATCAGTCGTTCTCTTTAGAAGGCAAAAGATACAAAATCGAAAGCCATGATTCAAATTCAAAACTTATCTAAGACCTACGTGACGTCGCGCGGCCTCTTTGAGGCCTTGCGTGGCGTCAACCTGCATATCAAACAGGGTGAGGTGTTTGGCATTATCGGCCCTAGCGGGGCAGGTAAAAGTACGCTCGTGCAGTGCATCAACCTGCTGGAACGACCCAATGAAGGCAGCATCACTATCGGTGGCCAGCAACTGACGGGGTTGAATGAAGCCCAGTTGCGCAGCCAGCGTCGCCGCATTGGTATGGTGTTTCAGGGCTTTAACCTGCTGTCGCGCCGTACGGTGTATGGCAACGTGGCACTGCCGCTGGAAATTGCCGGCGTGCCCGCCAATGAGATTCCGGCACGCGTGGAACGCTTGCTTGCCTTGGTGGGACTGGAATCGCTGCGTGACAGTTACCCCAGCCAGATCAGTGGTGGCCAAAAGCAGCGCGTGGGCATAGCCCGCGCCTTGGCCAACAATCCGGACGTGCTTCTGAGCGACGAGGCTACCTCTGCCTTGGACCCGGAAACCACCCACAATATTTTGGCCTTGCTACGCGACATCAACAAAAAGACAGGCGTCACCGTGGTCATGATCACCCACCAGATGGAAGTGGTGCGAGAGATCTGCGACCGTGTGGCCGTTTTGTCGCAAGGTGAAGTCGTTGAAGTGGGCAGTACGCGCGACGTCTTCGCGCAGCCCAAACACGACGTCACGCGTTCAATGGTGTCGGCCGCGACGGCATCAGACCTCACCGATGCAACGCTTGCCGCCGTACAACAGCGCATTCAAACGCTGGTCGCGGCCAATCCAGGACAGGCTATTCGGTTGTTGCGCCTGTCCTTGACCGGCAACGACACCAGTAGCAACGTGTTGTCGGGCCTGTCGCGTGAGTTTGCGCTGGACGTCGGCCTGATCCAGGCCCGTATTGAAGATATTCAAGGGGTTGCCGTAGGCACGATGTTCGTGCTCGTACAAGGCACCCTGAAAGCCGTCAGCGACGCCCTGAGCGCGTTGGCAGCCCGAGACATCAACGTAGAAGAAATAGCTCATGAGTCCGCAACTGATCGATCTGCTTATAACCTCGCTGCTTGAGACCTTATTGATGGTTGGCGTGGCAGGTGGCATTGCCGTGTTGGTCGGCATTC
Organism: Achromobacter deleyi; assembly: GCA_040391965.1. GTDB lineage: Bacteria > Pseudomonadota > Gammaproteobacteria > Burkholderiales > Burkholderiaceae_B > Achromobacter > Achromobacter deleyi_B. Next base: position 140,543 of record JBEBWV010000001.1, on the reverse strand, counting down.
CTCTCGGGGTCACGTTAATTGTCACGGCTCGCGGCGCCATGCTGGAAAGCCTGACTGTCAATCGCGTGCTGGGCATGGTCGTCAATGCGACGCGCTCCGTGCCCTTTGTGATTCTGATGGTCGCCATCATTCCGTTCACTCGCTGGATTGCACAGACCTCAATTGGCACAACCGCCGCCATTGTGCCGCTGGCCGTCGCCGCCATTCCCTTCATGGCCCGCATTGCAGAAAACGCCATGCGCGAGGTGGACCCGGGCCTGATTACGGCCGCACGCGCCATGGGCGCGTCGCCCATGCAAATCATCATGAAGGTGTTGCTGCCGGAAGCCTTGCCGGGTCTGGTCGCCGCCACCATCGTCACCATCGTCAGTCTTATCGGTTACTCCGCGATGGCAGGAGCCATTGGTGGCGGAGGTCTGGGCGACTTGGGTATTCGTTACGGTTATCAGCGCTTTTTGCCGGAAGTCATGCTTGCGGTGGTCGTGGTGCTGGTCGCGTTGGTGCAAGCCATTCAAAGCCTTGGTGACTGGCTGGTTCGCCGCATGTCACATCGTTAAGTCGCTGTTTTTCTTCGTTCTCTTTTCTACCACTCCGTATTCGGGACGTTCTCATCATGAGTATCAAGGTTTTGAAGTCACTGGCGGCGTTCGCCCTGGGCGCAGCTGTATTCGCGCAACCTGCATTGGCGCAGGATAAGCCCCTGAAGATCGGCGTGACTGCCGGCCCTCACGCACAAATTTTCGAAGTGGTGAAAGAAGAGGCCGCCAAGCAGGGCCTGAAGTTGCAGATCATCGAGTTCACCGATTACGTGCAGCCCAACGCCGCCTTGGCCGCAGGGGATCTGGATGCCAACAGCTACCAGCATCAGCCGTACCTGGACAATACCAACGCCGATCGTGGCTACAAGTTGGTCAGCATCGCCAAAACGGTGATCTTCCCCATCGGCATCTATAGCAAGAAAATCAAGCAACTGAGCGAGTTGAAAGACGGTGCACGCATCGGCATCCCTAACGACCCCACCAATGGTGGTCGTGCCTTGCTGTTGCTGCAAGCCAATGGATTGATCAAGCTGCGTGCTGATACGGGTTTGAAGGCCACCCCGATCGACATCATCGAGAACCCGAAGAAACTGCGTTTCATCGAACTGGATGCGGCTCAATTGCCGCGTTCGCTGGATGACACCGACGCGTCGGCCGTCAACACCAACTTCGCATTGGAAGCCGGCCTGAACCCAGCCAAAGATGCTATCGCGATTGAATCGCCTGATTCGCCGTACTCCAACGTGCTGGTGGTGCGTGAGCAGGACAAGAATCGCGCTGATCTCTTGAAGCTCGTGAGCATCTATCACAGCCAGCCCATCAAAGATTTCATCGCTACGAAGTACAAGGGTGCGGTCGTTCCGTCCTGGTAAGAGCGGTAATTGTTCTAACGAAGCCCGGGTGCATTTGACAAGACTTTCAAAATAGCCCATAATTTATGGCTTCGGTCGGGTCGTTAGCTCAGCTGGTAGAGCAGCGGACTTTTAATCCGTTTGTCGTGGGTTCGATCCCCGCACGACCCACCACCCAATTTCCAGTCAAGAAAGTTTCATCTCTTGCTGGTTCTGGAAGGCTGAAAGGCCAGGTAGTTTAAAAATCCAGAATGTCGAAAGCCCCTAGGTTCACGCTTAGGGGCTTTTTGCATTGCTGCCTCGATTAAGCCATGCTGCGCATGGCTCTTTGCACATCGATAGGGTTACTGCAAAAAGCTCTTGCGGCTATCTGCGTCGGCTTGGTACGTGGACGTCAGTATCTTGGTCAGGTTGTCATAGATCTCGTTTACACGCCCGAAACCGTCCATCATCTGGTTCAAGCGCGTTTTCAGTAATTCAGAAACACCATCCATGGTGCTGCGGACTTCCTGATACTTCATGGAGCTTACGGCTGCTTTGCCGCTCAGGTTTCCGAGTGCCTTGGTAATGGGGTTAAGAAGGTCATCAGCCTGCATTTTGGTCATAATTTCCAAATTCTTTCCGCCACCTGTCGTGTCGCTACTGAAAAACTGTTGAAGTCCGGAGGCGGCGCGCAACGCCTGCAAAACCGGTGTCACGTTTTCGCTTTTTGATGTCGTGATTACCGTCGCTCTTAGCGCGGTATACGCATCGGCGTAGGCCAATTTCGCCAAGGCGAAATTGGCTTCAATATTTCCGTCTTTCGCGGTCGCGCTGACGGAGCCGGAAAACTCTGCAAATTTATTGTTGAATGCCTCTACTACCTTCGTCATTTGCATGAACATCTGACGCATACCTTTCTGCAGCCCCTGCACACGTTGCGTGCCGGTATTGAGATCCAGATCCAACTCTCGCTCACCAAGCATCGTTAGCAGGGAATCCAGTCCGGTCTGTGGGGCAGCCGCTCCCGGTGCAAAAAAAATCGTCTGAGGCCTTTCTGGCGCGTCTGCTGTGGCAGGAGGAGAGAGAATCAGGTCATGCGTGGCTTGCCCTATTACCTCTGCACGTATGTCAGCGGCGTGTTGAATTAATTGCACCTGCGTGAGCTGCAATTCACGATTCAATTCACGCAATTGCCTCGCGTTCACATGTGCTTCGTCCACCAGGCTCGTCTGAGTCGCAGACACCTGCGCGCCACCTGTCAGCGAAGCGACTCCTGTTGGATTCGGTTGGGCCTGCGGGGCTGATGGGGGGGAGGTTATGAAAGAGCCAAGCGGAAAGGTCATAGGAGCGGAAGCGGAATAGTTAGGAATCAAAGGAGTCGCGCCAGTGTAGAAAGGCTGCGTGCGCAAACATTGCCTAAAGCGCTTAGCGGCACCCTTACCCGATGATCCTGATCCTCCCGCCCGAGTTCGCATCGCCGAACGACGCCGCAGAAATTATTTCTGCGGCGTTTTGTTTTTTGCTCATGTTTTCAGGGGTTTGGTAGCGTCAGAACTTGACCGTTTTCAGCAAAGCGCTGGCGTATCGCCCCTTCAGAATGCCCAGACTTCATCAGAGAGGCTTCTTGAAAAGCTATGAGCACCATCGACAACACGAGCGTCGGCGCCATGCCAGCTTCCGTATCACCCAGCACGGGTAGTCACTCGCTTTTTGGGGCGGCACAGCTTGCATCCAAGAACGTTATTGACGTGATCAACGCCAACCTGCTGACGGGTAACAATGCCGGCGTGGCGCAAATGGTCGCCAATCAATCCGGCTCACCGACCCGACCGGGCGCACCCCAACTTCTGGCACCCAAGCGCAGCCTGGAAGACATGAAAGCAGAACTGGGTGATGCGGGCTGGCAAGCCTACATCCTGGGTATTGCGAAAGAACTGGGCGTAAAGACCAGCGTTACATCAGAAGAAGAGCTCAGTGCATTGAGCGCAGCGGTTCAATCGCGCGCTGCCGAACGTCGCGCGGCCCACGATGACTATGCCGAGCAACTGGCCAAAGCCGAAGAGGCCCAGAAAGCCATGGGTTGGGTCAGCAAACTTCTGGGCGCAGCCCTCACGGTGCTGGGCGTTGTCGGGGCGGCATTCACCGGCGGGCTGAGCCTGGGGCTCGCCGTCATTGGCGCGGCACTTTTTGTGGCAGACGAAGCACATCAAGCGGCCACCGGCGAATCTTTCATGGCGAAGGCATTAAAGCCCGTCATGGACGCCATCACACCTGCCATCGCCTACCTGGCTAAACACTTGACGACCGCGCTGGTAAAGCTGGGCGTCAACGAAGAGGCCGCAGCCATTACCGCGAATGTTGTCGTCATGGTGGCAGCAGTCGCAGTGGCCATTGTGGCCACCATGGCAGCAAAAGCGGCAATTCCAATGGACAAAATTGCTGCCTTTCTGGCCAAGGGCATCAGCAAAGCCGTCCCCGCAGCCCTCAAGGAAGTCGCCACCAAAGGCGCTGCCAGTTTGGCCCAAGCCGTCGCGCCGCTTAAGGCCATTCTCGGCAAAGTCGGGAATGCAGCGGTCTTGGGTCCACGCGTTCAAATTGCCACCTCCGTAGGCGGCATGATTAATAGCGGCGTCCAGGGTGCCAGCCAGATGCTCGGCGCCATCATGGAAGCCAAAGGCAAGAACATTCAGGCTGACTTTGCCGCAGACCCCTTGATTCGTGCTGCGCTGGTTCGTGCGCAAACCGAGGCCGCCGAAGCCGTCAGCAGCAACGCAGACATCGAAGCCAAAGTGTTGGAATTGATCGCCAACATGATCCCGTCGGCGGCGCGCACCAATCTGGCCATCTCGCGTCTGTAGCAAGACGCACCAACATCCATTCTTCCTTTTGCTCAAGCCGCCTGGTCTCGCGAATTTCACCGACCGGTCGGCACTCAACAGCCCTATTTTTTGAGAGCGCGTTATGCAAATTCAAACATCATCAGTCTCATTCGTTGATACCTCTGCTGCCACGAAGGCTGCAAGGTCTGACGTCGGTGCGCACGGCGCGCGAACGAACCCACAACAGCACATTACTAGTGGCGTGGCACTCGGCGCGGGCCAAGTCGGCGCAACGACGGCCCCCGTCTTGCGCACACCCTCGTCCACGTCCAGCAGCCTGTCCGCCAGCAAGCTCGGTGAGCACATGGATGCACGCATGGCCGACTTCTCGGCAGGCGAATCGGCCATCACAAAAATGTCGCACACGCCCATGCAGCAATGGGGCGGCACAGGTATCGATGTCATGTCGCGCGTTATGGAAATTTTCGCCAAAGAATCTCGGCAAGCTCGCTCTGTGGAAATACACACTCAGCGAACCATGTTGTCGTTGACCGGCTTTAAGCAGGAGTCGCTGCGCAAGCAAGCCATTGAGGGCATGTCAGCGGCAGCGGGTGGCGCTGCGGTTGGCACGGCGCTGTCGGTGGGAGGGACGGCAAAGACTGTTAAGTCCTTCAAATCGGAAAGCAAGAGTATTACGAACTTCAAGGTAGCGTCTACGCAAGCAGGAGGTGCGAACGCAGAGCGAGGTGGCGGCACTCTATCTGCCTCGGCGACGAATGCGCAGGGACGTCCGGTTCAATCTTCCTTGGATCTGTCGGGACAGACAGATACCGCTGGCGCGCACACTAACCTCATGAATCAGACTCATGAATCCAATCTAAATAAGGCATCGCAAGCTCGACAAAAAGGGCAAATGATCTCGGATTTGAGTCGCCCCGCAAGCACTCTGGCAGACGCTTCCCGTTCGACGATGTCGCTCAACGAGCAGGCCATTCAAGTGGGGCTGGATGGCACTCTGGAAATAGAGAAAACCGCAGTGTCTGATGCACAAGATCAGCGCCAGAAACATCAAAAAGTGGTTGATGATGCACGGCAAGCCATGCGCAATGTTTCGTCTAGCAACGCTGGTGTGGCGGGCCAAATCGCTGCGCAAATAAAAGTCTAAACACTTGCCAATGGCCAGGAGGGTATATGGGATGCAATGACCTGGAGCCGTCAACCGCACGACAAATCCCGCAGCGCGTGGTGTGTATGCGGCCCATTGCGCAGTTCAAACTACGGGAACCCACCTGGCCTACACGATTGCACTGTGAACTGGCGTACATCAATACCGCAGAAAAAGCCTGGAAAAAGGCGATCACATCGCAATTGACCTCCGAGATAAATGCCGTCAGTCAATTCACTGGGGATGGGTTGATGAGGGTAATCAGCGAGCGCCTTGGCGACCGTCTAAACCCGCGCATAACTTGCGTGTACGACCACACTATTCTTAATTTTATGCGTGCGTTCTCGGTGTTTGATCATGGGAAGCCTATCGGTGAACTGTCGCACTCAATCGACGTTAAGCAAGACGTTGCCAGTGCCCCGAGAACTGTGGAACGTATGTTGAGCGCAGGTCTTACTGACGAACACTTAGGGATGTTGCGCTCTTTGCTAGTGACGAGCACCTCGGGGTGCTTGAGCAAACTGGCAAGTCTGTCATGCCAAGGCTATTACCACGGCGATATTTTAAAAGGCCTAAAGCGTGAGGAAGTTCTTATCGATTTTAGTCAGGCTATTTTCTCCGGACTCGCCGCCGGCAACCCTGAGGTGACTGCGCGGTTGAATAAAGGGGAGTTCCTGGCCTGCTACTTGGAATGGTGTTTGAAAGCCTTCGTCTTGTCGGCGATTAAGCGCGGCATGTTTGATACGGACTACAAGATAGGACAGGCTGCATATCCCAATATTCTTATGTGCCACCGCAAAGTTAAAGATGGACCGATACATAAGTTTCCATACCGAATAATGATGCCTTTTGGTGAGGATTTAGTGGAGCAAGCGCACTCAACGCTAACCTATTTCGAGAAAATTGGAACTGGCCTAGATCCTCAGCATCAGTTGGCTGACGGTCTTAGGATTCTCTGCCATTCCGTCGACCGCGATATGTCGGGTGCAAATTGGTCGTACGTATGGCGCAGGTTGAATTTCGTTGAAAGCGAATTTTTGCTTGAGACCAGTTGGAACAGGGTTAAGCCTTACGTCATGGCAAATCCTTTTGACCGGCATGGAATGCTAAGCAGTGACGAGGAGCGCAGGCGCTTTGAGAGCGAAAAACACAGGCGTTTCCTATTCACTGAAGGCCATCTCACGGGAAACCGCTATGCACACGTTGGCAGTCCATGTAGCTGCGCACTCTCTCACGAACGTCATTAACTCATGCGGCTGAAGAATAAATATGCAATCTATTCCTTTTGGTAGTTCGACCGTTGTGCACCCGTCGACGGTACGGTCTTGGTTGACCCCACGTAACGGCGGCACGGTGGATGGCCCACAAACAAACGGTGATGACGCCGCATCCTTTTCTGAAGACCTGGTCGGCGTTTCACGTACAGCAGCTCCTTTGAGTCGATCGCCCTTGCTGAGTGCTGGAATGGATGTGTCAGGCACCAGTGAGCACACGTGGAGCGACGAGAAGAGATACTTGACTCGCAGTTTTGGCGCTTGGTTGCAAGAGAAGGCTTGGCAAGGTGTTCCCAGACATGTAAGCGTAATGGCACTCAGCCACAAATTCTCTTGCCCGGATATCGTTCGGTACATGGCCACGCACGGCGAAGACTCGATAGGCGGATATGCCCAGGAAGGAATGCTTGCGCTAGGTGCGATGCGCGCTTTTTCTGAGTTGCATCCGGCTAATCTGGAATTGCAGCAGAAGCTTAAAAATGTGGCGACTCGCTTCTCGGACTACATACTCAAGCATGAACAGGTAGGGTTGCGGAAGAACGGAAAGATTTCGTTAGTGCTTGGAAAAAACAATGCTGAAATAAATGCGTGCGCCCTGGAAATAATTGAGACGTACGGGCCAAATTCACTGAGAGATTTCATCAGTTCGGCATATCAGCCGTTCTTTGCAGCGTTGCAAGAAAGGCGGCCCGATCTGGAGTTGTCCTACCAATCGAAGGGTATCCAAAGCGTTGAGACGCTCAGCGACGTGCGTTGGAGGGACGCGCTGAACCCGTCGAGCGCTGGGCGAGATATTGCGCATGCCACCGGCTGCGGATTTGGCGGGTGGATTCTCCAACAGATTGAAGTCGTGAATTATGTGAATATCAAAGCTCGAGAACAGACGCCCACACCCACCTCTCACGAGTACGCCAACGCCGCCTCAGGAACAGACGACCCCGGCACCCTGCCCACACTCCCAAGCCCTCCCGGAACACCGGCAGGTTCGATCAGGCACTCCGCCGCAAACGAAACTGACGTGCCCGGTGATCGCTTCATGCCGCCAGCAGCATTCACTCCAGGCTCCTCTGACGAAGTGGACAGCGCCCATCCTGGCGTGAGACCCCAACCGGGAGTGGCGCGTACGTTGGCAGATCGTCTGCCCATCCAGAACATCTACGTCATCAATAACTACGTGAATGCGGCCGCCAACTATGGCTCTGGCAACATCACGTACACCATTTCTCCGCAGGCAAGCGGCGATGCAAATGCTTATCGGCTGGTGAGTTCGCAGACCTTCAAGGGGCCAGGGATTAATGAGATGCCTGAGGGCTTGCCCACGATGCATTTCGAGATTAATCACGCGCGAAGTGGCGAGCCTCTCAGGCGAGCTGATGCGTCTTCGAACGATTTGCGCGGCGATCCCAGGTTCGTGATTAACCACGCTGATGTGGAAGATCTACCGTCGCAATATGCGTCTCCTGGTGTGGACCCGGAACAGACGGTTCGGAAACCCTTATATCCTGCCGAAGATTCGGCCCAGCCCAATCTAAAATTCCAATATTCGCCTTCGACCGGCCAGACTCCGCTGGCAGAGGATGATCAGGGAGTCTTCTCTATGTCGCCGGATGTTCCGACGTCAGATTTGAGGCATCAAAATCCGTTCAGGTTCGATGACCGTCGTGGTTCGGATTCCTCCCTGGCGAGTGACAATTCAAGTGATGTGGATTCGGTCTGGCCTCCGGAGGACCATCAGACTTTAATGCGTAGATTCAGTGCATCTTCGCAGGGTTTAGTCGATACGAGAGCCGAACGCATGCGTGATCCAATGGGGCCCCTGGAATCTATGCCTATCCCGCTGTTGGATACTCGCGTCAAACGTCAACTGAGTGTTGATAGCCCATTATTGAATCGCGCTGATCAGGATACCGATGACGACGGACGGGCACAGCCAACTGAGGAATCGCCAGCTGTCTTGCGACGTGCCCCTACGCGTCTTCCGCTCAGTCTGCGTATCGTGCCGACGAGCAAGGAGCTGGATATTCAGTCGCCCGCTAGCGAGGCCACAGTGGCGCCACCCTGGATTACCTACAACCTTTCCCCGCCGCTACGTTTATCGCCGCATTTTGATGTGCTTAAGCAGCAAGAGGCACAACAGGCCCGTGCGGCCTTTACTCGCAGGCGGGAAAGCAATGATTCGCTGACTGGTGTGTCAAGTTTCGACGCGTCAATGCAAGCCCGGAAATCGCTGGCCGAAGTGCTGAAACACGGCCTGAAGAAGACAAGCGCCCAAGAATTGGCCAAAGCTGCGTTGTACTTGAGACCGGAAATTTTTCTGAGGTCTGCGTTGGAGACGGCATTAGGGAGAGGTAAAGACGCGTTGTACGCAAAGAATGTTATCCCCAGAGGTGCAAGCGAGCTGTACACGACCACCATGGACTCTCTGACTCGGGACCAGCATGGAACGCTGGATTTCGAAACCGAGAGCGGCAAAGAGATGTTGCATGCGCTAAGAGAACTTGCCGACGACTCAGAGTTGGTGTCGATTGGTCAGAAAATATGCGGGCAATTGGGAGCGTTCGCCACAGGCCCTTACCAACCGTTGTACGAAGCCATGTCTCCCTGGCATCCCTCACCTGTCGAGATGAGGGCCGAGAGCGGACGTGTGACGACGAGCATGGGTGCAGCCCGATCCGTGGGATCGAGAATGTCCTTCGTGCCTGGTGAAATTCCCGCCGCGAGACAGATCAGTGTGAATTGATGGTGTGGCGCCGTTTCACGTAAGAGGGCTATCCCGACGGCCTGAAAGGGCTGAATGCTGTTCGTAGAATGGCGAAGTGGCCGGTGCACGTATTACGCGTGCAGGCCACTCCGTTTGTTTTGCAAGCAGTGGCCTCACTTTTTGCGAGGGCCTGTGACATTAAAGGAACCTTGATGTTCCTGCCGGTGGCCGAGACCTATTCTCCTTGTATCCATTATTTTTCAAGGTCAATAGCACATGCAAGCCGACGTCAATCAACCTGAAGATGCCGCAGAATCTGCCGCGCAGAAACGGGCAGACATCATCCTCGAAGCGCTGCTGGGCGGCGCTACGCTACAAGACATCCAGCAAGTACCCCCGGAGTTCATGGAGGGCATGTATGCCCATGCCTACGACTTTTATCAGAAGGGACGCTTGAAGGAAGCGGAGACCCTGTTTCGTTTTCTCTTTATGTATGACTTCTACAACGCTGAGTACGCATTGGGTTTAGGCGCGGTGTTTCAGCTAAAGAAAGACCATCTGAAGGCCATCGACATTTATGCGCTGGCATTTAACCTGAAGCCAACGGACTACCGCCCGGTCTTTTACGCTGGCGAATGCAATCTGATGATCGGTCGTGTGGGTAACGCCAAGAAGTGTTTTGAACTGGTCGCTGAGAACAGCGACGATGCAGGATTGGCGGAACGGGCTCGTGTTTACGGCGATGCTATTAAGCGATCGGGTGCGTTGGCTAAAGAAACGGTCGACGACGAAGCGACCGCCGACAATCTGTAATGTGGTCAGTTATGTGTGTTGCCTACCGACGCATTGGGGGAGCCGTGTTGCTTTCTTTGGTGTCTACAGGCGCGATGGCGGATTGCATTAGCGATGCCGCGCAATATCACCAGGTGCCACCGATTGTGTTGCGCGCTATTGCCTGGGAAGAGTCACGGCTTAATCCAAGTGCGCTGGGCAAGAACAAAAACGGATCTGTTGATATTGGTCTTTTTCAAATCAATTCCATTCATCTGCCTACGCTTCAAAAGTACGGCATTAATAAAGAGCACTTGGGCGGTGCTTGCGTGAACGCTTATGTGGGTGCCTGGATTCTTGCCAGAGAGATTCACCGCAGCGGAGACCTTTGGTATGGCGTGGGCGCCTACCACTCAAAGACGCCGGTGCATCATCGCCGTTATACCGATCTTATTAAGTCGCGCCTGAAGAGCTGGGGCCACCCGGTACGGTGAGAGAGCTGGGGTGGTGTCGTCAGCGTTTTGCGGAAAAAGAACAGCATGAAAACGGGGCATGTGCCACACATTCTCTTTCGAAGAGCTAATGGCTCAATGAAGAGTGTCGCGTAGCAGATGCCCCGTTTCTTTCCAACGTTGCCCACGTTGTCATTGTCGATGCCGACCCCTCGGATACTCCTGTAATGCGTGAGGTCCGTGAAATCTGGAGAGAAATAGATATTCCTTAGAGCTGTTTTTTTTTATGCCTAAAGGAAAATTAACTCAAACCTTGATCCAGGGCGTATTTGACCAGTTCTGAATTACTGGTGATGCCGAGCTTTTGCATGGCATTGAACTTGTGCGCGCTAATGGTGCCGGGCGCACGGTTCAGGCGTGCAGCAATTTCTGTGAGCTTGGCACCGCCTGCGAACAGGCGGACGATTTCCAGTTCCTTGGGCGTCAGGCTAACCGAGGTGACGGTGTCACCAAGCATGTTTCCACGCTCTTCAAGTGTTCTGCGAATGGCGGGGGAAATATAGGAGCGCTTGCGCTGAACGAGTTCCTGGCATACGCGCGGCACTTCGCCCAGTTCATCAAGCTTGCTGATCAATGCATCGATTTTCAGGTCGAGCAGGCTGGAGATGACCCATGGGTTTAATGCCATGGTGTAGACAATAAGTTTGGCAGTGGGCTGCAGGTGGCGCAATTTACGCACCAGATCCAAGCCCGAGGTATTGGTCGGGTCTTGTTCTTCTGCCATTGAGAAATCAGTAATGATGGCGTCGCACGGTGTGTTGCGCAGCGCGCTAAGCAGAGCATCGCCCGTGGAACATTCGACGATTATTTGCAGGTCAGGAATAGACTTCAGGGCGAATTTAAGCGCCTGAATAATGACGGGATGATCGTCAGCAATCGCCACTTTATACATTGGAACTCCATGATTTCTGGCAGTTCGGCGAGCAGCTTTACTCATCATCTTCCTGAAGTTCTTTGTGTTTAACGAAGAAATCCCGAAAGCTGTTGAAGCTCATTTCCTTCATCATAGTACGAATACTGTTCATCTGTTCGATGGATGGGCCCGCGGGATTGATCAGCGTTCGCATGCTTGTCTTCTCAGGGATCAGTGGATCTACGGCAGAGGTAGTGAACCGACTCAATAGTTCGTTTTCGGGGGGCTGCATGGCGTTGATCAATGCGGGCGTCAAACCTTGTTGGAAGGCGGCTTGTACGGTAGAGGCCGCGCTGGGACGGTTCTCTTGGGTTGGTGTCAGGCCTGCGGGGCTGGAAATGGCTGCTGTCATCGCATTTTCTCAGTGGGAAATTCCAGAGATCGATAGGGTGGAGGCCTGGATAAGGCTGCTGTGTACCGCTTCAGCGAGCGCGGCACCTTCTTGCTCGTATCCTTGTGTGGCTCTGCTGTCATTCAGAATGTGTTGGGTAGCCGCGTCGGCATTCGTGCCGAAATCGACTTCCCAGGCTTGGCCGTCCACCTCTATCGCGTAGCTAGTCGAATTTGCTGATTCGCGCCAATCGATATCGTCAAAGCGTGTGCGTAGGCGGGAGTCGAGCTCGCTTTTGTGGGGGTAGTCTTTCGGAACATAAACAACGAGGCGACGATCGGACGTTGAGGGCGATAACTGCGCCAACAGGAATTCCTGGACGATGGCCGGATCGCAACCAGCGGCCCGCAAGCGAGCCGCCAGCTTCATGTCCACGTCTTTCAGAAGATCGCTGTGCAACTTTGCGGTGCCTGCCAGAAAGCGGGCAATGGGCAGTGCCGCCTGACGTAGCGCATGGTCAAAGGCCTGTTGCATGGCCTGGCGTCGCAAGGTCACAGCATCGATCTCAGCCTGTTTGATCATCTGGCGCGCGCGCGCTTTCGCGTCATGGGTAATGTTCTGCGCGCCGTCAGCGTGCGCTAACTGACGACGCGTAATGACGCGCATGCCACTTGTCTTCAACCAGGTGGGCAGTTCAAGTTTGCGCAACATAGCAGGCCGAGAATTTAAGGGCGGATCGAATTTTCATGGTGTCCTGATGGGTAAAGCACAATGCGCTGTTCTGTTTGGGAAGCACCAGAGCTACACGCTGTCCTAATGCGGGAGATACAGAGTGGGCGCAATGGATGAGCGCTTGCATGCCTGCCCGGGCGTCTATGTAGGCGACGGTGCCATGTGTCCTGCTGGCAGGCGCTGCAGGCGGGGAAATGGGGAGGTGGAGCAATGCACGGTGTGTGGGTTCCAGGGTGTGCAGCAGATTTTTACTGACGATTTCTGCTCCTAGCAGCCAGGTATTCAACATAGTTGCGAAGGTAGGCAGTGCTTTCCAATGGCGCACGAGTAAGGTGCCAATGTCGTCGTCAAGAATTTGTGGTGCATTGCCCGGATGCAGGTTGGACGTGCGTCGTAGTTGCGCGTCTACCCATACCTGGAGCAAAGGCCTGCCGGATGCCATGTCGCGCCATGATGTATGGGTATACGTTGCGGGTTGATGCAAGATGCGAAGGCATTTAATGAGCATGTTCTTTTGAGCGTGCACACCGTCTCCTAAATGCTGGGGCGTCTTTTACGTGCAAGCACGAAGGCGCCGCACAACGCCAGCAGGACGGCCGCGCCGGCAGCGGCCATGGTCAGCGCTTGCCAGCCTTTGGGCACTCCGAACGTGGCGGGCGCGGCGCTATAGGGCAGGATGTCTTGGATGCCCACTGCCCCGGCTTGAATGGCGAATAAGCTGACCGAAATGTTCTCCGCGGAGACATTCTCAAAGCTGTTGGCCATCATGCGCTTTACCTGTTCTGGGAAAACGCCGTCGCTTAACACGCCAGTGTGGTTGATGATGACGGCAACCTTAGGCGGCGCCGCGGCTTTAGGGTTGTCGACAGTGCTATAGCTGGCGTGTACTTTTGCGGATACCACGCCGTCAATGCCGCGCAAGCTCTGCTCCAGCCGCTGTTCTACGCCAGAGATCAGGCGCGCGCGCTCTGCCAAGGGTGTGGAAACCAGCGTGTCCGAGGGGAAAATCTGGGAGATTTCCACCGTCGGTCTGGAAGGCAACGCATAGGTGCGCAGCACATCTACGGCAGCAGGGAAGTCCTCGTCCGATACTGCAACTTTGAATTTCCCCTTTTCTGCTCGTTGCTTTTCGACATTGATGTGGTGCTTTTGAAGCACCGCAACCACCTCGTTCGCTTGCTGTTGATCCAGGTCTACGAGTAGCTCCTGTTTGCAGCCCACGAGCAAGACGATTGCGATGACGCATAGGCCTTTGACGATCTTCACGATTTCAGCAAGGTCTCAATGGTGGAGGTGGCCTTTTTTGCCAGGGCGCTAATGACAGTGGTGCGCGTCGTGTGTTCAGCTGAGACCATTTGCAGCTTGAGAACATCGCCGGGCCTGCCGGTCGGGTTTAGCAGGCCATCCTGAATAACAGTCTTGTAATGGTCGGCAGACCTCGCACTGCTATGCAAGGTCTGGACGAAACGGTCTTCCAGTGAGGTCAGTGCTGGAGTGGCAAGCTCGCCAGCGGTATCGAGGAGTAGCCCCTGATTGATTCGATGGATCATGGTAAGTGGAGAGTGAGTGCTGGGTTAAAGGACCTGGCTCACCGAGTGACGTATCGCCCGGTGAAATCGCTATGGCTGTGGCCATAACTGCTAAATGCCTTATTGCAGGAAGTAGTACCGCGATATGCGCACGCCAATTACAGCGCTCGTGCCAGACCCTGCACGTTGTCTTTCCAGGCTTTGGTCACTTGAGACGATACGGAAGTGATGGTGGAAAATGAGGCGAAGTCCATTTGAAATTTGGCCAACGTGGCAGGGTCAGTATTGTTTTTCACCAATGCCTCTAACGCGGCTTGGAGTTTCGCTTCTGACGGCACAATGGCCGTCATGAAAGCCGCTCCCATGTCACTGATGAGGTCTTTGGTTTCGTCTTTTCCAGGTACTTTGATGCTTACGGTCATTTTGGTTATCTCGATGAATGGCGGGTAGCCGTTGGTTTTTAATTGATGCGCTTACAGCGCGCGTGCAAGACCTTGTTGGTTGTCTTTCCACGTCTTTGAGACCTGGGTAGAAACCGCCGTCAGGGTGGAGAAAGAGGCGAAGTCCATCTGGAATTTCGCCAAGGTTGCAGGGTCTGTGTTGTTCTGGACCAATTTCTGTAATGCATCCTGCAAATTAAGCTCTGATGGGCGTATCGCATTCATGAATGCGTCGGTCAGGTTGGATTGAAGATTATGAATCTCCTGGCCTTCGCCTTGCGCTTGAGTTGGGGCTTTGTCATTCTTGAGCCCATCCCAAACCTTGCCGTCGTTCATGCGTACGTGAAGGCCGGCTGTTTCGATCAAAATTGCCATGGTTTTTTCGCTTACGCCATCGTTCTGGCGCGTCGCTTATTAAAAGTTGTTTGAGTAAAAGGTCGATCACTCGTCTTGCAAGAGACGGTGAGTCGAGGGGAAAGCGTCGCCTGGTGTTGGCCCTGTTGAAATACGTTGTAAAAATATCTATGCGTAGTGGCGGGGTTTAGCCTCTGATGATGTTGAATCTGGAACACTCTTTGGTGCAACTTGACGTGCCAGGGTCAGAACGTGGTTGATGGTTTGGACGTGTCAGCAGCGCCAAAGCGCCAGAGCGTCTGGCCTTTGCTTAGCCGTACACCTATGCCTTCTTTTGTGACCAGCCAATTCTGATCATGCGTATCGCTGGCGATGCCTCCAAAGGTGGTGTGGCGGGTATCCCAGCGCGAGCGGAAGTCTTTGATCTGGTCTCGCAGCGCGGCCAATGCATAGTCGCTGGCCGGCATCTTCACCAAGAATGACAGCGGGTCATCGTTCGCAATATCGAACGAGGCACCGGCACGCTGAAGCGCGCGGACTGCGTACGATTGAACTTCCCCGAGCGAAGTGCTTTGAAAGTTCAAGCTTCGAATGAAGGGAAAAGCGGTCAAGAGTTCTTTGTTGGCGGCATCCTGGCCTGCGGTTGTTTGCGGCTCTGCCAGCACACTGGGGTTTTGCACGTCGTGTAATCGCACTTTGAAAAAATCGACGGTATGGCGTTCCAGCGTTTTTCCGATGCGGATTTCGAGATCTTCGCGGCTGATTACTACAGCACCAGCATGTGTCGTAGGTGACGACGGGGACGCGAGCGCGCGTAACACGGCTGCGGACTGCCTTGCGTCTTCGGTGATGAAGTAAAGGCGTTTGTCGGTGCCCATGAATGCCTTGGCCCCAGCGACCATAGTGGCCTGCGTGGGCGCAAGCGCTAGTGCGTTTCCTGCCTCTTTCGCCAGGAAAGGACGAGCAGAGATGGCGCTGATCATTAAGCCCACGAGCACAATTCCAAATAAAACCGTGGACCGCCTGCTCAGCAATACTTTCATGGTTTCAACGCGCCTATTGCCGCTCGCCAGCACGCTAGTGGTGGCAGCAGGCATCAGTTCGCCAACGATTACAGAGGCGTCAGTCTCGGAAAGCTGGGGGCGCGCGTCTTCCACTGCGTTCTCGGGGGCAGGTTCGCGCGGCGAGGTGAATTTTGTGACCTCTGTAGACCAGGGATCAACAATGGATGCGACTGCAATCCAGACTCGGCCGACCAATACCGGTTCGTTTAAGGGCAATGCCAGGACGTGGCTTGGGGAGGCCTCGTCAAGGACAGTTGCCGAGAGAGCGGGTTCTTGGTCGGCATCGACCTGGGTTAGCGTCAATGTGAAATTCGGCGCGGCATAAGCCAATGGCAAATACAGGGAATCGACCGCGAAACTATTGACGTGTGCCACGTTCGCGCCTGACGCCTGCTGAGGCGCTTGATGTTCCTGTTCGTGATTGCCGACTACGAAGAAGACCTCGGTAGCGGGCAAACGGATGTCCATGCCGAATAAAGGCCCGGACAGGATCTTGAGTTTGTAAGGCGCCATGAAATTTCTCTGAGTGCTTTCTGTATTTGGGGCCACGGTTCTTGTTACGTAGCCGAATCGCGATAGTCGCGAGGTGGCCCCTTGCCGCAGCAAAAAGCCCTTGTTCGATAGAAACGAAGCTTACGCAGCTGTCTTTCTCTTGAAACTAAACGAACCATTATTTCTTTGATGTTCGGCGCTAAATACACTTCGTTCTCTGGTCGGGGGAGCCTCTGCCGGCGCGTGAAGTTTCAAGTTGTCTCGTCCCTGAAATAGCAGGGATTTACGAGTAAGAACTCAAAATTCTTGACGTGCAGCGGTCGGTGCGAAAGATGTTCATACCCCCATAAACGTCACCTTTAGGTGGCGAATCAATTACTGATGAATGGAGCGTTGAATATGAAAAAGCACTTGCCAATGGTGGTGCAGGCGAGCGCCGGTATGCCCGGCTCGTTGCTGCTGGTACCCCCCGGGACACAGGCTAGATCGGTAGATTCTCAGGAATCGCTGCGGTTGGATGTGTCGGTGACGTCCGTGATCTGGTTGCCACGTCGAGATTCAGGGTGGTCTTTGGACGCCGCGGACATCGAGACACTGAGCGTTGACGGACAAGCCGCTTTCGCGGCCTTTGCAGACGGCGGGGTTGTCAGTCGGGATCACTCGACGCAAATGCAAGATGCCCATTTGAAGCCAATAGTGGTTTCTTTATCGCTTGAAGGGCCGTATATACGGCAGGCGTTCGAGGTGGCATTCACGCGCAAGATGATGGACCCTGATCCGAGTATGCAGCGTCTGCTTGCTTTGTTGCGAGCGCGAGAAAGCTACACCTTGGCCGCCTATCTTATCGAGAACTGCGGAGACGCCCGCTTGAAAGAGTTGAGCTCGAATTACGGGCTTTCCTATTCGCATTTTCGGCGGATGAGTCGATTGATGCTGGGTGAGGGCACCAAGCGTCGGATGCGTGAGTGGCGCGCCGCGCGCGCTGTGCTGGAACTGGCCACGACGGATTTCGGATTGATCGATGTCGCAATGGGCAATGGTTATTCATCCGCTGCCCATTTTTCGCGTGAGATTCGTGGAATCTTTGGCATGCCTCCCTCGTTGATTACGAAGAACGCGGCCTGCCAAACGGACAAGCCATGAGCGAGTTCAATTTCGAAGCGCTCTTCGCAGAGCACGGCATCACCCGAGAGAGCTTGCGTGTTCTGCCGGGAGGCGACTGTTTCTTCGAAATCCCGGTATTGCCCGCGAACCTCGCCGCGCTGGAGCTGGCGTACGAGGTGCTTAGCTACAAATGGCTTCAGTGGGTGCTTGCCCATCCGGTAACGCTTGTGTTGAGTCAAGGATCGATTGCAGTGGGATTCCGTGCGAATCCACAGGATGTAGACCTAATTCAATATCTATTCAACGAGGTGAAGGGCGCTCGCACGCTATTTATATGAAGAGTATTTCCTTTGTTCGTCGCTTGTCTGTGTGCGCGCTGTTCGCCGCCGCAACGCAAGCCGCCGCCACACCGGTGGCTTCGCTGGCTGATGCTAATTCGCAGAATTCGAACAGCACACTTTCGCAGTCGCATGAAGGGCGCCTGGCAACGCCTACCCGCAAGCCCCCTGGAAACGCCAACTTGGCAGTCTCCAATCAGGCGTTGGAGACGGTCTTGCGCGCCATAGGCGCGCAGGCCAAGCGTGGCGTCATTGTTAGCACCGCCGCCAAGCGTCATCGCGTGTCGGGCAACTTTGATGTTTCCGATCCGTTCGAGGCACTGAATCAACTTGCGAGCACGATTGGCCTCATCTGGTATTACGACGGCTCGGCTATCTATGTCTATGACGGCGGAGAGCTTGTCAGCAAGGTGGCCAAGGTAACGGCACAGCGCTATGCGGATACGGTGCATTTTCTGAAGCGATCGTCGCTGTTTGATTCGCGCTATCCCATTCGCTTTGATGAGCGTACGCAAACGGCTTATTACTCGGCACCGCCCAAGTATGCGGAGCTGGTGAACAACGTGCTCAATAGCGTGGCCCAAGATGCAGCCCCCAACGTCTCGGCTGCAGGAGACGTCGTTGAGACGGTCAAGATGCGTTATGCCTTCGTGACCGATCGCAAGTTTCAACGTCGGGGGGCCGATGTGGTCGTTCCCAGCATTGTGACCCTGCTTCAACAGGTGTTTCAGGCGCAGCCCATGGCGGCAGGCGCGATGCAACTACCAACGGCACCCGTGCCAACCCCGGCGGCTGGGCCCATTCCAGCGGGTCAACTGCCTGCCTTGCTGCAAGCCGGTTTGAGCAGCGATGCGGTTGCAGCGCCGGCTGCCGCAGCACCGGCTGCCGCAGCATCGGCTGCCGCAACGAATCCGCTGGCGGCTCTTGGTGGGCAGAATGTGCTGCAGTTGCAGGGCGTGCGCATCATTGCGCATCCCGATACGAACAGCTTGATTCTCATTGGTGACCTAAAAAGCGTGAATCAGGTCAAGGCCGTGGTGGAGCATCTTGACGCGCCTCGCACGCAGATTGAGCTGTCGTTGTGGATTATCGATATCACGCGTGATGATTTCGAAGATCTTGGCGTCAAGTGGGAAGCCAATCTGAAGGTTGGAAGCGTGGGCGGAGTTGTGTTCAACAGCCCAGGAATTTTGGGTAATGCTGAGACGTCGCGTTTTTTGGCGAACATTACCGCGTTGAACCGTGTGGGAAAAGCCAAAGTGGTGTCGCGCCCGATTCTGTTGGCGCAAGAGAACATTCCGGCAAGTTTTGACAATAGCAGCACGTTCTACGTGCGTCTGGAAGGCGAGCGTTCGGTGGCGCTGGAGAAAGTGGCCTACGGCACCATGGTGAACGTAACGGCCAAGGTGGGCAAAGACAATAGCCACATCGAAATGCTGCTCGACATTGAAGATGGATCGCAATCTGAGACCCGTGTAGATACTCTGCCTGAAGTGCGTCGCACCAATATCAGCACAATTGCCCGGGTGGGGCGTGGTCAGAATTTACTGGTTGGTGGCTACACGCATGAAACGGTGAGCACCAGCACAAACAAGATTCCCTTGCTGGGTGACATCCCCGTCATTGGTCGTGCATTTCGTAGTGAATCCACGACCGGCCTGCAACAGGTGCGGCTGTTTCTGATTCGCCCCAGGGTATTGGAAGAAGAAAGCAACTTCACAGACGACAGCGCATTTGATCGAAACGATTTGGTCCAAGATGCGGTGCATCGATTCCAGGTGGACGCATCGCCCTGGAAGAGTGAAGACAATCATCGATCAACTCAGCCGGGCAAAGTGCAGATGCCACGAACTGCCACTACTGTGGCGGGAGCATTGACGCTGCGTCGAGATACGAAGGTAGGTCAGCCGTTGGCCCCGAGTGCCTCAATGAGTCCATTGCACGCTGGCATCGCGCTATCTGTCGATTGGAACGATTATGGAAGTTAATCGCTCCGGTTTCGACACCCGTGCCACGTTCAGTAGCGTGACTAGCACCAGCACGCGGCCGGGCGCGGCGCCCACTGAAGATATCGAGTTGCTTCCCTCGCAGCGCTCGCTGGTGATGGATATGCAGGACGATATGGCGGCGGCTTTGAGCCAGTTTCGTCGTCGCCTGACGCAACAGACTCGTGAAACGCGCCGAAATTTGAGCGAAGGGGCGAAAGAGGCCGAGCGTGCCAAACAGGACGGCAATGCAGAACCCATTGAGCGCTTGACTGCGATTTCTGCGGATGTCGGCTATGACCCGCGCCGTTTTCTTGCGGCGGCATTGCGCTTGTACCGAGACCCAGCGCAGTTGGCCGCGGCTTTGGCACAGCTATTCCGCTCTGACGAGCCAGAAGTAGAAGAGCGCGCCGCCTTAAAGAGGGCGGCAGCGCAAGCCTACGCACTGCTCCTGGCAGGGGAGAACGGACGTTCAGTTCGTGCGGGTATGAACGCCGGCGTGGCGGCGAAGGCCTTTTCACAACGTTTGCGCTTACGGGCAAAGGCACTCCGGAAAACCTATGGCGATTTTCTCTTTTCCGAGCAAGACACACTGCACGTCTATGAACGTCTGTTGGACGATTTCGGCGCCGAGGTGCGTGAAGAGGTTGTGGCGTTTCTGGAAGCGGCGTTGTTAGCTGATATGGGTGCGAGCGATCCGAGTTGTTCGGTGGTGGAGTTCGGTAATCGCCTGTCGGAACTTGGTCAGCTGCGCTTGTTGCGCTGCTCTGATGTTGCTTTTTCAGCATCTCTGGTGCAGTCCGGCGTGCTGGCAGCGGACGCTGACGACACCCCGGCCTTGGCAAGGTTCTTTGTACGGGCCATTCGTTTTCCGGCACTGGGTAAAGAGCTCTACGACACCTTGCTGGCGCAATGTTTGAGTCTGACGATGCCCGATCAGGCACCGGCGGCCGTCCAAACCGTGTTGACAGCGGTTTCGGCGATTCCTTCGCGCGTTTTCCATCAAGACGTCGAGCATGCGAATAAAGCCAAGCGCCTGTTATTAGACGCGTTAGCGGAAAACCTGCCTCCGGGAACGTTCCCGCTGGCATCCGCCGAATTGGGGGCACGGGGACGATGGCTGTGACGCGTGATTTGTTAGTGGCGCTTGAACGTGAACCACGCATTGACGCAAGCGTCAACGGTGTCGCACTGATTCTGGAGCGACGCGAGGGCGTTGTGGTGATTCTGCGAGAGGCATCGGCTTATGGCACGGATGTGCTGGGGCTATTCAACCGGTTGTCGATGCTGGATGGTGCGCCCGGGTTTCCTGTCGTCATACAGGAAAGGATGTACGTGGCAATGAGCTGCGAGCGCGCGGAAATTCCTTTGGCGGATGCGCTACGCGCTGCCAGTCAATATTCCCTTTGAGATGTATATGGCTTCTGAAAACAGCGTTTTAAGGCGATTCGCGCTGGCGTTGAGTACTCGGCCCGAGTTGGCCATTGTGGCGCTGATGGTAATTGTGATCGCCATGTTGCTGATCCCTTTGCCGACGCCGCTGATCGACATGTTCATTGCCGTGAATATTGTTATTTCACTGCTGATCTTCGTGGGAGCGTTCTATGTGAAGCAATTGTTGGAGTTTTCTTCATTTCCTTCATTGCTGCTGCTCACCACGATCTTCCGTTTAGCCCTATCCATCAGCACTAGTCGACAGATTCTGTTGCAGGCTGACGCCGGTCGCATCGTTGAAACGTTCGGCGACTTCGTGATTGGGGGAGATCTGGTCATCGGTTTTGTGATCTTCGCTATTGTGACCCTGGTGCAGTTCATCGTGATTACCAAAGGCTCTGAACGCGTGGCCGAGGTGTGCGCCCGTTTCTCACTTGACGGCATGCCGGGTAAGCAGATGAGCATCGACGCAGACTTGCGAGCCGGTGTCATAGACGCAGATCAGGCTCGGGAGCGGCGGGCCGTACTCGAGAAGGAAAGCCAACTTTTTGGCGCCATGGACGGGTCCATGAAGTTCATCAAAGGTGATGCCATCGCAGGCATCATTATTATTTTCGTGAACTTTATCGGCGGCATCTCCATCGGGATGTCGCGTTTGGGCTTCACCTTCTCGGAGGCTGTTGACACCTATACCTTGCTGACTATCGGTGACGGCCTGGTGGCGCAACTGCCCGCCTTGTTGATTGCGCTGGGTGCCGGTTTTGTGGTCACGCGTGTCAGTGGCGAAACCGAAAGCCTGGGCAAAAACGTGGTGACCCAATTCACCGCGAATAATTTCGTGATTCTAGTGGTCGCTTGTTTGTCGCTGATGATCGGTTTGCTGCCGGGCTTTCCATTGGCAGCCTTCGGGGCAATCTCGGCCGGGTTTGGCTTGTTGTATTGGACCAGACGAAGACGAGCCCATGGCGACCAGAACGCTAAACCTGACGAGAAAAACCGAGCGCTTCCAAATACGTCCAGTGCGGCGAAATCGGGCGATGTTTCCGGTGATGAATTCGATCTGTCCAAGACCTCATCAGAAACGATACCCATGTTGGCGCTGACGCATCCCGACAATCGGGCCGAAATGGAGTCGATGGACTTGCCGGCCGTGTTGCAGCAGCGCGCATTTGTCGAGTTGGGTCTGCGTTTGCCGAAGATGCAATTGCAATTTGACGAGAACCAGGCTCGAAACAAAGTGATCTTCATGATCAACGAGGTGATGGCTGGCCCTTGCCATGTGGTTTTTGGAAAAGCGTGCGTGAGCCAAGGGGCAGAACAAGTTCACGCCATGGGCTTGCCTCTGGAAGAAGTGCGCGACGCTGCAAAGACCACGTATTGGGCGTCTGACGAAGTGGCGAATTTACCCAACGTCGCGCTCCGGTCTGCTAGCGATGTGATTGTGGATCAGATGCTGACGGCGACGGCTCGGAATATTTCAGAGTCCTTCGGTATTCAGGAAACGAAAGATCTGCTGGACGGCCTGGAGGAGAAGTATCCGGAGCTGCTGAAGGAAGCGTATCGACACGCCACCGTGCAGCGTATTGCAGAAGTTCTTCAGCGCTTGATCCGCGAAAGTATCTCGATCCGCAATATGAAAGTCATTCTGGACGCCATCTCGCAATGGGCACCCAAAGAGCGCGACACCGTCATGCTCGTGGAGAACGTGCGTTGCTCGCTAGCCAGGTATATCAGCGCGAAGTTCTCGCGCAACGGGGAGCTGCGCGCGTTTGTGATGTCAGCTGATGTGGAAGACACGATACGTGGCGCTATCCGACAGACCGCGGGGGGCACATTTCTGAATCTGGACGGTGAAAAAACGGAAATGATTCTGGGGCAGTTGGCGGAGCGGGTTCGTACCTGCGCTCATCCGCTGCGAGACGTCACGGTGGTTTGTGCGGTCGATATCCGATGCTTTGTGAAACGCTTGATCGAAGGTCGGTTTCCAGAGCTGGAAGTGCTTTCCTTCGGAGAGATCGCGGAAGGGGTGTCCGTAAATGTTGTTGACTCTATTTAATGAAAGATAAGGGAAGTGTGATGTCTGATATATCGGTATGTGTGAAGAACGTTCTGGAGGAAATTGGTCGCGCTGATGCCTTGTCAATGCCGATTGATCGGCACTCTGGCATTGAGCTCGAGTTCAAAGGCGATCGAACGATCGTCATTTATGAAGAGCAGGAGCGGGTGTGGCTGCGCGCGCCCTTGGGTGTCTTCGACGAAGGGTTGCTGCGCCACGATGCGGCGGGATATTTGCCGATTCTGATGGAAGAGAACGACGCTTTCGTGGGCCGCCACGCCTTCATGCTGAGAGAGGCGCATGTGTTGTTTGTGTCTGTTTTGGTAGAGAACAAGGTCGTCGTTAATGCCGTGGATTTTGGTAATGCCATCGGCGATTTCTATGACATTGTTCTGCGGATGGCCCAATGCAGCCGGGTGTGATGGCACCGGTTGTCGTGCGCCATCTGGTTCGCCCCACTGACATTAGTGCGACCACCTTGCGCGCTCCGCTCCATGGTGTGGCCATCGGCGAACGTTGTGTCGTGCGGCGGGGCATTGCCGATGCCAGCATAGTGTGCGAGGCGGAGGTGGTGGCATTGGAGGCAAAGGGTGCGTTGCTGAGCCTCGTCGGAGACGCCTTCGGGTTATCCAAAGATTGCATTGTGATCCCCTCTGGCAGGCAAATGGACGTTGCTGTTTCGTCGGCTTTGTTGGGGTGCGTGGTCGACGGTAACGGACAAGTTCGCCATCGATTCGCCGAGTCCGCACCGGCAGTGGGGGATGTCGAACGGATGTCCTTGAATCGAGCGCCGGTGGCGTTTCAGGAGCGGGCAGCCATTTGCGAGCAGGCCGTGACGGGAATCCGGGTTCTTGACGCCATGATTCCTTGCGGCTATGGCCAGCGTATTGGCGTCTTTGCGCCTGCTGCGGCGGGAAAGACCACGCTAATGTCGATGCTGATCGAACACACGACGGCGGATGTGTTCGTGGTGGCCCTGGTAGGCGAGCGTGGCCGAGAGGTGGCGGAGTTTATTGAAGATGGCATTCCAGAGGGACGTCGAAGCAGCACGGTTGTCGTTTTTGCCACTTCGGATCGGCCACCAGTGGAGCGCAAGAACGCGGCGCTGATTGCAACCTCTATTGCAGAGTACTTCCGAGACCAGGGCAAAAATGTGGTGCTGCTGATGGACTCGGTCACGCGCTATGCGCGGGCGCTACGCGATATTGCGTTGGCGGCTGGAGAGCTTCCTGCCCGTCGAGGCTATCCACCATCCGTTTTCGATAATTTGCCTCGTTTGCTTGAACGAGGCGGTGCGACACGCGCAGGCAATTTGACGGCCTTTTATACCGTTTTGCTGGAAGGCGAGGACGAGACGGATCCTATTGGCGAAGAGGTCAGGTCAATTATTGACGGCCATATTTACCTGTCTCGCCAACTGGCGGGGGTGGGGCATTTTCCGGCTGTCGATGTGCTTCGCAGCGCCAGTCGGGTGGCCACCCACATTGCCGAGCCAGAGGCCATTGCCGCTGCGGCGGTGGTGCGCGCGAAGCTGGGCAAGCTGGATGAGTTGAAGCTCATGATTGAGTTAGGCGAGTACAAGCCAGGTCAAAACCGTGCAACAGACGCGCTCATCGATCAACAAGAGAGCATTCGTTCCTTTCTCACTCAGGGTCGACATGAAACCAGCGAGATCGATCGCACGATAGGAGGTCTACATGAGATTGCTCGTCAGTAGGCGTATGTCCGGTTTGTATGAACGGCGTTCCTGGTCTCATCGTGCCGAGTTGGCCCACGCCAATGCGCGCTTGCAAGAGATTCAGACGGAGCTCCAGGCACTGAAGGAAGCGTTAGCTCGCATTGAGCGTGATCTGTCAGCGTTGTGGGGAGTGCACGAAGGGGATCGATTGAGTCGTTGTGCGCTTTTTGAGGTTAAGCAAAAGGAAGGGGTATTGCTGTCCAAGCGCCTCGATCTCAGCACGAACCTTACGCAGGCCATGCTGCGCGCTGATGCCGCGATGGAACAGGTACAGGCGAATCAAATTGCTTTCTCCCAGGCGAGCCAACGCGCCGCCATGTACTCGAAGATTTTCAATATTGAGCGCGCGAAGCAGGCTCTTGCCGTTGACGCGGCACTTGAGTCAGAAGTGCAGGAGATGGTGCGATGAATGGGTCGGCGAGCGTTTCACAGATGGGTTCCGATATCCACATCGATATCGAACCCTTGCCAGAGGCTGCGGATAACTATCCCACGCCTATTGAGGAACGCTTCGCCGAGGAGAAGCTCAAGAAGGGTAGCCGTGCGGGGCCTGCAGGAGACGCCGACGGCTCCGCACTTAGCCAGCGGCAGAGTCGGCCTGAGACGGGAACGGGCGATTCCTTTATGCGAGATTTCTCAAGGAATCTTTATGGTGAGGGCCACGGGGCGGGTGGCATCATGATTCCTGTTGATGGCGTGGAGGAACGAGGTCAACTTGCTCAGCGTGATAGACCTCGATTGGCAACCACGCGAGACGCCGGTGCAGGCGTTGGCGGCAAGTCTGCTTCCAGTAGCGCTGCGATTGCCATGCGAACGGCAGATGCTCGCCCCACAGGGCGGGAGCCAACGGTAGCTCGTGGCAACAGCATGCCCGATCCACAGAGGCCTGACGCCCTTGGTACTGATCCCGGATTCACTGAGAGGGCTGTACAGCGAGGCACGCCGCTCTTGAGCCATACCTTGGCAAACAGTTGCGCTGCAGCAGAAAACGTTCCAGACAGGGCGGCGGCGCTGCAGGCCACGGCTGCTGACGCGGCGTTCGCCTCTCAAGAGAACGAGGCGCGTGTTCATGCTGAAGGACGCGAGAAATTGCGCCTTGCGCTCAGCAAAGCTGGCGTCAACGGTGGCGATGGTGGCACGGATCGTCTGACCCTCGCATCCATGGCTGCTATTGGCACAGAAGAATCCGCCTCGCCAAAAGAGCATAAGGCGCTGGCACAGGCACACGAACAAATGCGTTCGCAACGGCAGTTGGCCTACGAGGCCGTGGCTGTTGCTCGCACTGCGGGGGCCGTACTGAGTCATACGGATCGAGTATTGACCTATCGATTTAAAGGCGCGGGAGGTGAATTGTTGACGTTGCAGTTTCGCCAGGCCGCAGGAACCTCGACCGTTGTAGACATTACGACGCAGACGCTGGCGGTAGCTGTGGCATTGAATGCGAACGCACGAAAGCTGACACAAAGAATGACGTCGTGGTCGGTGAGGGCGAAGGTAAATAAAACAGTGCCGGTTCGAGAGGAGTCAGATGACCGGCCCCGTAAATATTGAGAGGAGTTACGCGCGATATGGAGAGTGTTGTAAATGCGTTGCGTCGCCTGGAACCCGATCTCGTTCGGTATGCGGCGCGTTTGCCCCAAGGCACCAGTCTGGCTTGCGGCCGTGGGCGGAATGACGGCACAGATCCCGTTCTTGCGTTGCGGGGTAGTGATGGTGGCCAATCCTTGATGATTTGGTTGCCGTTGGCGACATTGTTTTCAGTGTGTTTTGAGTATCCGGTAGA
The DNA here is from genome assembly GCA_040391965.1 of Achromobacter deleyi. GTDB lineage: Bacteria > Pseudomonadota > Gammaproteobacteria > Burkholderiales > Burkholderiaceae_B > Achromobacter > Achromobacter deleyi_B. Next base: position 113,636 of record JBEBWV010000001.1, on the reverse strand, counting down.
AACCAGCGCGCTTGGCCTGGATGATGCCACGCTCTTGAATCTGGCTCACGAGGCACGGCCACAACTTGCCGAGTCGCTGGCGCGATGGCTGCCATTCGCGAAAGAGGTGCCGTGGATGCCGACAGGCTTGGCGCCCGCAGAGGAAATGCACGCGCATCCCGCCGTGCTAACTCCGGATGGACTGATCTATTGGTGTCGCGATAACGCGAGCTTTCGCGAGAGGATCTCGTGGCGAAACACGCACTTGGTCGACGTTCGTTTACCCACCACGTTGATCTTCGGAACGACCTGGCTTACTCGTCAGGAGTTAACCCGTCTGCAAGCGGGTGATTTGCTATTAGGCCAATGGGAGACCGCCCTTGTTGTGCAAGGCGAACGGCGCTTTGGCTTCTCTATGGAAGGAAAGATGATGGTATTGAACGAAGAACTGGAAGCGCAGGTGCACGTCGATCACGAAATGGTCGATGCAGATACTGCCGGCCGTGCACCCCGCGACGGTGAATTGATCAATGCGGGATTCGATGATTTGACGATTTCCGTGCGTTTTGTGATGCGCGGGCGCGACATGACGATCGCCGAACTGGCCGAGCTGCAAGCAGGTTCTGTGTTGCCTATCGGGGCGGCGAGCGAGCTCCACGTCAATGTCATGACGCGTCACGGAGAGCTGTTGGGTGTGGGCGAGCTGGTGGCCGTGGGCGAGCAAGTGGGCGTGCAGTTATCTCGCGTGGGGAGTGTGAGTTTTGCGCGGCCCAGGCGCTCAGGGCCGACAGAAGACTGACGATGTTTATTCAGAACGATTTTTCGCTCATCGTCATTCTGGCGCTGGGTTCTTTATTGCCCTTTGTAATTGCAGCGGGTACCTGCTTTATCAAGTTCTCGATTGTTTTTTCCCTTATTCGAAACGCGATCGGCTTACAGCAGGTGCCGTCGAACATGACCTTGCAGGCCATTGCGCTGATGATGGCGGCCTTTGTGATGACTCCTGTCATTGAGCGCGTGTATGAACGCTCGGCCGCCAGTGGAGTGGAAATTACCAGCGCAGAGTCAATGAAGCACTTCGTGGAGTACGGCCTGGTGGAATACAAGGAGTATCTGCACACCTATTCGGACAAGGAAATCCTGACATTTTTCGGTGGAATTCATGCGCGTCAGCATGGCGCTGAAGAAAGCGCCGACGTCGATGTGGAGTCTGCCGATCAAGTGTCCATCTTTGCGCTATTGCCCGCCTACGCGTTAAGCGAAATCAAAAGCGCGTTTCAAATTGGTTTTTACGTTTACCTACCGTTCATTGTGGTGGATCTTATTGTTTCAAACATCCTGCTTGCGCTGGGGATGATGATGATGAGTCCGGTCACCATCTCTTTGCCGATCAAGCTAATTCTCTTTGTTGCCGTCGACGGCTGGACGAAGGTGGTTCAAGGTCTGATTCTGCAATACGCGGCCATGTGGAAGTAGGAGAGGCTTGTGGATAAGGTGGTTTACGCGAGCAATCTCGCGCTTTATATGGTCATTATGTTGTCGGCGCCGCCGATCATCATCGCCACCGTGGTGGGGGTGGCCGTGGCTCTGGTGCAGGCACTGACGCACGTCCAGGAACAAACACTGCCGTTCGGCGTGAAGTTGTTGGCGGTGTGTATTTCGCTCTACATGATGGCGGGTTGGTTCACCATGCATATCAAACGCTTCAGTGTTGAAGTGATTGACATGGCGTTCCGGTAAGTCAGCTCTATTTCTTTTCTAGCCGACGCTGCGTGGCGGTTACTCAAATAAAGACAAAAAGTACGCCATGGAGAGTTTGCTCGTTCAGTTTCTTGAGATTGCACCCTCGCTTGCATTGGCGACCGTACGCATCACACTTGCCGTTATCTTTCTGCCCTTTTTTACGGTCGAGACCTTAGGTGGGCGTCTTGTGAAGACGGTGGTGCTGTTCTGGGTTGCGGTGGGGCTGTTGCCCTTGATTGATATGGATCGTTTGGCTCATGCCAGTTGGGCAGACATGGTCTCCCTGATGGCGCAAGAGGCGATGGTGGGAGCAGTGCTGGGGGTGACGCTTGCATTGCCTGCCTGGATTGCCATGACGATGGGCGAAATGATCGATAACCAGCGTGGTGCCACGATTAGCGCAAGTATTGACCCCGCCGTGGGCATTGAGACGTCTCCCATGGGGTCTTTCATGGCCTTTTATTGGGGCGCGATATTTCTGGCTAACGGCGGCATGACAGACGTCGTCGAGCTTTTGGCGCGCAGCTATGAGGCCATGCCCGTAGGGGGGAGTGTGTTCTCGTTGACGCTGGACGGCGTCAAAACGGTGAGTCGTTTATTGACGGGCGCCCTGGCTGCTGGCATTACGCTGGCCGCGCCCTGCGTGGTGGCCATGTTTCTGACAGAAATTGCGCTGGGTCTGCTGTCGAAGTTTGCACCGCAGCTAAATGCATTCTCCGTCGCCATGTGCATCAAGAGTTTGATTGCATTCAGCGTGCTGATTCTGTATTTCTCCGCCATTGTTCCGTCAAAGCTGCTTGCGTATAGTGGTGTTGAACGCGCGGCTACGATGTGGGGGTTCTGAGATGGAACAGAAAACAGAACAACCCACTCAGAAAAAGAAACGCGATTCGGCCAAGAAGGGCCAAATGTTCGTCAGCGAAGGCCTGGTGTCGGTAGGCTGTATTTTTAGTGTCATTGGCACGGCATTCGCGTTGTTTGACAGGCATCTGGTGTTTGGCTTGTTTGACTCCATTATTGCAAACGGGTTTTCGGTAGCCGTAGAGCAATATGTGGCGTTAGTGCTCAAGCATGTTGCACTGATTATTTTTCTGTGTGTCGGCGCAGCTTGCGCGTGCGCGATATTGCTGTCGCTGGTTCAGACCCGTTTTCAATTGACGACCGAAGTGCTCAAGCTGGACTTCTCGCGCTTGAATCCGATGAGCGGTCTGAAAGAAATTTTCTCATTGAAATCGATCAAAGACGGCGTGAAGGCCTTGCTGTTCCTGACAGCGAGCGCGATCTGCATGACGGCGTTCTGGGGCTTGTACAAGCACAGCCTTTTTTCGATGCCGAATGCCAGTGCAACTGGCTTGATTGAGATAGTGTCTGTGTTGGCGGTGAAGCTGATTATTTTCTTCCTGCTGTGCGTGGCACCCGTGATCGGGCTGGAGGCGATGGCAGGTTATTGGCTGCATATTCGCGACTTGCGAATGTCCAAGCATGAGGTCAAGCAGGAGCACAAGGAAACGCAGGGCAATCCGCTGATCAAGGGGCGACGCCGCGATATTCACGCCGAGTTGCTCGACGAGCAGGGGAAAAGCGATATCCGTTCTTCGCGGGTGATCATTGCCAACCCGACGCACATTGCTATTGCGATCTACATACACAAGGGCTTGGAGCACATGCCGTTTGTCTCACTTATTGAGACGAATGCACGTGCACTTGCGGCAATTAAGTACGCAGAAAGCGTTGGCGTGCCGGTGTTTCGAAATATTCCGTTGGCGCGAGGCCTCTTTCCATATTGCCGTCGCTATGCGTTTGTGCCCTACGGTGTGGTGTCGGACCTGGCCGCCGTGCTGGCGTGGCTGGACGAGGTCGATAGTCTGTATGGCGCGAATGACACCGAGCCACCTCCACAGGAAGAGAGGGACGCGCAGGCCGTTGAGCAAACGCCGCGTGCCGATGAGACTGATAGTGCGGCGGATGACGATCAGGACAAGGCCGCGCCTGAGGTCAGCGCTTAGGGTGGCGAGCTTACTAAGACAGACTACCCCTCGTTGCACCGGCCAGCTCGGACAGACTGATGCCGCAGCTACGTGCACGTTCCGCCAATGCTGCGCTTTGATCAAGTGCGCGCTGACTTTGATCGAGCAGGACATCAAGCTGTTCTTCGAGGGTGGTGGCCATGGTCCAGGCACGTTCGGCAAATAATGTTGAGAACGCGTCGACGCAGGGGCCACAGATAGCGGCGTCGTTTTTCTCCAGCAATGGCGCGCCCTGTTTGAGCGTGGAACGACAAAAAGTGCATGAGATGGCGCGAGTCATGCGTGGAATACCTAGAAGAATGTGGGTCGGATATGGTCAGATACTGACCAGCGGAATCTGGCGCGCTGGGGAATCCGCGTGTTTTTAGCGCCGTACTCTCATGAACTACGGCGCGAGGCGCGCAGTCTTAAGTAAAACCTGTGGGTTCAAGCCACTTGTTTTGGAGCTTGCGCTTCACGCTTTCCAGGCGTGCCACTTCTGCGGACGAATATGTGCCACTATGGGCAGCGGCTCATAATTTTGGGACGTGCTCATGCACGCGCCCCTGAGGCCGCACCCGTACCCCCCCCGATAAGCTGTTTACAGCCGGACTTGGCCGACGCTTGTTGCGCGGGTAGGGCGCGAATTATCTGATGCCAGGCAGGTTTACGGCAGCTGCGCCTGGCACTGGCGCCCATGCTGCTTGCGGTTTACTTACCTACAAAGGACCAGGCCATGGCGACAGTTCTCACTGCCTATGAACAGGCAAAAGTCGATATTCAAGAGAAAGTACGGGCACTTGAAAGCGCGCGACTCTCGCGGCAGATGCACGAGCTTGAGCGAGTTGAGCAAATCAGGCAGCAATATGCTGCGGCTATGGCGCTCGTTGAAGAAATGCTGCGACGTGAAAGCGATGCCATTTTGCGTGACGGCGGCAAGCCCAATATGGATGGGCCGCATTATCAGCCAGAGCGTATTTATGTCGCGATGACCTTCCTGCTCAATACGCCGTTGCGTGATCATCGGCGCAATGTGAGTTACAAATTTGCCGTAGACGTGAACGTGGCCGAGGGTGTCGCTTATGGACGTGGCGCTCCTTTCCAGGTTGAGAATCCAGCGGAAAATTCACCAGCCAATGAGGTGCAATGGCCGCTGGGATCCCCGACAGATGTGGGCTTTGGTGAACGGCTGCGAGGCGCTCTGGACGCCTTTATGCTGCGCGTGTTGGGAAGCTGATCAGGGCCAGCGCTTCCGTGCTGCCTGTTCTAGGTGGCGTGGCCTTACGGCTTTGCCTGGTCTAGTAGCCCGTGGGCGTGTGCAATGGCTTGTGTTTCGCTTGCCATTCCAAGAAAGCTCAATCCGAAGGCTCTCGTCATTTTTTCGCCTTGCTTGCGAATTTTCTCCAGGGCCGCCGGTTCGGATTCAATGGCGATGAAGGCGCGGCAACGCGCCTTGAGACGATCCATATTGCTGGTTTGCCACGCCACCATGGCCTTGCGGTCTTCGTGGCTGGTATCGGCACTCATGTCTGGCACGATCATCACGAACGATTCCAGGTTGTCGACAAGCATTTCCATTTCTCGAATCCACGTTACGGCATAGCCATTAGGGGCGTTGCCGTGGCGCGAGATCACGATGGGAAACTGCGCCAAATCATGAAAGAAGAATTGATCGGCATTCATTCGAACGCTCCTTTGAGTGGGGTTGCGTGCGCGGCTTGGCAGCCGCAATTGCCATAGAGCACCAGTGCATATGAATCGAGCGTGAAGTGGTGGCGACTGGCGATTTTTCGCATGAGTTGCGCGATGCTCGGGTCTGTGGACTCCTTGACGCTGCCGCAATGGGTGCAGACGAGGTGGTCGTGATGTCCTTTGTCGTTTAATTCGAAGACGGCACTGTGCGCGTCGAACTGGGTCCGTCTAAGGAGCCCGGCCTCTTCCAGTTGGCTTAGCACGCGGTACACCGTGGCCAGGCCGATACTGGTTTCATTCGACATCAGGCTCCGGTAGACGTCAGTCGCGCTCATATGTTGCGTGCTGCGCTGGTAGAAGACGTCCAGGATTTTTAATCTTGGAAACGTGGTCTTGATTCCCGCGTTGCGTAGGCGGTCATGGTCCATTCAGGATCTCCTGTGGCGGGAGAGATTTCGCCACATGAGAATGATGTACATTATCATTCGTTAACGCTGACCTGAAACGGCCAACCTGTACCTCAAATCTGCCAAAAATCATGAAAGTAGTCGTCACCTCGCTGGAACCCCGTCAGTTTCTGACGCCTCATCACATTCATGGTGAGCGGGTGGCGCAAGGTAATGCCGTGGCGGAGCATGTGCATGCAGAAGGGATGTTGCTGGCGGTGCACGAGGGCTTGGTGGCCGTTGAGACCCCAGAAGGCGTCTGGACGATTACGCCAGGTGCGCTGAGCTGGATTCCTCCCGGTTTGCCACATGGCGCTCGTTGGTTCGGGATGGCACGCGGCACTTCGTTGTTTGTACGACCTGACGCGTGTCAGCGTTTGCCGGCGACGGCCCGGGTGTGGCAGCGGTCTACTTTGGTGGCTGCTCTGATTGAACGGCTGGCGTCTGCGTCGCAGCCCAGGCTATCTGATGCGTACACGGGCCAGCTGTTCGATGTGTTGCTGGAGGAGCTCAAGCACGGCGAGGCTACGCCTATGCGTCTGCCAATGCCGCAAGACAGTCGCCTGCAAGGCCTGGCGAACACCTTGCTGGATAGTCCGGACGATATGACGGGGATCGACGAGTGGGCGCTACGCCTGCATATGTCTTCCCGGACCTTGACGCGAAAATTCCGTCAGGAAACGGGGGTGACCTTGGGGCAGTGGCGTCAGCAGGTGCGCTTGTTGCGCGCCATTGAGATGTTGTCCCGGGGGGAGTCGGTGACGCAGGTAGCGTTGTCGGTGGGCTACGAAAGTATTAGCGCGTTTATTAGCAGCTTTCGTAGTGCGTTTGGCATGACACCCACGCGCTATTTCGCAAAACAGCATTAACGGACTGCATTTTCTGCGGTTGGCACGCTTTTGAGGCACGCTGCGCTGAGGTAGCATCAATGGCCTGAATGGTGCCGCCTGGAGAACAACGTTGACCACCAATACCGATTTTGAAGATGGCCTGGCCCGTTGCGGGTGGGTGGACCAGTCCGCCGAATATATGGCTTATCACGACAATGAATGGGGTCGTCCGCAAGGAGATGATCGCGCGTTGTTTGAACAATTGTGCCTGGAAGGTTTTCAGGCGGGTTTGAGCTGGCGCACTATTTTGAACAAGCGCGAGGCCTTTCGACTTGCATTTGCCGATTTTGACCCGAAAATTGTGGCTGAATTTGGGCCAGATAAGGTGCAGATCTTATTGAACAATGCGGGTATTGTGCGGCATCGAGGCAAGATTGAAGCGGTCATTAATAACGCGCAGCGCGCCCTTGCGTTAATTGAAAAGGAAGGCTCGCTTGCGCGCTATTTCTGGGGGTTTGAGGCGCCTGCTGCACAGCGCAGCGAGTATGGGCGCGCCACGTCTCCGGAGTCCGAGGCCTTGTCGAAGGCATTGAAAAAGCTGGGTTGGAAGTTTGTGGGTCCGACTACGGTTTATGCGTTCATGCAGTCTGTGGGTATGGTGAATGACCATAGCCGTCAATGTCATGCGCATGAGGCCTGTGATGCGGCTCGACTGGGGTTTACCTTGCCTGTTTGAGTGGGCTTACCTGCAATTACGTCTGAGTGCTTCGGCTTGTGCCGGGTAACGCCGGCAGGCAATAGCGTTCTTCTCGGTATGCCCAGCTTGGCCAAAGAGCATGGGCCAGGGCTTCTTTGGCCAGATCTGGATCCACCTCTGTCGGGGCGTAGTCTTCGGGTGCCGTGTAATCGTATTGCAGAGGCGTTTTGCCCGGGGCCAGCACCAGCAGCTTGTTTTCCCTCAGGTAGCCGTAAGTGTTGTCGTACTGCATGATGGCGCGCCCCGGTGTACTACGCGTGAGGTCGTGGCCGAGCATGGGGTGTTCGGTATCAACGCCAATCAAAGACAACAACGTGGGCGCCAGGTCGATCTGGCTGATGAGCCGATCATCACGGCGCGTGGGAACGCTTGCGCCCACGATGACTGCCGGAATGTGGAAGTGACGCACCGGAACCAGGCTTGCGCCGAATACGCGAGAGTCATGGTCGGCGACGATCAGAAAAACAGTGTTTTCCCAGTATGGCGCTTGCTTGGCCCGTTCAAAGAATCGGCCGAGTGCCCAGTCTGCGTAGCGCACAGTGTTTTCTACCGTGGCGGGGTTGCCTTCGGTCTGGATGCGGCCAGCCGGATATTCCCACGGGGAGTGGTTGGATACGCTGAATGCCAGTGTGTAGGTGGGCTTATCGGCGTCGGCTCGAAGCAATCGGTCTAGTTGGTTGAACATGTCTTCATCAGACGCACCCCAGGTACCAACGAAGGCCGTATCGACGAAGTCTGCGCGATCAACGATTTCATTGAAGCCGTTGCCAAGAAAGAACCCCTTCATGTTGTCGAAGTGGGATTCTCCGCCATAGATGAAGCGCGAGTGATAACCATGGCGGCCGAGGAGGTCGGCCATTGAGAAAAAGCCCCGTTGCGAACGCGGTAGTTTCAAGACGGCCTGGGCAGGGGTGGGCAGAAAACCCGTGACTACCGCTTCAAGGCCACGCACAGAACGCGTGCCCGTGGCGTAGGCACGCGTGAATGTCCAGGCTTCTTTTGCCAGAGCGTCGAGCTCAGGCGTGAAATTTTCACCGCCGAGATCTGCACTGTATTGAGCCCCCAGGCTTTCTTCCAGGATGACAACGATGTTCAGGGGGCGCGCCGGTTTTTGGGTAGCGACCTGCCGGTGCAAGCTGGGGTAAGTGGGGTCGGCTGGCGGATTGGGTAACCCTGCTTTTTCAAGAACGATGGCATGCATCTGCTCGCTGGGCATGTCGCCGTACAAGGCAGAGGCTGATTTCTCGTTCTTCATGCTGTAGATGGCATAGAAGACGTTGTAAAGAGAGTTCAGCGCCAAGGTGTTGAGCATGCCGTCGGAGCTATAGGCGACCGATGACGGATTGATGGGGCGGTGACCCAAGGTGCCACGAATAGACAAAAAGGCGATTGCTGCGATGGCCAGACTGGCAAGTGGCATTTGCCACCACGTAAGCACAGCGTCTGGCGTGGCATGTCCGAAGAGCTGCCAGCCTATCCAGCCGATGACGCCAAGCGCGGCGAATCCGCCGATCAAGGCCATTTTGTAGCCGCGCCACAGCATGCCCGAGACTTCTCGCGGGTGCTTCAGGTATTCCACGAACAGTCGATTTGGCCGGGTGTCGTATTCCAGAATGAAGGGCGGCGTTGCCACTTCCAGGAATGCCAGCAAGACGAAGCTGACCAGATACCAGATGCCGGCGGCAGTGGCGAAGAAAGGCAGATGACCAAGAAACGGCGAGAGTGTGGCAGGCAAGGCCGCCAGCACGCCGATCTGATGGGCGTCAATGCGCAGCCCGCCCAAGAGCAAGGGCGCGAGTCCACCAGCGTTTCGCACGCGCGTCCATTGCCATGCGGCGAACGCCAGGCGGCTCAGTGTCAGCAAGGCAAACGCTGCCACAACGAAAATTAAAGTCGAATGCCGCATCGGGCCTCCAGGTATGTCCTGCGATATTTTCCACTGTTGCGAGATATTCCGCTTGAAGAGCCGAAACGCTCGAAGATATTCATCGCTATGCAGTGGGAAATAGGAATCTCTATTTGTAACGCCGAGACGGTAACAGGCTGCCCCTCAAATTTGCGTGAAAGTTGCCGCTAATAGAGGACAAAACTGTGTACAGAACCATCATTCACGCGCATCGGGCAGAAAGATCCAAATACATTATTCGGGCCATTTTCTGTATGAGAGCACTAGGGCGCGATACCCTTGGGCTGTCGATAGGACGCCGCGGCAATGAAAACGGAGCCGCTAAGGATAATAACCATGGCACGGAAAACAAAAATAGCGGTCGGCATTGTCGCGAGCCTGGCCTTGATTGTGGTGATTGGGGGCGTGGTGGTGGCCACCTTCGATTGGAACCGCGTCAAGCCTACGATTAATGAGCGGGTCACGGCAGCTATTGGTCGTCCCTTTGCCATTAATGGTGATCTGAGTGTGCGTTGGGAGCGCGAAGTCGATGAGGGCGGCTGGCGCGCGTTGGTGCCATGGCCGCATATTGTGGCAAACGACATTACGGTCGCGAATACGCCTTGGGCGAAGAGTCCGAACTTTGCCACACTACAACGCGGCGAGTTCAGTCTGGCTTTACTGCCACTGTTGCAGCAGCGCGTGCAGATTCGTCGTATCCAGTTAACGGAGCCCACGGCGGACCTTGAACGTTTGAAGGATGGCCGTGCGAATTGGGTGTTTACCTTGCCCGAGACAGGCCAACCTTCGCCTTGGGTGCTGGACATTAACGAAATTGGCTTCGACAAGGGGCGCATCGGTTTCGTTGACGAAATGCTGAGCACGGAATTGAATCTGGTGGTTGACCCCCTGACCCAGACCGTGCCTTTTGCCGATATTGCCGGCGCAAATTTTGCACCGGAGGACACGGAAGCGCCGGCGCCGCACGATTATGTCTTTGGATGGACGGTGACCGGTCGCTACAAAGGCCTGCCTTTGAAGGGCGATGGCAAGGTGGGTGGCATGCTTGCTTTGCAAGACGCGCGCCAACCCTTTCCCGTGCAGGCCGATGTGAGTATTGGCGGCACCAAGGCCGCTGTGGCTGGCACCTTGACTGACCCATTGAACTTCGGCGCTCTGGATTTACGTCTGAAACTCTCGGGCGGTTCCATGGCCCAGCTCTATCCGCTGATTGGGGTCACCTTACCGGACACGCCGCCGTACTCAACCGATGGGCACTTGGTGGCACGCCTGAAAGGGGCCGGTGGCGCTTTATTTGAATATCGGGATTTCCGTGGCAAGGTGGGCGCCAGCGATTTGAGCGGTGATCTGACGTTCAAGCTGGGGTTGCCCAGAGCGAAATTAACCGGAAAACTGTATTCCAAGCTTTTGCGTATGGTGGATTTGGGTCCCTTGATTGGCGTACAGTCTGGCCCCGTGGCGGCAGCGACCCCAACCGGCGCCAAGAGTGATGGCCCCAAGGCACCCGCTTCTGGCAAGGTGCTGCCCACGCAGGCGTTTCGTACGGATCGTTGGCGCGATATGGACGCTGATGTAGATATGACGGGCGACCGCATCCAACACAGCGGCGTATTGCCCATCTCCGGGCTGAACGTCCATCTGGTGCTGCAAGATGGTCAACTGACGCTGGACCCGCTACGTTTCGGCATGGCCGGTGGCAATATCGACGCAAACATTAAGCTTGATGGTTCGAAAGCCGCCATGACTGGGGTGATCAAGACTTCTGCGCGCAGATTGCGTTTAAAACAATTGTTTCCCGCTACACCCATGATGCAAAAGACATTGGGTGAACTCAACGGTGATCTCGCCATCAGTGGCTCGGGAAATTCCGTGGCCGCGCTATTGGGCACGGCTTCGGGCGACGCGAAGTTGTTGGTCAATGACGGCGTTGTGAGCCGCGGCCTGCTGGAGATTGCAGGCCTGAATATGGGCAACTACATCATGTCGAAGTTGTTTGGCGACGATGAGGTGAAGATCAATTGCGCGGCGGCGGATGTGCAGATGAAGGACGGTTTGGCGACGCCGCGATTCTTCGTGATTGATACCGAGAATGCACGGATCAAGGTCGAAGGCACCGCCAATTTCAAGAATGAAACCCTGGACCTCACGATTGATCCGGAGAGCAAAGGCTTTCGAATTTTCTCGCTGCGTTCGCCGTTGTATGTGCGTGGCACGTTTGCGGCGCCCAGCGCTGGGGTCAAGGTTTTGCCCTTGGCAGCACGAGGGGCGGGTATGGTGGCTTTAGGCGTCTTGTTGACGCCGGCCGCGGGTCTGTTGGCGCTAATTGCTCCGAGTACTACGGAGGACAATCAGTGCGGTCCGATGCTCAAGCAAATGCAGCAGCCTGTGAAGGCGCCTGTGCCGCCACGAGGAAAACGGTAAAAATAGTGGTCGGGTGGTTGCGCCAGCGCTAGGGTTCGGGAGTTTCTCGTTCGACCAGACGAAGCCCAAGCGGCGTGTCTGTGTCGACCACGCAGATGGCATTGCGGCCATTGTTCTTCGCAAAATAGAGCGCATCGTCCGCGCGTTGCAGAACGGCGTCCAGCGAGGCTCCATGGTCGGGATAGTGCGCCACACCCAGGGAAATAGTGATCGGGGTGGCCGACGCCGTCACAGCCGCTTGCATGGCCAGGCGTAGGCGGTTGGCGACGCTCACCGCAGCGGTCGTGCTGGCGCCGGGCAGCAGCATGACGAATTCTTCTCCACCTGCCCGAGCCAAGGTGTCGCCGCTGCGTGAACTGTGACTCATCAGTTGGGCTAGCGTGCGCAACACGCCATCGCCAGCGGCGTGGCCATACCGATCATTAATGCCTTTGAACCGATCGACATCGATGAGCACTACCGAGACGGGTGTTTCATCTGCCTGGTAGCGTTTGATGGCTTCATTCAGGCCGCGACGATTCAACAGCCCGGTCAGCGTGTCGGTAGTGCTTTCGCGGCGCAGGTCGAGAATCTTGTGCTGCATGGAGGCCAGACCGATCATCAGGCCTCGCTTGAGTTGCGCCGCTTCGAGATACCAGGACTTGACCTTGCGCAGGCGCTCTGGCGAATCGGGATCTTGCATGCGCTTGGCAATGCCAGCCAAATCCCAGAGGGGACGGGCGATCCACCCGGACAAGAACCAGATGGAGAGGATGGACAGGAGTAATAGCGGGACGGTGTTGTAGAAGGTGGCAATGAGCAAGTCGCTCAATGACTTCAGGGTGGCCTGGGCGGGGCGCTGCGCCACAATGCTCCAGCCCGTGCTGGGTACGGAGGCAAAGCCTGCCAGCATTTCTACGCCTTTACTGTCAGTAAAGCGCAACTCACCGCTTTCCCCGCGTCTGGCGGCGGCGAGTGCGGCGTTGTCTGGTGTGAGTTGGCCGAGCTGACTCCGGTCGGGGTGGTAGAGCAGCATGCCCTGTCGATCCACCACATAAAGAAATGAGCCGTCCCGATAGGCATGCTGGCCCAGCAGACGATCCAGCACATTGTCTTCGTGTAGATAGAGCGTGCCGGCCAGAAAACCCAGAAAGCGGAAATCTCGGGAGAAGATGGGGTAGCTATAGAGCACTAACCAGCGGCCATTGCTGGCCTGGTACGGCGCACTGATCATGGGGATGCGCTCGGCGAGTGCCGCGTCTGCGGCGTAGCTGGTCAGACGTATGTTCAGGAGCTGCGGCGAAGAGGGCGAGGCCGCCAGGACGATGCCTTTTGGGGACACGACCATGGTGGAATTGAAATTTGCCAATTGCAGCTCTTCGCGCCGGGTTTCCGAGGCCATGAGGCCGGGCTGCTTCTCCATGTCGGCCAGAATGTCCGCGCTGAAGGCAAGCTGCCTGCGGATATCTGTCAGGAGGTATTCCGTGGTGGACGCAAGCTTTGCCGCGTAGACGCGGTTGACTTCCAGGGTGCCTCGAAGCAGCAGGTCGCGTTGAATCAGGTAGCTTGCATGCAGACTTCCGGCCAATGCAAGAACCACTGAAAACAGGCAGATACCAAGAATCAGGCGACGTAAATTCAGGCGATGCGTGTACGGTTCCTTCATGGACCGGAGTCATCTGTAGAGGCTGCGACGGCGTCTCGAGCCAGACTGGTCCAGGCGCTCATGGCCTGTCGGGCAATGGCCTGAAGTGTCTTGCGATTGGCGCCGTCACGCGCCTGAATAGACATGCCGTGCAACACCGTGGCATAGAAAGCGGCCAAGGATTTCAGGTCGGTGCCAGCGGGGAGTTCGCCGTGTGCTGAGCCATCGACGAGCCGGGCGTGAATGCGATTTTGCATGTCCCGACGATTCTCACAGAGAAAATTCCCTACGGCTGCCTGATTGTCTGCGCCCGCAGGCGCGCTCAGGACGATGAGGCAGCCTGGTGGGCTGCCGCTAGCAGTGAAACGTTCTGCGGCAACAAGCAACATGGACTCGATGGCGGCGCGCGCGTTGGGAGCAAGCTGAAGGGCGCAGCGGCTGGCAGCACCATCGGTATCCCGGTAAAGCGCAACGGCCTCCCGGAACAGTGCTTCTTTAGAACCAAATGCGCCATAGAGACTGGGCGAATTGATGCCCATCGCCGCTGTCAGCTCGGATAGCGATGCACTTTCATAGCCCTTGGACCAAAACACTTCCATTGCACGACGCAATGCCAGGGATCGATCGAAGTTGCGGGGACGCCCTCTGTCTGCCATGTGCCAATGTTACCCCGGCGATCTATTTTGTAGGGATCGATAAGAAAAAGATTGACGGTTCATCGACCAGTAGGTCAGTATATTTGTGTCGATCAATACAAATGTGGTGAATCATGCAAACATTGAACGGACGTGTCGCGTTAGTGACGGGGGGCAGTCGAGGCATAGGCGCCGCTATCGCGCGGGCACTTGCGGCAGCCGGAGCCGACGTTGCCCTCTCTTATGTTTCCTCGTCTGACCGCGCACAGGCGGTGGTGGCGGATATCGAGCGGGGCGGGCGCCGCGCGCATGCCTATCAGGCCGACAACGCCGACGCGCAGCAGGTGAGCGCGTTTGTGGAAGCGGTGAAGGCAGATTTCGGGCGCATCGATATTCTGGTCAATAACGCCGGAATGTTTTTTGCTGGCGACCTCGCGTCGCAAAGTCTGGAAGACTACGAGCGCATCATGAATGTGAACGTGCGTGCCGTGTTCGCGGCGGTGCAAGCCGCGTGGCCGCATATGGGCCAGGGCGGTCGGATCATCAACATTGGCAGTTGTCTGGTTGAACGTAGCGCGCGCCCAGGGGTCAGTTTGTATGCCGCAAGCAAGGCGGCACTGGTGGGGCTGACAAAAGGGCTCGCGAGGGATCTGGGACCCAAGGGCATTACGGTCAATGTTGTGCATCCCGGGCCTATCGATACTGATATGAATCCAGCCGATGCTGCGGGTGCACCCGCGACACGCCAGCTTCTGGCCTTGCCCGCCTATGGTCGTGTCGAAGATATTGCTGGCATGGTGGCCTATCTGGCCAGTCCGGCGGCGGGCTTCGTGACGGGAGCGGCGGTGTCCGTGGATGGGGGATTTACTGCCTGATTTCTGCTTCATTTGCATTGCTGGAAAAACTTCCCTATAATCTCGCTTCTTCGCAGCTGACACAGTTTTGAGACGATAAGTTTTAAAGCGTAATTGGGTCACTTGCAGGGCTGTTAGCTCAGCTGGTAGAGCAGCGGACTCTTAATCCGTAGGTCGAGTGTTCGAGCCACTCACAGCCCACCAGAATTCCTGACTTGAAAAAGTCATTGCAAAAAAACCCCGTCGTGTAAACGATGGGGTTTTTGCATTCCGGATTGGAATTTCATTTGAAAATGAAATGCGGAAAATGAAATCCAGAAAATGAAATGCGGAAAATGAAAAGCGGGGATCTGGGAGGCGTGTACTTCAAGAAGGGGTGTTGCCTCCCGGATACTAGTTATGGCGAGGCATCAGAGTCGAGTTACGTGGTCTTCGGGCTCAATGTAGTCACCTTGAGGTGTGCCGGGAGTGTTCTTCGCCAATGCCGCCCAACCGCTTGGCACGACTGAATACACTTCGCCCGCATATCTTTGCGCAGCCAATCGTGCCTTAAGCAGGCAATTTTGGGCTAGATGCTTCGTGACATTTTCAATATCAGTTTCGATCAGATATTTAGAACTCTTGTCGAAGACTAATGCGTTCTCCTTTTGCGGTGAATGCAATAGCAGGGAAGACGCCAATGCCTCGGGTGTGATGCTGTGCAGGTGTGCGGCAACATCCAGGTCCAGCGAGACGGCACCGTTCGGTGTTGATGTCTCAACCCATGATTCCCACGTTACGCGACATATCTTGAGCTGCTTCGACCCGTTGTTAGAAAAAATGGCTGAGTACGGCGTCGGGAAAGACAACTCCGGTAATTTGCCAAGGGCAACGCTCAGCACGGGTCGCAACGCTGCCGAATGTGTCTTCAAGTAGTAGAGGTCTTCTTTATCTCTTGCGGTATGTTCGCCATACAGATCCAACGCTCGAAAAATGCCCTGAAATTTTTCCTCGAATTTAGTGAGTGCCGGGAAGACATGTTCTCCGAAGAATTCACTGGAAATGTCGATCGGAGTGATCAATTCAGGCGCATTATTGGGAAGTGCAGCTTGCAGTGTGCTGCGTAAACAATCCTGTACGCGTTTCAGGACAGTATCGAAAGCGCTTCGGTAGTGCTCATCCAGTCGCACAAGCACCGCGTAATGCAAAGCATTGATGTGCTCTTGCGCCTTGTCTTCGAAGGCTTGGGCGTATCGGTCTTCGGGTCTGGCCATCGGTGGTATTCCTGGAACCCCTTTTTGTGCGAGCAAATATTGGTAGGTCCTGAAATGGTGCGTTTCGTAACCGTCGGAATATGCTTCGTGCTCATGGGTTTTCAGAAGAAAGGTCTTTGTTTGCGCATCGATGGAAGCGCGCAACGCCGTAATAAACTCCAGCCCTATCGTGCTGGCGCTAATTTCCCCTTCATTGGTGGCGCACGCGTGGAGCCTCTCTAGCGTATACAGAACGCTGTTCATGGTTCCAGGTGCACATGCTCGGCAATCTTCCAGCATGGCGACTAGATTTTGATGCATGAGTGAATCGTCTATCTGACCAATCATGCTGACAATTTCCATCACTTGGGCTTTGGTCTGGTTGAACAGGAGGGCCGTTCGGTCATACTCTGATGGCATCTTGTAGGCATCCATCAGCAGCACTTTTTTCAACCCTGATAACCCGTCCTTTACGATGGGGTTTGACCTAGGTTTTTTTCCCGGTTCACAGTCTTGTTGGGCTCGCTTGGCGATGAAGCATTTGATAACGCTGATGGCGGCATTCACCTCGCCGACGTGCTGTGCCCAGTGTGTGCTGTGTTCAAACTGGTCAAATGGTTCATGCAGGGTTTCGTCGTAAAGCACGAAATCAGTACCGTGGCGTGATGACGCAGTTTTACATTTCAACTCAGTCGCGTTCGTAGCGTCGGATTGAATCTTCGAGTGCAACTGCTTCGCCCATTGTCGATCACTGACCTGTAATAGTTGCTTGGTGACGGCAAGACTGCTTGGGCAGTTCTGTTTCACATCTTTTAGTGCGTGGGCCAGAGAACGATAAATTATCTTACGGCTTCGCGAAGAGAGATTCTTGTCATGGATGTGCTTGGCGACATAGTCCGCCAAAGGGCGTGCTCGTTGTGCTGATAATTTTTCGAACATAGTGGGCTTGGTTTTGCGAAGGCGTCGGTTAGCAAAGACGCGCGCGTTGCGGCCAAATCTGTCCGGTATCACAGGTTGTTTGAACGACGTGACATACGACGAACGGGGATTCGACCAAGATGGGTTGCGCCTTATTTCTGCATACGCGCGCTTGTGCCCATTTCTAACGCTCACGTGAGTTTAAGCGCCGGATTCTCACCTAAATAGTAGGTTTGTTCTTGCAGGAAATGCCTGGAAAACTACCGGGAAGCATGCAAGTGCTTCATCGCCACACCGGCCGCCGCCGCACGTGTTTCGACTCCCAACTTCACAAAAATATGCTCCAGATGTTTATTCACCGTGCGCGGCGCCATGCCTAGAATTTCGCCAATGTCGCGATTGGTCTTGCCTTTGGCGAGCCATAGCAGCACTTCGATTTCACGTGCGGTGAGCTGGTAAGTGGCGGCTAGCGCCAGCGCCGGGTCTGCAGGGCGGACACGTTCTTCCAGCAGTAGCAAGGTCTCGCCCGTTTTGCGAGAGGCACTGAGCGTGAGAGTGAGTTGGTGATCGCCACGCAGGGCCTGAAACGCTGGTGTTGTGCCGTCAGACACGGATGATTGCCACTGCTGGGTGACCCAGGTTTGAAGGGCCGCTGGTAGCCCCGGTGCATCTTCGGCTTCGCTGAAGTACTGCGCCAGCCAGAGTCGTGCACGTCCGGTTTTCCACAGTGCTTGCCCTGCGCTGTCGAGCACCACGACCGCGTTATCCACCGCATCGATGGCATCCATGGCAGCAGACATCATGCGCGCCGTGCGCAAGTGGGCTTCGAGTCTGGCCAGCACCACACCGGTATCAATAGGTTTGATGACGTAATCAATGCCGCCCGCCTGGAAACCTTTGACGACATGTTCGGGTTCAGTCAGCCCCGTCATGAAGACGACCGGTACGTGACTGGCTGTACGGTGCGCCTTGAGTCGACGGCAAGTTTCAAAGCCGTCGATGCCGGGCATGACTGCGTCCATCAGCACAATATCGGGTACGACGAAGTTCAGTCGCTCGATGGCTGACAAGCCATCGGTGGCAACCACGACGATATAACCGGCCTCATCAAGCGCATCCGACAACATCTTCAGATTGTCGGGCGTGTCGTCGACCAGCATGACGACGGTATTATCGGCTGGGCGTAGTGACATGGTGCTGGATGTGATCTTTTAGAAGCGCGTTGTATTCAGTCAGTCTGAAATCCTTGGCCAGGAATCTCAGGTGATCGATAAGGGGGGCGGTGTGCGGCGCGCGCTGGGAGATTTCGTCGAGCTTGGCGAAGATGCCTTTGATGTAGCCCATGGCTCCCAGTTCAAGCAGGGCTTCCGCGTCTTCGCGATCTAGCGGCACGCGGTGGCGCGCGGCCGCTTCGGCCGGGTCGGGTTCCGCCACAGGCTGCACGATCCATTCCAGTTTCAGATAAGTGCCAACTTTCGAGAGCAGGTCATCCATGACGACCGGTTTGGTAAGTATGTCTGTGTGACCAGATTGGGCCGCTTCTTTGGGATCCAGTCCATAGGCATTGGCCGACACCATGATGATGGGCACGCCCACCCCTTGGTCACGCAACGTGCGGCAGACCTCCCAGCCTTGCATGCCTGGCATGGTGATGTCCATGAGGATTAACGCGGGGCGCAGTGTATGCACACACGCCAGGCAAGCCGCGCCGTGTTCCGCCTCGTGTACGTCAAAGCCCAGAGGCTCAAGCATGTCTCTCAGGACGCGACGTTGTGAGGGTTGGTCGTCAACGGCGAGAACGCGACGTCGTTCGCCTTGATAGCCTTGAATCAGGCCATCGGGACGTGCACCGCTGCGCGGTGATCGCAGTTCTGGCAGGAATAGCTTCAGGGTGAAGGTGCTGCCAGCCCCCACTGTACTTTTGACGGTGAGTTCGCCACCCATAATGCCGGTGAGCATGCGGCAGATCGTGAGGCCAAGGCCTGTGCCCGTGTCACCTTCGTCTGCTGCGGCCCAACTGCGCTCGAACGGCAGAAAAACACGTTCGAGGTCATCGGCGGGAATGCCGGGCCCGCTGTCTTGAACGTCAAAATGCACCATGTCAGAGGCATATTTCACGCGAAATAACACATGGCCGGTGTAGGTGAACTTGACAGCGTTGCTCAAGAGATTGATCAGAATCTGTCGCAGACGCTTCTCGTCGATCTGCACGATGTTCGGCAGGCCGGGCGAGACTTCGTAATCGAACTGCAAGCCTTTCTGTGCTGTTTGCGGTCGGAACATTTGAACGATCTGGTCAAGAAATTCGGGTAGACGAAGCTCCGCATTTTCCAGACGCAGTTTGCCGGCCTCAATGCGGGCGATGTCGAGCAGGCCATCGATGAGGCCGATGAGGTGTTTGCCGCTGCGATGGATAACGTCAATGGCATCCCGCCTGCCCGGGGGCAAGGCCGCGTCGCGTTGCAGAATCTGTGCGTAGCCCAAAATGCTGTTGAGCGGCGCTCGCAGCTCGTGGCTCATGCCGCTCATGAAACGGCTCTTGGCCAGGTTCGCACCTTCAGCGGCCTCTTTGGCTTTCTGCAATTCGGCGTCAGTTTGCCGATGGGCTTCGATTTCTTTTAGCAATAGGTGCGTCTGGCGGTCAGACTCTTCTTGCGCGACCTGACGGCTTTCGTTGCTGAGTACCAGCCACCAAACGGCCACGCCGCCAATCAGCAAAAGGGTGGCGTAAAGCTTAATGAAGGTGGTCCGCAAGGAAAGGGTGTCTGCGCCGGATTGTTTGAGCGTGACGGCTTCCTGGTAGTAGATCAGCCCCAGAATGGCAGCCAGTAAACCGCCGACCATGGTGATGACCACCAGATAGTGGGCTAGCCGGGTATGAAGTAACGGCGTGACGGGCTCGGGCAGAACCACGCGCAGGGCAGCACCAATTTGATCCTGCAGGCGCGAGCCTGTTTTGCAACGATCATGACAGCGGGCATCCAGCGTGCAGCACAGCGAGCAGATGGACCCGTTGTAGGCGGGGCAATGCGCCATGTCGGGTGGCTCGAATTGATTGGAGCAGATGACACAAGTCAGGCTGTGGCTATCGGTCTTCATCGGCTGGGGTTGCCTGGCCAGGTAGTAGCGGCCACGTGTGAGTAGTGCAATGGCAGGCACGGCGATGAAGGCGGTGAGCAGTGCCAGGAAGGGTGACAAGGCCTGCAGCGTGGCACCGAACGCGCCACCATAGGCGACCAGTGACACCACCAGAGAAATGAACATGCCCCCGACGCCCACCGGGTTGATGTCGTACAAATAGGCCCGCCGGAACTCGATGTTCCTGGGGCTCAGACCCAGCGGTTTGTTGATGACCAGATCCGCCACCAGTGCACCAATCCAGGCAATGGCCACATGTGAGAATGCGGCAAGTACATGCTCAAGCGCATCAAACACGCCGAGCTCCATCAGGCCGATGGCAATCAAGACGTTGAAAACCAACCACACGACGCGTCCCGGATGACTGTGCGTGATGCGGGCAAAGAAGTTGGACCAGGCAAGTGAGCCTGCGTAGGCATTCGTGACGTTGATTTTCACCTGCGAAATGATGATGAACAAGGTGACCACGGCGAGCGCCCAGCCTGCATGGCTGATGACATAGCCATAAGCCACGAGATACATATGCGTGGGGTCTGCCGCCTTGGCCAGCGGCACACCATGGCCCACTGCGAGATAAGCAAGAAATGCGCCTGCCAGCATTTTGGCAGCACCGGGCAATATCCAGCCGGGGCCCGCACATAGCAATGCTGTCCACCAGCGCACGCGATTTTTGGCCGTTTTCTCTGGCAGAAATCGCAGGAAGTCCACTTGTTCACCGATCTGCGTGATAAGCGACGACGCGACGGCGGCACCTGCGCCAAACATCAGCAGGTTGAACTTGCCACCAGTACCGTCGTGGCCGCCAAACTCGAAGAGCCCGGTCAGGGCGCTCGGGTTCTTTATCAAGATGAACACGTAGGGCAGGATCAACAGCACCAGCCAGACAGGCTGGGTCCACGACTGCAGTCGGTTGATTAACGTGATGCCGTAAGTAACGAGGGGGATGATCGCAACGGCGCACACCAGATAGCCCAGGGACAAGGGCAGCCCGGTTGCCAGCTCGATGGCAAGCGCCATGATGGCGGCTTCCAGCGCGAAAAAAATGAAAGTAAACGAGGCGTAGATCAGCGACGTGATGGTCGAGCCGATATAGCCAAAGCCGGCGCCGCGCGTAAGCAGATCCATATCCAGGCCGTGCTTGGCAGCGTAATACGCAATAGGCAGACCCGTCAGGAAAATCATGATGGCGACGGCCACGATGGCCCAGAACGCATTGGTGAATCCGTAGTTCAGAGCCAGTGCGCCGCCTATGGCTTCCAGGGCTAGAAACGAGATGGCGCCGACAGCGGTGTTGGCCACCCGGAATTCCGACCATTTGCGAAACGACAGGGGCGTAAACCGTAGCGCATAGTCTTCCAGCGTTTCGTTCGCGACCCAGGTGTTGTAGTCGCGGCGAACTTTGATGATGCGTTGGGTAGCGCGTACATCCACGAGAGGTGAGCTCCGTATGCGTTGAATGACGTATGCCGTGTTGTAACCCCAGGCCAGCGCCGGGCGCGTACGTCAATCGACGTATGTTGCGCTGCGGCATTCGTTCCTAGTATGGCATCGAACCCCCGGATTTGGCGTGGCCGTTACATCGCGGTGCACGGGTCCGGTTTCCCTGGTCGCGTCTCATCCGCAAGGAGCGTTTGATGTCTCGCAAATCCTTTTCTGAAACTGAACTAGCTTCGCCGTCACGCCGCCGCATTGCGTTGACGCTGGCGTCGTTGCCTTTACTGGGTATTCCGGTCTTCAGTCGCGCGGCGGGCCCCGCCACGTCGGCTGTTAACACGACAGGTATTGCCGTGACGGACACTGAAGTGACCGTGGGTCAGTTGCATTCGGCGACCGGCACCATGGCCATTAGTGAAACCGGTTCGATCCAGGCGGAACGTCTGGCGATAGAGCAGATTAATGCGATGGGCGGCATTCTGGGGCGCCAGATCAAGATCATTCAGGAAGACGGCGCGTCCGACTGGCCAACCTTCGCCGAGAAGGCGCGCAAGCTGCTGGTGAGCGACAAGGTGGCTACGGTGTTCGGTTGCTGGACGTCTGCCTCGCGCAAAGCGGTGCTGCCAGTTTTTGAGAAGGAAAACGGTTTGCTGTATTACCCGACCTTCTATGAAGGTCTGGAGCAGTCCAAGAACGTGTTTTACACAGGGCAAGAAGCCACTCAGCAGATTCTGGCAAGTCTGGATTGGCTGGCACGCGAAAAAGGGGCCAAATCATTCTTCCTGGTGGGGTCGGACTATATCTGGCCGCGTACCTCCAACAAAATTGCCCGCAAGCATATTGAGAATGTACTCAAGGGCGAAGTGGTGGGCGAAGAGTATTACCCCCTGGGTCACACGCAGTTCGGCTCGCTGATCAACAAAATCAAGCTGAAAAAGCCCGATGTCGTGTTTGCCGACGTGGTGGGTGGCAGCAATGTCTCTTTCTATAAACAACTCAAGGCGGCTGGTGTCACAGGCAAGAGCCAAAAGCTCTTGACGCTGTCGGTGACGGAAGACGAGTTGCTGGGGATTGGCGGAGAGAACGCGGAGGGTTTCTGGTCTTGCATGAAGTACTTCCAAAGCCTGGATAACCCGAACAACAAGAAGTTCGTGGAAGCGTTCAAGGCCAAGTATGGTCCGAATGCGGTGATTGGCGACGTGACGCAGGCTGCCTATCTGGGCCCCTGGCTGTGGAAGATGGCCGTTGAAAAAGCGGGCAGCTTTGACGTGGATAAGGTGGTGGCCGCCTCCCCCAACCTGGAGTTCAAGGAAGCGCCTGAGGGTTACGTGAAGATTGATCCGAATCATCATCTGTGGAGCAAGACGCGCATTGGCCAGATTCGCCGAGATGGCCAGTTCGATGTGGTGTTTGAGACCCCAGAGTTGATCAAGCCAGACCCATTCCCCAAGGGCTATCAGTAATCCGTTGGCGGGCATCGGTCTTCGCGAGGTGGACGTCTGTCCATCTCGCTCTTCACCTGGAAGTTGATCATGGACTCCTTTTCCGAATTTGGCGCAATCCTGTTGATGCAGGGATTTAACGGCCTGTCGATTTTCAGCGTGCTGTTGTTGATGGCGCTGGGGTTGGCAATCATTTTCGGCCAGATGGGCGTGATCAACATGGCCCATGGTGAGTTTCTGGCTGTGGGTGCCTATACGTCTTACTTGATTTCCGAGCTGACCCAGCAATACGTGCCCGGGCTTATGGAGTTTTATTTCTTTGTGGCCATTCTGGCGTCGTTCGCAGTGACCTTTGCCTTGGGATGGTTGACTGAGTGGCTGATGATTCGCCATCTGTACCGCCGACCTCTGGATACGCTGTTAGCCACCTGGGGTCTGTCGTTGGTCATGCAGCAGGCGCTTCGTTCCATTTTTGGCCCACGTGAGGTGAGTCCTACCTTGCCAGAGTGGCT
This sequence comes from Achromobacter deleyi, assembly GCA_040391965.1. Lineage (GTDB taxonomy): Bacteria > Pseudomonadota > Gammaproteobacteria > Burkholderiales > Burkholderiaceae_B > Achromobacter > Achromobacter deleyi_B. The sequence goes on along the minus strand of JBEBWV010000001.1, from coordinate 90,067 downwards.
CATGGGTTCCTGGCAGCCATTGGAAGGCGTGGACATCCCGATCAATGGCATGGTGGTCATGAGCATTACGTTCCTGCTGACAGGCGGCCTGTTGTTGGCGTTGTATCGCTCGACCTGGGGCTTGCATGTGCGCGCCACGATGCAGAACCGGGTGATGAGCGGGGCCGTTGGCATTGATACCAAGCGAGTTGATCGTGTGACCTTTGCCTTGGGTTGTGGCATTGCCGGTATAGCTGGTGCCGCTTTCACGACTATCGGCTCCACAGGGCCGACCAGCGGATCGCTCTACATCGTGGACACCTTTTTAACCGTGGTGTTTGGCGGGGCAGCCAGCTTGTTCGGCACGATTGCCTCGGCATTTGTCATTGCACAGACACAGTCGATCTCCGAATTTTTCATGACCGGCTCCATGGCGAAGGTGCTGACGCTGTCAGCCGTGGTGATCATCCTGATGCTGCGTCCGCAAGGGCTCTTCACCATCAAGGTTCGCAAGTAATCGAGGCCGGGGCTGACCATGACTATTTTCTTCAAAAACGTATTGGGCGGGCGTCAGGGCTTCGTTGGCCTGCTGGTGCTGGCCGCCATTATTTTCGTGGTTTTTCCACTGGTGCTGGACGTTTTTCGCCTGAATCTGGTGGGCAAGTATTTGTCCTATGCGTTTGTCGCCATCGGCCTGGTGCTGTGCTGGGGCTATGGCGGCATCCTCAGCCTGGGGCAGGGCGTGTTTTTCGGCATAGGCGGCTATTGCATGGCCATGTTTCTGAAGCTGGAAGCATCCACCGTTGAAGCTACCAAGATTCAATCCACGCCGGGAATTCCAGATTTTATGGATTGGAATCAGATCACCTCGTTGCCGTGGTTCTGGGTGCCATTCAAGAGTTTCATATTCACGCTTTTTGCCGTACCAATCGTGCCGGCATTGCTGGCGTTCGTGATTGGCGTGGCCATGTTCAAGCGGCGAGTGGGAGACACCTATTTCGCCATCGTGACTCAGGCTATTGCCCTCATTCTGTCGGTGCTGATTATTGGCCAGCAAGGGCTGACGGGTGGTGTGAATGGCATCACGGATTTGAAGACATTGCTGGGCTGGGATATTCGTACAGATTCGGCTCGCCTGATCCTGTATTTCGTAAACGGCGCCCTGTTGTTTACCTGCATTCTGTTCGGAAAATTCCTGCTGTCGTCAAAGCTCGGAAAACTGTTGATGGCCATGCGGGACAAGGAAGAACGCGTGCGCTTTTCTGGCTATGACGTGGCCAGCTTCAAGATTTTTGTGTTTTGTGTGGCGGCGGCGTTTTCGGCTATTGGCGGCGCCATGTTCACGTTGCAGGTCGGTTTTATGTCGCCGTCTTTCGTGGGCATTGTGCCGTCTATTGAAATGGTCATCTTTGCTGCGGTGGGGGGGCGCTTGTCCTTGTTGGGCGCGGTCTATGGCACCTTGCTGGTGAACTTCGGCAAGAGCTATTTTTCGGAAGCTTTTCCCCAGTTATGGCTCTTTTTGATGGGTGGTTTGTTCATTGCCGTGGTGATGGCGTTTCCGAACGGATTGGCCGGCTTGTATGACCAATACATCAAACCGCGCATAAGCACACGGCGCGCCAAGGCGGCGCGAACCGGCGCAACGGAGGCCGTATGAGCACCCAGGATTTCGCCCTGTATGTGGAAGGTCTGACCGTCGCATTTGGTGGGTTTGTCGCGGTGAATGACCTGAATCTGTACGTGGATAAAGGAGAGCTGCGTGTTGTGATCGGGCCCAATGGTGCTGGCAAGACAACCTTGCTGGATCTGATTTGTGGACGTACCAAAGCGACGTCGGGCTCTATCCGGTTCAACGATACGGAGCTGACGGGTATGGCTGAACACCAGATTGTGCGTGCAGGTGTGGGCAGGAAATTTCAGACCCCGTCCATCTACGAGACTTTGAGCGTGCGCGAGAACCTGGAGGTCTCTTTCCCGCGCGGTCGCAGCGTGTTTGGCGCTATGACGTTTCGTCGCACGCCCGACGTCATTGAACGTGTGGAGCAAGTCGCCGAGGAGATATTTCTGGCCGACATGCTGGACAGGTCGGCCGAGTTGTTGTCTCACGGACAAAAACAGTGGCTGGAGATTGGCATGCTGCTGATGCAGGAACCTGAGTTAATGATGCTGGACGAACCTGTGGCTGGCATGAGCGTATCGGAGCGCGAAAAAACGGCGGAGTTACTTAACAGGATAAGCAAAAACCGATCTATGATCGTCATCGAACACGATATGGAGTTCGTCAAGAACATCGCCCATAAAGTGACCGTGCTGCATCAAGGAAAGGTATTGGCCGAGGGCACCATGGACAAGGTGCAATCGGATCCGCGCGTCATCGAAGTCTATTTGGGTCATTGATTTATCTGGGTGCCGGGCACTCAGGTGACAGGCTTACTTCGTAGTCGGAGGCACGTATGTTCAAAGTATCGGGGCTGGTATCCGGATATGGTCAAAGTCGAGTGATTCACGGCGTGGATCTCACGGTAGGCAAGGGCGAGATCGTTGCTGTGATGGGCCGCAACGGCATGGGAAAGACCACGCTGTTCAAAACGATGATGGGCGTGCTGCCCGCGATGCAGGGGTCGGTCCAGATCAATGGCGTCGATATCTCCCGCATGGAGAGCTTTCAGCGTGTACGTGCCGGCGTGGCCTATGTGCCACAGGGCCGCATGGTGTTCCCGACCCTGACCGTGGAAGAAAATATTCGGACTGGCATGCGGGGGCGCGCACTCAGCGACACGATTCCAGAAGAAATATTTGCGCTCTTTCCTGTGCTGTATGACATGCGGCAGCGGCGTGGAGGTGATCTATCTGGCGGGCAGCAACAACAGTTGGCGATTGCCCGCGCGTTGGTCACCGAGCCGAAAGTACTGATGCTTGATGAGCCCACCGAAGGTATTCAACCTTCCATCATCAAAGACATTGCGCGCTCGCTGTTGGAAATTCGCAAACTCAAAGACCTGGCCATTGTGGTGTCGGAGCAAGTACTCAGCTTCACCATGCAAATTGCTGATCGCCTGATCGTGATCGATAAGGGACGCTTCGTGCATGAAGACGCCCGGGCGAACGTCGATGAGAAGACCATCAGCCGCTACCTCTCAGTCTGACCCGTTTCTTCTGGATGGGTGAAGCCGCGCGCAGCCCATCTCTCTACGATGTACGGATGGCCTGCGCATCGCTTCATCCATCCTCTGTGTTCTCCACCCCAAAAGGAGCAAGACATGCCGGAAACCTTGATTAAAGTCGACTTGGCCCAATCACCGTACGAAAACGAGCATATTCATAACCGTTGGCACCCGGAGATTCCCATCGCCGTGTGGGTCAAGCCGGGTGATGATTTTGTGCTGGAAACCTACGATTGGACTGGCGGCGCCATCAAGAATGACGACAGCGCAGACGATGTGCGCGACGTAGATTTGTCTACCGTGCATTTTCTTTCTGGGCCCGTGGGTGTGGAGGGCGCACAACGAGGTGATTTATTGGTGGTGGACTTGCTGGACATTGGCGCCAAGCCGGAAAGCCTGTGGGGCTTTAACGGTTTTTTCAGCAAGAAGAATGGCGGCGGTTTTCTGACGGAGCATTTCCCGCTGGCGCAAAAATCCATCTGGGATTTTCACGGCATGTTCACAAGTTCACGTCATATTCCTGGGGTCAATTTTGCCGGGATGATTCACCCGGGGCTAATCGGTTGTTTGCCAGATCAGGCCTTGCTGGATACCTGGAACACCCGAGAGCAAGGACTGATTGACACGGATCCCGAGCGTATCCCTCCCTTGGCGAATCCTCCGGCACCCAAGACTGCCCACATGGGTAAGCTGAAAGGGGCCGCGCGTGACAAGGCCGCGGCAGAGGGCGCACGAACGGTGCCGCCACGCGAACATGGCGGCAATTGCGATATCAAGGATTTGTCGCGCGGCTCGCGCGTGTTTTTTCCGGTTTATGTGGACGGCGCGGGTCTGTCAGTTGGTGATCTGCATTTCTCGCAAGGCGATGGAGAGATCACGTTTTGCGGTGCCATAGAAATGGCAGGCTGGGTGCATATGCGCGTGTCCATCATCAAGGATGGCATGGCGAAATACGGCATCAAGAATCCAATCTTCAAGCCCAGCCCCATCACCCCCAACTACAAGGATTACCTTATCTTCGAAGGAATTTCGGTGGACGAGGGCGGCAAGCAACACTATCTGGATGTTCACATTGCCTATCGTCAGGCGTGCTTGAACGCCATTGAATACTTGAAGAAGTTTGGCTATTCCGGCGCGCAGGCATATTCCATTTTGGGAACCGCACCGGTACAGGGTCACATCAGCGGCGTGGTGGATATTCCCAATGCGTGCGCCACCTTATGGTTGCCCACGGAAATTTTCGACTTCGATATTCAACCGTCGGCATCCGGGCCTATCAAGCACATCAAGGGTGATATCCAGATGCCGATTTCGCAGGATCTCTAAGGAGGCACGCTATGCCTATCTATGACTATGCCTGCGGCAATTGCGGTGAGTTCACGGCCTTGAAACCGCTGTCGCAACGGCATGATGCGGCAGATTGTCCGGATTGCGGCACGGGATCCGCCCGCATCATTGGTGGAGCGCCAGCGATCTCTGCCTTGTCGTCAGCGGTGAACAAAGCTCACTCGCTCAACGAGCGCAGTGCACACGAACCGCGCAGTTCGCGTGGCGGCCACGGGATGAACTGCGGTTGTTGCAGTAGTGCAAAGAGCGCTGGCAAGACGCGGCGCTCAGCGGACGGGGCGAAATCATTTGCGGGTGCACGCCCCTGGATGATTAGCCACTAACGACCTCGGGCTCGCTTTTGGGCAGGTAGTTTCGGTATGAACGGGTTGTGCAGTGCACAGCCCGTTTACGCTGTCGGGCTGAGCAGCGTCCTATTTTTTTGTTGTGTTGCAGCAATTTTCTGGCCGAAGACATACAAAATGTTTCCTGCTGTTTCTTCATGACTTGCTAGGATGGTTAAGCCGGAATCACCCGGCATACCGACAGGTCGTGGAGGTTGCAATGAATTCAAGAACAATGTTCAACCGTATCGCCGTTGTTGCCGCATCAGGCGTATTGCTAGCAGGTTGCGCTACTCAGCGCCAAACGGATACTGCGGTAGGCACAGGCGCGGGCGCTGCTGTGGGTGCAGGGCTGGGTGCGTTGATTGGTCATGGAACGGGTGCGGCTATCGGTGCCGGGATTGGTGCCGTGGCGGGCGGCCTCATCGGGTATAACTGGCGCGGCGTGAAGGAAGAAGTGCAGGGCTCTGGCACCGACAAACTCGGCGTGGATGTGGCGGAACAGCCGGACGGCAGCCTGAAACTCAATATTCCGAGCACCGTCTCCTTTGATACTGACAAGTCCAAGGTCAAGCCTGATTTGATGCCCGTTCTCCAAAGCGTGGCAAAGGTATTGAGAGATCATCCGGAGCTGCGCGCGAAAGTGGTGGGCCATACAGATAGCACGGGTCCGCTGGCGCATAACCAAACCTTGTCTGTCAGCCGTGCCCAAAGCGTGGTTCGCGTGCTCGAGCAACAAGGCGTGGCCGCAAATCGTCTGACGGCGGAAGGCCGTGGCCCGAGTGACCCCATTGGGGATAACGCAACGGCTGAGGGCCGGGCGGCCAATCGTCGGGTTGAGGTGTATCTCTACGCACCGAAGCAATGATATTTTGCGCTGGCCGGTCCCGCGAACTTATGTTCGTCGCGCCAGCCTTACGTGAAACGCGGTAGGCTTTCAGGGTGTAAACCTTGAACGGCGGTTGGGCTGACTTGGTTGGCCCGCCGCCGTTTTCGTCTGGAGTCTGTCATGAGTATGCTTCCTCCCGCCCGCGTGGGCGCCGATATTGCCGTTGCTGCCTTAACGGGCTGGCAGTCACACGCTACGCGTGATGCCATCGAAAAACGATTTCGATTTCCAAATTTCAACTCGGCCTTTGGTTTTATGGCCCGCGTTGCGATGTTCGCGGAAAAGTTGAATCATCATCCGGAATGGACGAATGTCTATAACCGTGTGGATGTCGTGTTGACCACACATGACGCCGGGGGAGTGACGGAGCTGGACGTTCGTATGGCGCAATTCATGGACGAGGCTGCCATGCAGGCAGGTGCCAGCGCGCCCAAGGCATAGGGTTGCGGCAAGCGTTTCGACTCGAGTAAGTCGGGCGGTGTATAGCTCAGACAGCAATAAGCCCTCTTGAGAGGGCTTATTGTGGGAAGCAACGTTGGCTGATTTCTCAGCCGACGGGTGAACGCGCAGTATTAGTTGCGAACGTAATAGATGCGCATTGCTTGTTGCTTTTGATTGGCGTCCAGCACGCGTAACGTCACCACGCGCGAGGTAAAGCCATCGGGCAGTGTGAGCTGACCTTGGGCATGGACGTAACGCTCAAGATTAACAGGCGTGGCATCAGGCGTGATGGTGGCCGAGCGGCCATTGGGGTAAGTGCCCTCAATGGTGAGCGTCAGAGAGCCTTTGAACGGGGCTCCTTGGGTCTCGTCGCGCATGATTAGCACTTGATAGCCTAATTGGCCCGGCTGACGTTTGAAGGTGGCCGAGCGAACGCCAATGCTGCCGCCACGTGGGTCAGGAGGCATGGCATCCTGAAACAACAGCAGTTCTTTATTCAGCGTGTCGATTTTTGCGCGAGCCGTCGTGACGTCGGAGGTCAGTTTTTCATGCCCCGATTTGTTGGCGTCACGTTGCTGCGTGGTGTCTTCAAGCTGGCTTTGCAGGCGTTGGCGCTCTAGATTGGAAGCGCTTAGTTCGCTGTGCAATTGCTCAGATTGCTCCACCGTCAGGCGTTGAGGCCCATAGTTGGTTTGCAGGAAAAGTACGCCGCCCGCGCCAAGCGCGATTCCTACCAGCAGCAGTACTAGCCAGCGCGGCAGGCGTCTTGCTCGTTTACCAGGCTGGTATACCGAGGGCTTGAATACAGCCCGTTGCGATCGTCCGAACATCCCCATTCCAAAAAACTTCCTATGTGTTGCGTAGAACCGGTAGTCGCGCAGGGCGCGATTCGGTCAAAGCGTCAGAGAATACCCGGTTATCCGGGTGCGAGGGGTGCGCCGACAAGCCTGGTTGCGCACCTTGATATTGTGAAATATCTGTATGTCAGGTGCCGCGCTTGCTTAAGTCGGCGTCTAACGCGGCCAAACGTTCAGGGGTGCCAACATCCGTCCAGCCGCCCGCATAGTGTCTGCCCTGCACTCGGTGTTGCTCCATGGCGGATACCAACAATGGCGCTAGCCGCGTTGCGGTGCCCGGGATCAGGCCTGTGAATAACGAAGGATGGTAGACGCCGATGCCAGCAAAGGTCAACTTGGGCGCACCGTGTGCGCCGACCTTGCCATCAGGACTGAGGGCGAAATCGCCCAAGAGGTGCTGCTTGGGGTTGTCCACAAGCAGCAGCCACGCAAGATTGGCATTGTTTTGCAATATTGTTGCTTGTTGGAAGGCTTCGACCGGATTCCAATCGCACCAGACGTCGCCATTCATGACCAGAAAAGGCGCGTCGCCCAGATGCGGAAGCGCTTGGACAATGCCGCCTGCGGTTTCCAGGGCGTTTGTCTCGGCCGAGTAGGAGATTCGCACGTTGTAGCGACTGCCATCCCCCAGCAGTTCAACAATTCGATCACCCAGCCAGGCGTGATTGATGACGATGTCCTGGATACCTGCGGCGGCCAGGCGCCGCAGGTGCCAGACGATAAGCGGCTGGCCTCCTACCGATAACAATGGCTTGGGCAGGTGGTCGGTTAGCGGCCGCATGCGTTCGCCGCGTCCGGCCGCCAGGATCATCGCGCGCATCAGAACGTGTACCCGACGCTGACCTGGCGGTCGTCCAGTTTGTCGAGCAGGCGTAGCAGGGGGGTAAATACGCCGTAGCGCTGGGCCACTTGGCGCACGTAGCCGTTCACGCGCGGGATATGAGCCAGGTAATGCGCTTTTCCATCGCGGTGGTTCAAGCGAGCAAAGACGCCCAGGATGCGCAGATTGCGCTGCAAGCCCATCCATTCATACGCACGGTGGAAGTCGGCGAAGGCAGAATCAACAGGCAGGCCAGCTGCGCGTGCCATTTCCCAATAGCGGATAGCCCAGTCGAGCTGCTGGGGTTCTTCCCAGGTGGTGCGTGCATCGGTGACCAGCGAAGCCAGGTCATAGGTGATCGGGCCGACCAGGGCATCCTGAAAATCAATAATGCCGGGATTCGGGCCGTACTGAGGCTGGTCGCAAGCCATCAGATTGGGCGAATGGAAATCGCGGTGGACCAGAACTTGGGCCTGCGCGCCGTTGCTGGTGCTGAGCAGGGCGAAGATTTTTTCCAGCGCCAGTGTGGATTTGTCGTCGAGGGCAAAGCCATGGTGCTTTTGCACATACCATTCCGGAAACAACTGCAACTCGGCAGACAGGCGTGCGCTGTCATAGGTAGCCAAGCCCGTCGTGGCGGATTTTTGCAGTTGCACGAGGGCAGCTAGCGCCTCACGGTAGAGCGTTTGCAGTTCGGCGTCAGATAAACCCGCCTGAATCCGCTGATAGTAGGTATCCTTGCCCAGGTCTGAAAGCAGAAGCAGGCCTTGTTCGAGGTCCTGTGCCAGCACCGCGGGTACGTTCAACCCAGCATCTCGTAACAAATTACCTACGTGGACGAACGGTCGGCTGTCCTCTTGTTGGGGCGGCGCATCCATGACGATCAGGGTGCCTGTACCGGCGTTCAAGCGAAAGTAACGGCGAAAGCTGGCATCGCTGGACGCAGGGCGCAGGGTATCCAGGGCGAGGTTCAGGTCGGCGGGCAGGGTTTTAAGCCAGGCGTGAATCTGCGCCAGGCGCGGGTCGTGATCGGTTTTCAAGGAAGATCCGTATCTGTAAGACGATTTTGCAGTTTTTTGGGTTGCGCACACATAAGTCTGGGCGTATTGCGCAGCTTCTCTATAATACCGGGTCGTTTCCGTACACACAGGGGCTTTGTATAGTGCCTGTGTTTGGTTCCCATCGCTAAAAAGGTCTCTTTTCACTCGTGAGCAAGGTTCGGTGGTTGATCCTCTCTGCTGTCAGCGTCGCCGGAGCCGTACAGGCTCAAGGCAGTCAGGGGTTGGCTCCGTCTGCCGCGTCTGCGCTGTCTGCCACGCAGACACCCGCACTTCAGACCTCTCCCCGGTTACGTATCCATCCGGTGCCGAAAGAAGGCGTCACTTCCTTTATGGAAGGCGATCGGATGGAAGGCGATCCGGACTCTGATGTGACCCTGTCTGGTAGCGCTCAGGTTCGCCGCATTGATGCGGTGATCAAGGGCGACCAGATCATTTACAACAAGAACTCGGGTGAGCTCAACACGCAGGGCAGTGCCCGCATGATGCGCGATGGCACACTCGTGACAGGCCCATCGGCCACGTTTAACGTCGACAAGTCGTCAGGCGTTATTGAAAAACCAAATTTCTGGCTCGGTTCGACGGCAGGTTTTGCTGTCGCCGAGCATGCTGATATTTTCAGCCGCTCGCAGATGCGGCTGAAAACAGTCACGTATAGCGGCTGCGCATGCGAAACGCCGTCCTGGTATATCAAGGCCAACACCGTCGACCTTGATTTCGACGAAAACGAAGGCGTGGCGAAAAACGGGGTTCTGTACTTCAAAGACGTGCCGATTCTGGCTGCTCCGTACATGACGTTCCCGGTGCGCAAAGAGCGCAAGTCCGGTTTCCTCATGCCAACTTATGGCACGACTAGCCAGGGTGGTTTTGATCTTTCAGTACCGTATTACCTGAACCTTGCCCCGAATTACGATTTGACTCTGGTGCCGCGCGTTTACTCCAAGCGTGGCGCGCAGTTGGGTGGCGAGTTCCGGTATATGGGCCCCACCTATACCGGTGGGCTGTCTGGCACCTATTTGCCTGATGACCGCGTGAATGGAACTGACCGTTGGATGTACTGGTTCCGGCATCAGCAAACGCTGGGCGGTGGTTTTTATACGGACTGGGATCTCTCGGCTGCGTCCGATGACAATTACTTTCGAGACTTTTCACAGATTGGCTTGAATCAGGCGTCTACGACCACACTACCGCGACGTGCCCGGGTGGGGTGGGGTGACGCTTACTGGCAGACCTATGTGCAGGTCTTTAAGTACCAGACTTTGCAAGACCCCGATGCGCTTATTTTGCCGCCTTACGACAAGGTGCCTGAGCTTTACTTGAAAGGCGCTCGCTACAACTGGGGCGGTTTCGATACAGAGTGGACTTCGACGGCAGTGCGGTTTACGCGGCCAATGGTTTCCAATATTCCGCGTATGGGGCCGGATGGCGATCGATTGCAGAGTTATGCGACGCTTTCTTACCCCATTGTGAAGCCGGGATGGTTCGTTACGCCTAAGGTTGGTGTGAATTACCGACAATATAGTGGTACCAACTGGTATGGAACCGATACAAATTTTAATCAATTGCCTGGTTCTCCTCCATATCCCTATAAAAATACTGCATCAGTTACGACACCTATTGCGTCTATCGACGCTGGCATGATTTTCGAGCGAGATACGACACTGTTCGGCAATGCGTCCACTCAGACGCTGGAGCCGCGCCTTTACTATCTTCGTGTGCCGTATCGCAATCAATCTGCACTGCCTGTTTATGACACAACATTGTCCGATTTCAGTTTTTCGCAGGCATTTGAAGAGAACATCTATACGGGCGGATGGGATCGCATCGCTAACGCTAACCAACTGACAGCCGCTTTGACCACACGCTGGCTCGATGCCGACACTGGATTCGAACGTGTGTCTCTGTCGGCAGGTCAACGTACATATTTCGAAGATCAGCAAGTCACCTTGCCAGGTGAGACGCCCCGTACAAATGTGCGCTCCGACTTTCTGGTAGCAGCGAGTGCCGCACTTACCGACACGCTGAATACGGATGTGGCGGCTCAGTACAACCCTTACGACAATAATTGGTCACGCGGTTTGGTTAGTGCACGTTGGTCGCCTCAGCGTTTGACAACGGTCGCGGTCTCCTATCGCTATCAACGTGATCCACAGCCAGGCATTGCTTATCAGCCTCAGGGCCAGAATCAAGTCAGTCTGGCAGTGCAATGGCCGTTCTCAAAACGTTGGTATGGCGTTGGTCGTATTGACTATTCTTTGCGTGCGGACACGGTTAGTGCCGCCGGTACCGACAGTTCCTCACGCATCACCCAGGCGATTGCCGGTGTGGAATACAAGGGCGATTGCTGCTGGACTGGGCGCATGGTGTTCCAACGTTATGCCGTGGCTGCCAACTCCAGCAACACGGCCTTGTTTTTCCAGCTTGAGTTGACCGGTTTGGGCGCCTTGGGCACCGATCCGATGAACCTGTTGAACGAAAGTATTCCTGGCTATCAGCGGGTTACCCCGGCAGTGCCGCCAGGCTCGAATTTTGAAAGGTATGAATGATGCGTAAGTTGCACACTTTGCGCCGCTTGTCCGGCAACGCCCTGTTGCTGGCGCTGTGCGCCGGGATGTCTGCGTCCTATGCTGCCGAGCCAGCAGGAAAAGCACCTGTCCGTAATACAAAACCTGCAGCAGGTGCGCCTGTAGCAGGGTCACCGACCACCCCACACCCTGCGGATGCCCAGTTTGTCGACGGTATCGCAGCTGTGGTGAATAAAGACGTCATCACGCTGCGTGAGTTGCACGAAGCGTCGTTGCGTATTGCTGGCGAATTGAAGAGCCGTGGCATTCAGGTGCCTGATGACATGACGTTGCGGCATCAGGTTTTGCAACGCCTCATTACTGAGCGGGTGCAACGCCAAGAGGCTGATCGTCAGGGCATTCGGGTTGAAGATTCGCAAGTTGATACCGCGATCAAAGCAATTGCGACGCGCAACAAAATTACGCCTGAGCAATTGCGTAAAGAAATTGAAAAATCGGGTAGTTCCTGGACGGAGTATCGCAAGAACCTGCGCGATGAGATCCGCATGGATCGCCTGCGTCAGCGTGCTGTGGATTCGCGTATTGTTATTTCGGATGCAGAGGTTGATGCCTTCCTGAAAGAGCAGGCACGCAACCCCGCCGTGGCAGCCGCTGCAGCCGGTGCGATGCCGCAGCAAGCACCACAGCAACAGCAAGCGCCTCAACAGCAGCAAGCCGCGCCGCAATCTGGCCCGATGTTGTATGCCTTGGCACAAATTCTTGTGCGTGTGCCAGAAGGCTCGTCGCCGGAGCAATTGGCAACCTTGCGCAAAAAGGCAGAAGCCGTTTTGGCACGAGCCAAGAAGGGCGATGATTTTGCAAGTCTGGCCGCGGCAGCCTCTGACGGTCCCGAGGCATTGCAAGGTGGCATGATGGGTGTACGCCCATTGGATGGCTGGCCTGATTTGTTTGCGAAATCCGTGGCCAAGCTGCAAAAAGGCCAGGTTTCTGACTTAATCCAGAGCGGTAATGGTTTTCACATTGTCAAAGTGATGGATCGTGGCGGCGCGCAGCCTGCTCCGGCACGCACTGCCATGGCACCGACGCCCGCGCCCGCTCCCGTGCCGCAAGCACGACCCGCGGCGGCGCCGCAAGGCCCGACGCAAGTGACGCAAACGCGTGCCCGTCATATTCTGATCAAGACCTCGACCGTGATGACAGACGAGCAGGCAAGCCAGCGTCTGGCACAAGTCCGCGAGCGTATCGCGGGTGGTGGTGCGAAATTTGAAGATATGGCGCGCCAGTATTCACAGGACAGCACTGCGCCACAAGGTGGTGAATTGGGCTGGCTGAGCCCGGGTGAAACCGTGCCACCATTTGAAGCCGCCATGAATGCCTTGAAGCCGGGCGAATTGAGTGCACCGGTGCAATCCCCATTCGGCTGGCATTTGATTCAGGTGGAAGAGCGCCGTGAACACGATGTCACGGATGAATTGCAGCGTATGAAGGCGCGTCAGATTCTGTTTGAACGCCGAGCACAACCCGCCTTCGAAGATTGGCTTGATCAGCTGCGAGGCGAGGCGTATGTCGATAACCGTCTTGAGAAGCAGGAACAGATCAATAAGAACAACCGCTAACTTGAAACGACGAGTTTTATTCTATGTCTCAGCACCAAGCGCGTAAGCGCTTTGGTCAGCATTTCCTGACCGACGAAAGCGTTGTCGATTCCATTGTGCGGTCGGTATCGCCCGCACACGACGACCCTGTCATAGAGATCGGTCCCGGCCTGTCCGCTCTGACTCGACCGCTGTTGCAGCGCCTGGATCACCTGACCGCAGTTGAAATTGACCGCGATCTTGCTGCCCGTTTGCGCAAGCAATATCCCGCCGACCGTTTGACGGTCGTCGAGGCGGACGCCTTAAAGGTGGATTTCGCGCAGTTTGGAAGCAATCTGCGCGTGGTGGGCAACCTGCCGTACAACATTTCCAGTCCATTACTGTTTCACCTGATGGATTCGGCTGAGCACATACGTGACCAGCATTTCATGCTGCAGCGAGAAGTCATTGACCGTATGGTGGCCGCGCCGGCAAGTGGCGATTACAGCCGTTTGTCTGTAATGCTGCAGGCGCGCTATCAGATGGAAAAACTGTTTGATGTGCCGCCCGAAGCTTTCGATCCGCCGCCACGCGTGGTGTCTGCCATTGTGCGCATGGTGCCGTTGCCGGCAGATCGTTTGATGCCCGTGAGCCAGGCCGCATTCCAAACCGTGGTGGCTCGCTCGTTCTCGCAGCGTCGCAAGATGTTGCGCCGTGTGCTCGGTGACTGGGCTGCGGTGATTCCCTGGGAATCGCTGGAAATTCCGCCCACTGCGAGAGCGGAAGAAGTGTCTGTAGAGCGCTTTATTCGTTTGGCTGACACCTTGGTGGAGCTTGGCGTGTTGTCTGCTGACGCGCCGCCCGTGCCTGTCTCTGGTGACGACGACCTTTAAGCTCGTCAGGGTAAATGTCTTAAAGCGGGCGCAGAGATTGCGCCCGCTTTATTTTGTGCGGTATGCCCATGATGCGCTCACGCAGTCAGGAAGAACGTGATGAAAAAGGGCGCCAGCACGGTCAGAATGAAACCGCTCATGAGGGCAATAGGCAGCGTATCGGAGTGGCAGGTTTGGCGCACGATCGGCAGCGTTGAGTCTAAGGCGGTCGCGCCAGCGGCGGCAATTCCGACCTTCGGTTGGTAACCGCCGGCCAGATACAGCAAAATGATCGCGAGTAGTTCGCGGCCCAGGTCTGCGAGCAACGCCGTGGCACCATGAATGTCTCCGGACAGCCCGCCGATCAGAACGCTGGATAGCGTGAACCATCCAAAGCCCGTCGAAAGTGCCAGCAGCAGGCGGATATCTTCGCCGGTGACGAAATAGACCGCGTAGGCCCCCAGGATTGAGCCGACGACCACAGCGATCGGCACGCTCAGCACGTTCCATGAGATCCAGTTGCGCCCAATCTTGATGTTCGACAAGTCGAGCCCTACCAGAGTAATGAGGACCATCAACATGCCGTTGCTGGACGGGAGCCATAGCCTCCCGATGGTGGTCTCGGCATGCGCGCGTGCGAGGTTGAATAATACGCCCAGGGCCACCATCAGCAGCGCAATGAAACACTCTTTCAGCGGCGCGGCGGCTGCACGCATGTCGAAGCGGGCCGGTGCATTCTGTGCTCAGCCTGCGTTCTTTTTGCCCGTCAGGATCGTCAGGCCAAGCAACAGCATGCACGGCAAAACGGTGGTTGCGATGGCGATAAGCGATGAAATCTTCAGAACGTAGCCAACCGCATCCAGCGATGACACCACTTCGCCGAACTCGGCGCCTATCAAGAAAAGTAGAGCCCATACCAGAGGGCTGATCAGGCTGATTAAACGGGAAACTAGCTTTCCGGGGAGTAAAAATTTGCTTGATAGATACCCCACCGTCAGAGCAATCAAGATGGGCAATACTGAGCTCAGGGCTTGCATCGTTAAATCTTTTGGGCCATCGGCGAGAAATCAATCAAAACAACACATCGTTCGCATATGTCTAGGGACGTGTCGAGGGAGTGATTGCGGCCCACCCGAGGCATGTAGCGTGCAAATCCACCTGCTGCTAAGGCACTTCGTGGCATTGCCATTCCTCCCTGCATTGCGATGGAGGAATGCTAGAGGGCGCAGGTCTCTTCCAGCAACAGACTTGTCTGGTTTTTTCTGAAGGAAGGAGCATTATTTCAGCGATATACAGCGGACGAGTTGGCAGTTCCCTTTGGCGATGGCGTAAGTCATGGGCTACGCAATGCAAAGGATGCCTGATGCTGCGGTAGGGCGCGCAGCTTCAGGGCTGCCCCCTACGCCAATCTACAGCATCCGCTTTTGTGCAGCGATCCACAGTTGCATGATGTCGCGCGCGCGCTCGGTGAGCAGGCGCTCCGCGTGTTCGCAGGCATATTCCAAGGTGACCGGGCCAGGAGCCAGGCTGAATGCGGCGGTGATGCCGCCGGCGTGGAGTGCCTCATAGCCTTCGCCGAGAGAACCCGCGATGGCTATCACTGGTACGCCTGCTTTCTGCGCAATGCGCGCCACACCTGCAGGGGTTTTGCCGCGCAGTGTTTGCGCATCCATGCGACCTTCGCCGGTGAAGACCAGGCTTGCACCTTGTACGGCTTGGGCCAGGCCACCCAGTTCTGCCACGATGTCCACACCGGGACGAAATTGGGCGTTGAGAAAGGCTCGGGCGGCGAATCCCAGGCCACCGGCCGCGCCTGCGCCGGGATGGTGGCTGTGATCCGTTTGCAAGTGTGTGGCGCAATGCTGTGCGAAGTGTGCCAGCGCGGCGTCGAGTTCCAGCACCTGTTCTGGAGTCGCGCCTTTTTGAGGGCCAAAAATGTGCGAAGCACCCTGGTGCCCGCACAAAGGGTTATCGACATCTGATGCGATGTCGATGGTGACGTGTTGTAGTCGAGTGTCGATGCCGAGCGTGTCGATGCGAGCCAAGCTTGCAAGGGCCGTGCCGCCATCGGGCAGCGCCTGGTCATTGGCGTCTAGCAAGCGCACACCAAGGGCGACCAGCATGCCTGCGCCACCGTCGTTCGTGGACGAACCTCCCAGGCCGAGGATGATGCGTTTTGCGCCGGCATCGAGCGCCGCCAGAATGAGTTCACCCACTCCTCGGCTGGTGGCTTTACGTGGGTCACGCTGTGCCGGCGCAATGAGCGCCAAGCCGGCGGCCGCGGCCATTTCGATCACAGCGGTTTGGTCTTCGAGCCAACCCCATCCAGCTTCGACCGAGCCCCCTAGCGCGCCATGCACGCGCGTATGACGCCATTGGCCACCGGTGGCATCCACAACCGCTTCTACGGTGCCTTCGCCGCCGTCAGCCATCGGAATGCAGAGGGTATTGGCGCCGGGGTAGGCCTGTTTGACGCCGCGTGCTATGGCCGCGGCAACCTCAGATGCAGACAGGCTTTCCTTGAATGAATCGGGGGCGATGACGATCTTCACGGTAGGAGGGTTCCGGCAAAAAAAGGGGAATGGGTTGCCCATAATACCCGTGCATCAAAGGGCGGCGTAACATAGCGTTTCCGATGTTTTTGCGAGAGTGGAGTTCCATGCCTGTATTGCGCCGCACCAAAATTGTTGCCACCCTGGGACCTTCGACGTCAACGCCTGAGCGCCTGGAAGCGCTGATTCGCGCGGGTCTGGATGTGGCTCGCTTGAACTTCTCGCATGGCAGTGCCGATGATCATCGGGCGCGTGCTCAGCAAGTGCGTGAAATTGCCGCGAAGCAGGGACGCTTTGTCGCCATTATGGGTGACCTGCAGGGCCCGAAGATCCGTATCGCGCGCTTTGTGGACAAACACGTCACGCTGGTGGTCGGCCAGCGTTTTACCTTGTCGAACACGTATCCCAAGGACGCGGGCACGGTCGATATCGTTGGCATTGACTATCCTGAGCTGGTGCAAGACTGCAAGCCGGGTGATGAATTACTGCTTGATGATGGCCGTGTCGTGTTGGTCGTGGACAGCATTGACGGCGACGAGGTGCACACCACCGTCACGGTAGGTGGCCCGTTGTCGAACAACAAGGGTATTAATCGGCGTGGTGGTGGTTTGTCTGCACCCAGCCTCACGGATAAAGATCGCGCTGACATTCTGGTGGCGGCTGAGCTTGAACTGGATTATGTCGCGGTGTCGTTTCCGCGCTACGGGCGCGACATTGATGAAGCACGTGCGCTGGTGCGTGCCGCGGGCAGCAACGCCTGGATTATTGCGAAGATTGAACGTGCCGAGGCGGTGGCTGATGATGAGGCGCTTGATGCCTTGATTCGTGCAAGCGACGGCGTGATGGTGGCGCGGGGTGATTTGGGCGTTGAGGTCGGGGATGCCGAGTTGGTGGGTATTCAGAAGCGAATTATTCAGCATGCGCGCACGCTGAATAAAGTGGTCATCACCGCGACCCAGATGATGGAGTCGATGATTTCCAGCCCGATGCCAACGCGTGCAGAGGTGTCTGATGTGGCCAATGCTGTGTTGGATTACACGGATGCGGTGATGCTCTCGGCAGAAAGCGCATCGGGTCAGTATCCGGTGGAAGCGGTGCAAGCCATGGCGCGGGTGTGTCTTGGTGCCGAGAAACATCCTACGTCGACGAAATCGCATCATCGACTGGGTGAAACGTTTTCCCGATGTGACGAAACCATTGCGCTGGCAGCTATGTATGCGGCCAATCATTTCCCCGGCGTGAAGGCCATTATTGCGTTGACGGAAAGTGGTCACACGCCGCTTATCATGTCTCGCATTCGTTCTGGCGTGCCGATCTACTGCTATAGCCCGCATGTGGCGACGCAGAATCGTGTGGCGATGTTCCGAGGCGTGTATACGGTGCCGTTCTGGGCCGAGAAGTACGAGGCGTCGGAACTGAGCGATGCGGCGATTGACGAGCTGCGCAAGCGCGGTCTGGTGCAGTCAGGTGACTGGGTTGTGCTGACCAAAGGGGATTTCTACCGCGATAGCGGTGGCACTAACGGGATGAAGATTCTGAAGGTGGATTGAATCTGGGTTGTTTCTGAACTGCCTTAGCGTTCTTGAGCCGCTGGTCAGGGGCTCCCATTGCTGGCGCGGGTGCGGTTCTTGCGCGTTGTTGGGAGCGTCTGCGTTTTTGCAGAAGATATTGTGCGAGGTTGCCAAAACCGGCGGCGCGGGCCGCGCGGTCTTGGCGTCTGGTTGGTGATGCGTCGGTATTGTCTCGATCGAGTTAGCCGAAGAACCAGTAGCACACGCCTATGGCGGCTAGTACGCCTGCGGCGTCGGCGATCAGCGCGCAGCCTATGGCGTGACGTGCGCGCAAAATACCCACCGAACCAAAATAGACCGCCAACACGTAGAACGTGGTTTCGGTGCTGCCTTGTACCACCGCTGAGAGCAAGGCGGGAAAGCTGTCGACGCCGAAGTGCGTCATGGTTTCAAGCATGAGGGCACGGGCCGCACTGCCTGAAAAAGGCTTGACGAGGGCGGTAGGCAAGGCATCTACAAAACGGGTGTCCCAGCCTGCATGCACGGCGATCCAGCGTACGCCATCGAGCAGAAAATCCAGTGCGCCTGACGCACGTAAAACACCGACTGCGCACAACATGGCTACGAGATAGGGCAGTAGGCTCTTCGCGATGTCAAAACCTTCTTTTGCTCCTTCTACAAAGGTCTCGTAGACCGGCACTTTTCTCCAGGCGCCCACAATAAGAAAGGCGAGCAAGATGCCAAATAGCGCCAGGTTCCCCATTAATGAAGAGAGCGTGGCAATGGCAGCGGCGGACATGCTCACCAGCAGCGCCATGAAACTGCCCATGAGCAGTGCAGCGCCGCCAAGCCAGAGCATGACAACCGGGTCGAGAAGGCGCAGTCGCTGACAGGCGGCAACCGCCAGAAATCCTGCCAAGGTGGATGCGCTGGTGGCGAGCAGGATGGGCAGAAAAACAAGCGTGGGGTCGGGTGCCCCTTGCTGGGCACGGAACATGAAGAGCGTGACGGGCAGCAGGGTGAGCGACGACGCGTTGAGCACCAGGAACAATATTTGCGCGTTGCTGGCGGTTTCTGGGGTGGGGTTAAGAGACTGCAGCTCGCGCATGGCACGCAGCCCGATCGGGGTGGCCGCGTTGTCCAGGCCCAGACCGTTGGCCGCGAAGTTCAGCGTGATCAGGCCGATGGCCGGATGGTTGCGTGGCACTTCCGGCATCAGGCGTTCAAAGAGGGGGCCGAGTAATCGTGCGAGTTTTTCGACCAGACCCGCGGCTTCGGCAATGCGCAGGAATCCGAGCCAGAGAGTGAGGGTGCCAAAGAGAAGCACCATAACTTCGACCGAGACACGCGCCATATCGAAGAGGCTGGCGACGATGCTGCGAAACACGTCGGGGTCGCCAATGGCCAGCCAGCGGTAGAGGCCGGCAGCGGCAGCAGTCAGGAAAAAGCCTAGCCAGAGTTTGTTCAGCATGTGACCGCATGGCAGTAATGGGCGCGAGGTGCGCAGCGATGCTCATTGTCGCAGAGTCATCACGCTTGTCGTTTGTCCCCAGGGCTTCAATTCTGGTACTTTGACTTGAAATAGTCAGTGTTCACTGGCACAGGGAGACATCGTGGATTTCAATGGCTGGCGTCGTCGCAGAATTTCCGAACCCGCTTACCGATGGGCCCGCAAGGCGCTGCCTGCGCTGTCTGCTACAGAGCGTGAAGCCATCGAGGCGGGTGATGTCTGGTGGGATGCCGATTTGTTTACGGGTAATCCGAACTGGCGCAAATTGCTGGCAGTGCCCGCCGCCACGTTGACGCCGGACGAGCAGCAGTTTCTTGATGGTCCGGTCAAGCAGCTGTGCGCCATGCTCGATGAGTGGGACATTACCTGGCACCTCCATGATCTGCCGCAATCCGTCTGGCAGTTTCTCAAGGACGAGCGTTTCTTCGGCATGATTATTCCGCGTCAGTATGGCGGACTGGGGTTCTCACCCTATGCGCATTCGGAGGTCGTGCGTCGAATTTCAGCCTATTCGATTACGGCGGGCGTGACGACGATGGTGCCAAATTCACTGGGGCCCGGTGAGTTGCTGATGCAATTTGGCACCACGGAACAGCGTGATTATTGGCTGCCACGCTTAGCTGATGGCAGCGAGGTGCCGTGTTTCGGCCTGACGAGTCCTGAAGCAGGTTCTGATGCCGCGTCGATGGTCGATACGGGGGTGGTTTGCCGCCAGCGTTTTGGTGATGCCGAGGTGCTGGGGATTCGGCTGAACTGGCATAAGCGATATATCACCTTGGGACCCGTGGCTACGGTGTTGGGTCTGGCTTTCAAATTGTCGGATCCGGATCGCCTGCTGGGTGGCGAGGTGGACATTGGTATTTCTGTCGCATTAGTGCCGACAGATGCGCCAGGCGTGGAGATCGGGCGGCGCCATTTGCCGGCGATGCAGTTTTTCCAGAATGGGCCGAATCGAGGGCGTGATGTGTTTGTGCCCTTGGATGCGTTGATTGGTGGGCCGGCCAAGGCGGGGCATGGCTGGCAAATGTTGATGAGTGCGTTGGCGGCGGGTCGAGGCATTTCGTTGCCGTCGTTGTCAGCCGCCGGGGCAGTGATGAGCGCGCACACCACCGGTATGTATGCGAGGGTGCGCCAGCAGTTTGGCATCTCGGTGGGGCGCTTTGAGGGTGTGCAGGAGAAGTTGGGCCGAATGGCGGGTAATGCATATCTGGTGGAGGCGGCACGTCGGTTGACCTGTGCAGCGCTGAACCAGGGCCATAAGCCAGCAGTGGTGTCGGGCATCATGAAATACCATGCGACGGAGCGTATGCGCGAGTCGGTCAATGATGCGATGGACGTGCATGCCGGTAAGGCGGTGATTGATGGGCCTCACAACTACCTGGGTGGTTTGTACCGGGCGCTGCCAATCAGTATCACGGTGGAAGGTGCCAATATTCTGACGCGAAATCTCATTATTTTTGGTCAAGGTGCCATTCGATCGCATCCTTATTTGATGCAGGAAATTGAAGCGCTGGGCGAGAAAGATGAAGAGCGCGGGCTTGAGGCGTTTCATCAGGTGTTCTGGCGGCATCTGGGGCATGCTGCACGAAATGGTTTGCGAGCTTGGGGCCGAGCATGGACAGGCGGCTTGCTCTCGCCTGTACCTGCTTCTGGGCCGGTTGCGCGGCATTATCGGAAGCTGGGTCGGTATTCGGCGGCGTTTGCCCTGCTGTCGGATGCCACGATGGCGACCCTCGGCGGTGCACTGAAGCGTCGGGAGATGATTTCGGCCAGGCTGGGCGATGTACTGTCCGAGTTGTATTTGCTGTCGGCCGTGCTCAAGCGTTGGGAGGATGAGGGGCGGTCTTTTGATGATTTACCTGTCGTGCATTGGTGCATGGCACAGGGGTTCGCCACCATTGAGTCCCGGATGGATCAGATTTTGTCCAATCTGCCTGCACGAGTGTTGTCCTGCGCGTTGCGCGTGCTGGTATTGCCATTTCGAGGCCAGCGCGGGCCGTCGGATGCCTTGACGCGGCAATGTGCAGATGTGCTGTTAACACCCTCGCCAACACGAGATCGCTTGGTCGCTGATTTGCAGCGCGAGCCGGGGGACGATGCGTTGGGGCAACTGGAACGGGCATTTGCGCTGGTATCGGCCGTGCAACCGATCTGGGATCGTCTGCATCAGGCGGGTGTGAAAAATTGGCGTGAAGCTCATCGGGGCGGAGCGCTGACGGATGCACAAGCGGCGCAATTGACGGCGGCCGAAGAGGCCGTCGCGGCGGTGATTGCCGTGGATGATTTTGCGGTGGATGAACTCGTGCCAGCGCCTTGATTGTCTTCGCTCGGATCGGCGGCATGCCGGCAATGGGTAGCGTGGGTGGAGCGCGCGATTGGCGTAACCACCGAGACACTGGCGAGCGCGCGTAACCCGCGATCTGAATCCCGAGCAAATGCTGCTTAAGGATCGCGGGTTACGCGCGCTTAAACGATAGCTTTCTTGCCTCAGTGTGCTCGCGCTCCACCCACGCTACCCGTTCTTTACGGGAGGGGTGCAGCGCAGCGGATCAGTCGTCGCTGTTCGGATCCATGCCGGGGAACAGGATTTCAGTGAAGCCGAACTTGGTGAAGTCTTCAATGCGCGAGGGGTACAAACGACCGATCAGGTGATCGCATTCGTGCTGGACGACTCGGGCATGAAAACCCTCGGCTTCGCGTTCAATCAACTGCCCGTAGGGGTCACGGCCGGTGTAGCGGATGTGGCGATAGCGTGGCACCAGTCCGCGCAGGCCTGGTACCGACAGGCAACCTTCCCAGCCATTTTCCATCTCGTCTGACAACGGCGTGATGACGGGATTGCAGAGAACGGTTTGGGGAACAGCAGGAGCGTCTGGGTAACGCTCGTTGCTGTCAAAGCCAAAGATGACGAGCTGCAGGTCTACACCAATTTGTGGCGCAGCCAGACCCACGCCTTGGGCGGCGGCCATGGTTTCGAACATGTCGTCGATCAGGGCGTGCAGTTCGGGCGTATCGAATCGCTCAACCGGGGCGGCTACACGCAGTAAGCGCGCATCGCCCATTTTCAGGATGGGGTGGATCATCTTGGCGTCTTCGCAGGCAATAGTGGCTGTGGAGGTTTAGTCCGCACGGCCCTTTTTCTGAATGAATTCAATTTTGTAGCCGTCGGGATCTTCGACGAAAGCAATCACGGTTTCGCCATGCTTCATGGGGCCGGCTTCGCGAGTAACTTTGCCGCCCTTTGCACGGACCTTGTCACAGGCTTCGTAGGCGTTGTCGACTTCCAGCGCGATGTGGCCGTAACCAGTGCCCAGATCGTATTTCTCGGTGTCCCAGTTGTGGGTCAGTTCGATCACGGCACCTTGCGTTTCGTCTTCGTAACCGACGAAAGCCAGTGTGAATTTGCCGTCTGGATAGTCTTTGCGGCGCAAGAGGCGCATGCCCAGTACGCTGGTGTAGAAGTCGAGGGATTTGTCGAGGTTGCCGACGCGCAGCATGGTGTGGAGAAGTCGCATGATGTGTCCTTTTTAAGCAGTAAGTTGGGTGGCTGCGCCGATGTCGTGCAGTGCGGCGCCCATGGCGTCTACGGCCTGTCGCATTTGCGGGGCAGAAATGGCACCAATGCAGCCAACGCGGAAAGTGGGTTGTTCGGTGTTGCAGAAGTTGCTGAGGACAAATCCTCGGTGCTTGACGGCGTCCACGAAGATTTGCAGGTTCCAGTTCGCCGTGAGCGGCACATGAACGTTCACGACGATGGGGCCTTGCAACGCAGGCGTCAGGTAGGGCGTCAGGCCCAACTGTTTGATGCCGTCATAAAGGGTGCGCATGTTTTCCGTGTACCGGGCCAGGCGGCCTTCACGAGTTTCTTGCTGATGCAATTCCAGCGCCACAGCGAGCGCGGCCAAGGTGGGGGCGGCTGGTGTGAAACGCATGGAGCCATGCAGGTGCTGGCCGTGCTGGTAGACGTCATGTAAGTCCATTGACCAACTGCCCGCGTTGCCCTTGCTGGCTTCGAGGCGGTCTGTACGACAAACGACGAATGCCGTGCCTGGCAGGCCTTCGAGGCATTTGTTGGCTGTGAGAACGATGGCGTCGATTGACGGCAAACTGGATATGTCTAGTGGCAAGGCGCCAAAGGCGGAGACAGCATCGACGATCACGCGGCGACCGAGGTCATGCGCCACGCGCACCAGTGCAGGTACGTCATGACAAATGCCGCTGCCTGTTTCGCTGTAGACGATAGCCAGGTGAGTGATGTCGGGATCACGCTCCAGAGCGGCAGCCACGACAAGAGGATCCAGACGTTCGCAGTCGTCGACATGTAGGGTAACAACGTCGCGACCTGCTTCTGATGCAAGGCGTTGCAGCCGGGCCGCGTAGGCGCCTGTTGATGGTGCAAGCACTTTTGCGCCGGGTGCCACGAATGTACGAATGGCAGCTTCGACGGCGAAGTGGCCACAACCGGGTAAAGCCAGTGCGGCATGTTCGCCAGGGACGCCTTGCGCTACGCGGAGCACGCCGTCGCTGACTTCGCGGCAGAGCGAGCGAAAATCGTTATCCCATGGCGCATAGTCATGTGCCATGGCAGCCTTCACCCGCGCATCGGTCGTAACCGGGCCCGGAATCAGCAGCAACATGTTTGTCTCCAGAGTTTTTAGAATTGAGGTAAAGATGCAGGGTCGTGCCGACGCAAGATGTTCTTGGCGTCTTCGAAGTTGGGCAGGATCTGTCCCACTTCATTCCAGAAATCCTGGCTGTGGTTCATTTCGCGCAGGTGCGCCAGTTCATGGGCGATGACGTAATCGATGATGGACGGCGCGAAGTGAATCAGACGCCAGTTCAGCATGATCTTGCCGTCCGCCGTGCAGGAGCCCCAGCGCGTGGCGGCGGAGGACAAGCGCCAGCGTTGTATTTTCAAACCACTGATTTGAAGAAAATGACCCAGGCGTGCACCAAACAAGGTGCTGGCGCGTTGTTGCAGCCACGCTTGTGCCGCGTCGCGCACGCGGGTCTGGTCCGCATTGACAGGCAGAGAGAGCCAAAGTGTGGCGCCATCTTCAGGCGCGTCAACGTCGCCCGATAGCATGGGCTGTCGTTGATCTGCGCCCAGACCCAGCACGATGCGCTTACCCAGGTAGGGGAATTCTCCTCCGTGTTGCCACCGGGTATGCGACATGGCCAATTGCTGCCTGCGCGTGTACCAGTCACGGAGCTTGGAGAGAATCCAGCGGGCCTTCTCACGAACGGCTTCGTCAATTTGCGTGAGCGTGACCCAGTTGGGTGCGGTGATGCGCAAGCCATCATCGTTGATGACAAAACCGATGCTTCGCCTGCGTGAACGCAACAAGACAAAGCCAATGGATTGCTGTTGTGTTGCGACCTCACGCCAGCGTGCACCCGCGGGAAGCGAGTCCGGGCAGGGGGTGGGGATAAGACTGAGGTCGACGGCGTCGACAACAAGACGAGACACGGGCGGGGGCACGGGAGTGGGTACCGGTGCTGGCGACGTTGTCGTCAAGAGCGGCGCAGCAAGCGATGAGGCGCTTGCGCCGCGTTGTTGCGCGTCGAACAGGAGTTCGAGCTGATCAGAGCTGGCCATACCTTTCAGGATTGAGACGTCGCATCTCTCCTTCGATCCAGTCTTGTACCTTTCGGTTCAATTCTTCGGGAGAGAGTCCTTTGGATTCTATCGCGGGACCGATCGATACGGTGACCATACCCGGATATTTCACAAACGCGTTACGTCGCCAGCATTCGCCGGCATTGTGTGCGATGGGAACGACGACCGCGCCCGTCCTTGATGCCAGCAGGGCACCGCCCATCTTGAAACGTGCTGTCTTGCCCGGTGGCACGCGGGTGCCTTCGGGAAACAGCAGTGGCCAGCGGCCTTCGTTCAGGCGAATCTGACCTTGTGTGACAACTTGCTCGAAAGCGTCTCGGCCTTTTGCACGGTCAATAGCGATCATGCGTAACAGCGCCAGGCCCCAGCCAAAGAACGGCACCATGTGCAGTTCTTTTTTGTAAACGAAGCACACTTGGCGCGGCATGTGCGCGGGGAAGAAAAGGGTTTCCCACGCCGATTGGTGCTTGGACAGCAAGATGGCAGGGCCATCCGGCAGGTTTTCAGCGCCCTTGACTTGCCAACGAATGCCGCAGAAGAAGCGAGCGCCCCAGACGGCCAGACGAGGCCAGCCGGCTGTCAGCTTGTAGCGCCAGTGCAAAGGCAGCGGTGACCACAGGATGCAAGCGAAGGCGTAAGGGATGACGGTGACGGCCAGGAAAATAAAGTAAAGCAGCGAGCGGAGCCGAGCCATGAATTAATGTTCCTGGAGCATTGCGTCGACTACGGCAGACAAGTCGTCAAAGACGCGTGTGCCTTCAGGCAGGCCGCCCGCAGCAAATGTTTTATTGCCGTTGCCGGTGAGAACGAGCACGGGTGCGCAGCCGGCGGCCGAGCTGGCTTGCAGATCACGCAGAGAGTCGCCCACTGCCGGCACACCGGTCAACGGGATGTCGTAGCGTTTGCCGATTTCAGTGAACATGCCAGGCCGAGGCTTGCGGCAGGTGCAGTTTTCATCCGGCCCGTGAGGGCACAGGAAAATGGCACCGATGTTGCCACCAACTGCCTTGAGCTCGCGCCGCATTTTGGCGTGAATGTCGTTCAACGTGGCCATGTCGAACAGGCCACGGGCCAGGCCCGACTGGTTCGTGGCTACCACCACGGACCAGTCAGCTTGCGTGAGCCGGGCAATGGCTTGCAGGCTGCCGGGCAGGGCAGTCCATTCGTCGGGGGTTTTAACGAAGGCATCGCTGTCTTCGTTAATGACGCCATCACGGTCAAGGATGATGAGTTTCACTGTGCCAGCCTGGAGATGTCAGCAACTTGGTTCATTAATCCATGCAACTGCGCGAGCAGGGCGAGGCGGTTGGCACGTACGGCGGGATCTTCGGCCATCACCATGATGTCGGCGAAGAAAGCATCGACGGGCTCACGCGCTTGCGCCAGCGTGCGCAAGCTGGCGGCAAAGTCGCCGGCCTGCAATTGTTGTTGTGCAATGGGGCTGAGTGTAGCTACCGTGCTGGCCAGCGCCTGTTCGGCGGGTTCGGTGAGCTTGGCGGCATCCACCGCGCCAATCTCGCCTTCTGCTTTTTTAAGCAGGTTACCAATGCGTTTGTTGGCAGCAGCCAGACTGGCCGCTTCCGGCATGAGTCCGAAAGCCGCAACAGCGCGCACGCGTTCTGCCATTTGGTGCAGTGGCGGCATAAGGGCAATGACCGCTTCCACCGCGCTGCGGTCGAACTCAGCGATGAGCTGGTTGCGGTAGCGTTCGAAGATGAAGGCGCGCACTTCAGTCAGCGTATCGGCTCGAATCTTTCCCGCAGGGAAGGTGCTGGCGGTGAGCGTCAGCAAGCCATCCAGCGAAAGTGGGCCGTTTTCGTTGATTTTGAGCCAACCACCCGCAGCCAGTTGTTCGAAGGCGCTGATCAGGCCCAGCGCAGCACGGCGCAAAGCAAAGGGGTCGCGCTCGCCGGTGGGGGCAAGACCGATGCTCCAGATGCCGACCATGGTTTCAATGCGCTCTGCAATGAAGAGGGTGGCGGCGGTCAGGGAGTCTTTGGTGACCGGGGTATCAAAGCGGTTGCGATACTGGCCGCGCAAGGCTTGCACCACGCTGTCCGGCTCGCCATCGCCTGCCGCGTAGTACGCGCCGATGATGCCTTGCAACTCGGGAAATTCGCCGACCATGCTCGAGCCGAGGTCGGCTTTTGCCAACATGGCTGAACGATCGGCGGCGGATACATCGCCACCCAACTGTTCGGCTACGCCGCGCGCAATGGCGCGCACGCGTTCAACGCGCTCAAGCTGCGTGCCGAGTTTGTTGTGATAAACGATGTTGCCTAACTGCTCAACGCGAGCGGCAAGCGGGATTTTTCGGTCAGTATTAAAGAAGAACTGCGCGTCTGCCAGCCGCGGGCGCACCACGCGCTGGTTGCCTTCAATAATGTTGGCCGGCTTGTCCGTGTGCATGTTGCTCACGATCAGGAAACGATGGGTGAGGCGGCCGGTGTCTGGGGCAAACAGAGGGAAGTACTTTTGATTCAGACGCATGGTCAGAATCAGGCATTCCGGTGGCACTTCCAGAAATTGTTCTTCGAACTGGCCCACGTAAACGGTGGGGTGCTCGACCAGCGCCGTTACTTCGTCCAGCAAGGCCGCCACTTCGGGGTCGTCACCCAAGGTGGCACCCAATTGTTGGGCGTGCATCTGCAACTGACGATCGATGTCGGCACGGCGGCCTTCAAATGAGGCCATAACGCGACCACGTTCTGCCAGCATGCTTTCGTAGTCGTTGGCGTCAGCGAAGATGACCGGTTCGGTGCTCATGAAGCGGTGACCCAGCGTGCTTCGGCCTGCGTTCAGTCCCAAGGCGGTGACAGGCACGATCTCAGTGCCGAACAATGCGACCAGACCGTGCGCCGGGCGCACGAATTTCACGGTGGTGACGCCGTCGGCCAATTGGTAACGCATGACTTTCGGGATGGGCAGGCCATTGATGGCCGCCTCGATTCCTTCTTGCAAGCCGGTTGCCAGGGGGGCACCGGCAGCCGTGCCGCGTGCCACCAGATAGTCTTGCTTGCCGTCGGACTCACGATCCAGCGTGGCTAAATCGATGTCTTCCAGTCCTTTGGACGCCAGTTTCTTTAGCAGGGCGGGCGTAGCCAGGCCGTCTGCGGTCAAGCCCACCTTTACCGGCATGAGCTTTTCCGCGTAAGCCTGGTCGGGGGCTTGAGCCAGAACGTGGCTCAAGCGAACGGCCAGGCGGCGCGGGGTAGAGAACACTTCTGTGGCGCAGTCGTCAGCCAACAGATGGTGATTGGCCAGGGTGCTGCGCACGCCTTCGGCGAAGGCTTGTCCCAGTTTCTGCAGGGCTTTGGGCGGGAGTTCTTCGGTCAGTAGTTCGACCAGCAATGGGCGGATAGTCGTCGTCATTTATGCAGCCTCCCCGGCGGCTTTGCTGCGGCCAAGCATGGGAAAGCCCAGTTTTTCGCGGGAATCGTAATAGGCCTGTGCGACAGCGCGCGACAGGTTGCGGATGCGTCCGATGTAGGCGGCACGCTCGGTCACGCTGATGGCGCCACGCGCGTCCAGCATGTTGAACGTGTGGGCCGCTTTCAACGAGGCCTCGTAGGCAGGCAGCGCGAGCGGCACGGCCATCAGGCGTTTCGCTTCGTTTTCATAGTCGTTGAAATGCGCAAACAGCATTTCGGCCGACGAGTGTTCGAAGTTATAGGTGGATTGCTCCACTTCGTTCTGGTGGAAGACGTCGCGATAGAGCACGCGGTTCCCGTCAATGCCTTCCGTCCAGACCAGGTCGTAGACACTTTCCACATCTTGCAGATACATGGCCAGGCGTTCCAGGCCATAGGTGATCTCGCCTGTCGTGGGCGTGCAATCGAGTCCGCCAACCTGTTGGAAGTAGGTGAACTGAGTCACTTCCATGCCGTTTAGCCAGACTTCCCAACCCAGACCCCAAGCACCCAGCGTGGGGTTTTCCCAGTCGTCTTCCACAAAGCGGATGTCGTGTTCCGTCGGGTCGATACCCAAGGCCTTGAGCGAACCGATGTAGAGATCCAGAATTTCAGGAGGTGCTGGCTTGAGCACGACTTGATATTGGTAATAGTGCTGCAGGCGGTTGGGGTTCTCTCCGTAGCGACCATCCTTGGGGCGACGCGAGGGCTGCACATAGGCGGCGCGCCACGGTTCCGGGCCAATGGCGCGCAGGAACGTGGCCGTGTGCGAGGTACCCGCACCGACTTCCATGTCGTATGGCTGCAGCAGGGCGCAACCCTGTTTGTCCCAGTAGTGCTGGAGCGTGAGGATGATTTGCTGAAAGGTGAGCATAGGGATTCTTGGAATTCGGTACGCCGTGGTCTGGCCGCGGAGGCGAACCCTGCCTTGGGCGTGGGAAACCGGGCATTTTAACTGGCTCGGAGCCGTCGCGGGCGCAAAGGCCCGGATAGGCCCCCGCCGGTCTCGCTGAGAAGTCTTGTTGCAGCGTATCTTTCGCTCGTTTGCGTCGCTCAGGGGGCCGCGGTGTCCTCCAGGGATTTGTACATCACGGTCGTTGCGGCAAGTTTTCCCTTGGGGGTGCTTGCATAGCCAGGGATGACGCCAGCGGTCTGGTAACCCAGGGAGCGATACAGGGTTTCGGCGGGATCGCCTTGGGCGGTGTCCAGCACGATCAGATTGCGTCCGCTGGCCAGTGCCACGCGTTCCGCCTTGCGCATCAGTGCGCGAGCGACGCCACGTCGGCGTTCGTCTGGAGAAACCAGCAATTTGGACAGCTCTGCGCGATGCGCCCCATTGGGTGGCGTGTTCAGGAGTAATTGAACGGTGCCGATGATGCGTCCATCGTCCATGGCCGCGAACACGAGGCGCTCGCCGCGTTGGATGGCAGGTAGCAGGTCTTCCCAGTAACTGCGGGCCTGGGCGCGTTCAAAGGGCAGAACATAGCCCACGCTTGCTCCAGTCTGAACACAGGCATAAAGCGTGTCCGCCAGGCCGCCGACATACAGTGCGACTTCTTCATAGGGCAGGGTATGGACATGAAACGAGGAGGTCAGGGGCATCAGTGGACCATGGGTAGGAGGAAGAAAAAAACAGATGTGCTTCAGGTGGACGATACAACGGCCCGCGTCTGCGCTCCAAAACCTTTGGCCGTATGATTCTGTTTATTCCGCAAGTCTTATATAAAACCCGGAGCCTGATTCCGGCAATGCGCAAAAAAGGAGCAGCACGATGTCCGACCTGATTCATGTAGAGATTAAAGACGGTATTCAGATTATTACGATTCAGCGCCCGGCGGCCAAGAACGCAATCAATTTGGAAGCCGCAGAGGCCATGATGGCTGCTCTGGATCAGTTGGATAGCCGCGACGATATTCGTATCGGCATCTTGACGGGAGCCGGCGGCACCTTCTCGTCCGGTATGGATTTGAAGGCTTTTGCGCAAACCGGCCAACGCCCCGTGATTGCCGGGCGCGGCTTTGCCGGCCTGAATGAAGCGCCACCCAAGAAGCCCCTGATTGCTGCCGTTGAAGGTTATGCACTGGCCGGCGGCTTTGAAATGGCCCTGGCTTGCGATCTGATCGTGGCGGCCAATAACGCCAAGTTCGGCTTGCCCGAAGTGAAGCGTGGTCTGGTGGCTGGAGCGGGTGGCATGCTGCGCTTGCCGCGCCGCATTCCGTACCATGTTGCAATGGAAGTCATTTTGACGGGCGACATGCTGAGCGCAGAGCGGGCTTACAATTTCGGTCTGGTGAACCGTTTGACCGAACCGGGCGCGGCATTAGCTAGCGCATTGGAATTGGCGCGTGCCATTGTTGAAAACGGCCCGTTGGCTGTGCAGACCGCCAAGAGTATCGTGGTTCAAGGCGGCGATTGGGAGCAGGAAGGCATGTTTGATCGCCAGCGCCCACTGATCGCCCACATTTTCTCGTCTGCCGATGCCAAGGAAGGGGCCACCGCTTTTGCAGAAAAGCGCAAGCCCGTCTGGCAAGGCAAGTAAGTCAGTGCTACCCGCGCGCGGCCGGCCACGTCGGCCGCGTTTTCACGTTTTATCCATCATTTTTCGCCACCTCCATGTCCGTCCTCATTAAAGAAGAAGACTTCATTCAGTCTATCGCCGATGGCATTCAGTTCATCAGCTACTACCATCCCGTGGATTACATCCGCCACCTGGCCCGCGCTTACGAGCGTGAAGAAAGCCCGGCTGCGCGTGATGCGATGGCGCAGATTCTCACCAACTCGCGCATGTGCGCTGAGGGTAAGCGTCCGCTGTGCCAGGACACCGGCATCGTCAACGTGTTCTTGAAGGTCGGCATGAATGTGCGCTTCGAGACCAAGCGCAGTCTGCAAGAGTTGTGCGATGAGGGCGTGCGTCGTGGTTACTTGAACCCGGACAATCCCTTGCGTGCCTCCGTGTTGGATGACCCTTTGTTTGCCCGCAAGAACACGCGTGACAACACGCCCTGTATTTTGAACGTTGAGCTTGTCCAGGGTGACAAGGTTGACGTTCAAATCGCATCCAAGGGTGGCGGTTCGGAAAACAAATCGAAGTTCGTCATGCTGAACCCCAGCGACTCGCTGGTGGACTGGGTGTTGAAGACGGTGCCGACCATGGGCGCTGGCTGGTGCCCGCCAGGCATGCTCGGCATTGGGGTTGGCGGCACGGCTGAAAAAGCCATGCTGATGGCCAAGCAATCGCTGATGGAAGATATCGACATGTTCGAACTGCTGGCCCGCGGCCCGCAGAATAAGCTCGAAGAAATGCGTATCGAACTGTACGAGAAGGTCAACGCGCTGGGTATTGGCGCACAAGGCCTGGGTGGTCTGACCACGGTGCTGGACGTGAAGATCAGCACGTTCCCCACCCATGCGGCTTCCAAGCCAGTGGCGATGATCCCCAACTGTGCAGCCACGCGCCACGCACATTTCGAGCTCGACGGATCGGGTCCGGCACGTCTTGATCCCCCGTCCTTGTCCGAGTGGCCGGACGTGCATTGGGCGCCGGACTACAACAAGTCCAAGCAAGTGGATCTGAATACGCTGACGCGTGAAGAAGTGAAAAGCTGGAAGCCGGGTCAGACCCTGTTGCTGTCAGGCAAAATGTTGACCGGCCGTGATGCCGCCCACAAGCGGATTCAGGACATGCTCGCCAAGGGCGAACCTCTGCCAGTGGACTTCACCAACCGTGTCATCTATTACGTGGGCCCGGTTGATCCGGTGCGCGACGAAGTGGTTGGTCCGGCCGGTCCCACCACCGCCACCCGTATGGACAAGTTCACCGACATGATGCTCGAGCAAACAGGCTTGATCTCGATGATCGGCAAGTCAGAACGTGGCCCGGTCGCCATTGAGTCGATCCGTAAGCACGGTTCGGCATACCTGATGGCCGTGGGCGGTGCGGCATATCTCGTGTCCAAGGCCATTCGTGGCGCCAAGGTGCTGGGGTTTGCAGACCTGGGCATGGAAGCCATCTACGAGTTCGACGTCAAAGATATGCCTGTGACGGTAGCCGTAGACTCGCAAGGTGTCTCGGTGCACACGACGGGCCCGAAGGAATGGCAGGCCAAGATTGCCAAAATTCCGGTTGTCGTGGCTGGCTGATAGGGTCGTTGCAAGGGTGGACGACGTCCTCCCTTTTGTACGGACAAGATGAACGCAAGTAACCCGCGATGTTTGAGCAGAAGTTGCTCAAGCATCGCGGGTTACGCGCGTTTTACGGTGGTGTTCCAGTGCCGGTTTACTCGCGCTCGACCGACGCTACGATTCTGCATATCGGCAGTGTTGTAGCGTGGGTGGAGCGCGATTCGTTTGATCGAAAAGACGTCGGTGAGCGCGCGTTTTCGTTCTAGTGCTGGTCTGCTCGCGTTACGGTTTTTCGAACGCGTCGATTTCCGTTTCCGATTTTCCCAACACATCACGCAAGACTTCACGGGTGTGCTCGCCCAACATCGGTGGGGCACGATGGTAGACCACCGGAGAGCCCGAGAAGCGTAATGGACTAGCGGTGACCGGGGCGGTTCCGGCCAGCGCATGCGGCATGTCCACGCGCAATTTTCGGGCTTGCGATTGCGGATGGGCAAACGCCTGGGCAATGTTGTTGATCGGGCCGCTTGGCACGCCTACAGCTTCGAATTTGGCAATCCAGTCGTCCCGGCGTCCTTGTTTCATGATTTCGGTGAGAATCGCGATAAGCACCAAGCGGTTCGTGACGCGTTGCCGGTTGGTATTAAAACGCGGATCCTCGCCGAGCTCTGGCGCGCCAATGGCCTTGCAATAAGCCCGATACTGAGACTCGTTGCCCGTGGCGACAATCAGATGGCCGTCGCTAGCGGCGAACACTTGATACGGCACTACGTTCTGATGCGCGTTGCCTGCTCGCGTGGGCGCCACGCCAGAAGTGAAGTAATTCGAGTTCTGGTTTGCCAGCAAAGCAACGTGGCTGTCGAGCAGGGCGATGTCCAGGTGCTGCCCCAACCCGCTGCGATGGCGCTCCTGCAACGCAGCCAGTACGGCAACCGTGGCATACATGCCTGTCACGATGTCGGTGACGGCCACACCGGCTTTTTGAGGGCCGCCGCCGGGCAAGTCGTCACGCTCGCCTGTGATGCTCATGAGGCCGCCCATGCCTTGCACCATGAAGTCGTACCCAGGCTGCGCGGCAAACGGCCCATCCTGGCCAAAGCCGGTCACGGAGCAATAAATCAAGCGCGGGTTGATGGCTTTGATGCTTTCGTAATCCAAGCCATATTGGCGCAGGCCGCCGACTTTAAAGTTCTCCACCAGGATGTCGCTGACCAGCGCGAGTTCGCGGATCAACGAGGCACCTTGTTCGGTGGCCATGTCGGCTTCAATGGAGCGTTTGTTTCGATTCGCACTCAGGTAATAGGCCGCTTCGCTCGTGTCATGCCCATTCTCATCCTTCAGAAAGGGAGGACCCCAGTGCCGGGTGTCGTCGCCCACGCCGGGACGTTCCACCTTGATTACATCGGCACCCAGGTCAGCCAGGTTTTGCGTGCACCATGGCCCGGCCAGTATGCGGCTCAAGTCCAGGACGCGAATGCCGTCCAGCGGCGGTTTACGCGTCGTCATGGTGTCACCGTAGCCGTGCCATGGCTCATGACCATGACGTTTCGTTCGATGGCGGTGGCGGTGAATTGGATGTCGCCATCGCCTTCTCGCCACATATCTATGCGCAAGCTTTCCCCCGGGTAGACCGGCGATGAGAAGCGCGCGTTCAAGGTCCGTAAGCGCGAAGCATCGTAATCCCCCCAGGTCTTGACGATGGCGTGCGCTGCCACACCATAGGTGCACAGACCATGCAAGATTGGCTGCCGATAACCTGCTCGACGTGCAATTTCCGGATCTGCATGCAGCGGGTTGGGGTCAGCACAAAGTCGATACAACAAGGCCGCGCGCGGCGAGATGCTCAGCACGCATTGACGATCTGGCGTGCGTTGCGGCGTGGCAGGCAAGGGTGGCGGGCTGGTATCGCCTGCTCCAAAGCCGCCGTCGCCCCGGCAAAACGTAGTCTGTTGCAGGGTGGCCAGGCACGCGCCTGATTCATCGTGCAACGTACGCTCGCTGATTACCAGCGCGCCTTTGTCGGCCCCTTTGTCGATGACGTGGGTGACGCGGGTCTTGCCAGTAACCAGGCCGCTGGCGGGCAGGGGGGCATGCAGGGTCATGCGCTGTTCGCCGTGAACCAGCTTGACCCAGTCAATGCCAGCTGCGGGGTTGCCCATCCAGAACCCCGGAAACCCCAACACCACGCTCATCGTGGGGAATGTTTTCAAGTCCTTTTCGTAAACGTAGCGCAACTGCTGTTCGTCCAGGGGGTCTTGTCCGAGGCCGATGCCTAGTGCGTAGAGAATGGTGTCCTTTTCGCTGTAGCGATGCGGGACATCCTCGAACTTCCAGTGCTTGATAGTGTTGTAGTCCAGGGCCATGGCGGTCTCAGATTGGATCCCAATCGATTACGTCGGGCGAGCGTTCCAGTGCATAGAATTGCTTGCGCATGGAGGGGATGGCAATCTCGGCAATGCTCTCAGGTGTCCAGCCTTCGCTTTGATGCACGCTGCGCACCGGGCGCGGCTGGCTAAAGAGCATGATTTCATTGGCGCGCACGGCGAAGATTTGCGCCGTTACCTCACTGGCGGCATCACTTGCCAGGTAAACGGCCAGCGGTGCCACTTTGCTGGATTCCATTTTCTTCAGTTTTTCGACTCGCGCTTTTTGCTCATCGGTTTCAGCCGGAATCGAGCTGGTCATGCGGCTCCAGGCGAACGGGGCGATGCAGTTTGAACGCACGTTATAGCGCGACATGTCCAGCGCAATGGACTTCGAGAGCGCCACGATGCCCAGTTTGGCCGCCGCGTAGTTGGCTTGGCCGAAGTTGCCGATGAGACCCGAAGTAGAGGTCATGTGCACGAAGGCGCCTGACTCTTGCTCGCGGAAATAAGGCGCAGCTGCGCGGCTGACGAAAAACGAGCCGTTCAGGTGAACGTCAATGACCTGACGCCATTCTTCCTCACTCATCTTGTGGAACACGCGGTCGCGCAAATTGCCCGCGTTGTTGACGACGGCATCAATGCGCCCGAAAGCATCAATGGCGGTTTGCACAATGCGATTTGCGCTTTCGTAGCTGGCGACGCTGTCAGTATTGGCAACGGCCACACCACCTGCTGCGACGATTTCGTCGACCACGGCATGCGCAGGACCTTGGGTGCCGCCTTCGCCCGTGAGCGAGACGCCAATGTCGTTGACGACCACTTTTGCACCAGCTTGCGCCATAGCGAGCGCCAAACCACGACCAATGCCACCACCTGCGCCAGTCACGATGACGACTTTTCCGGAAACGATACCGCTCATTGAGTGCTTCTCCTGAGATGCTTTGACCGGGCGCGGCAGACGAGCCGGCTTGAAAACCGGGGGCGCATCATTGCGATCCCAGTTCCGGGTATTTCAACCATGGTAGATTTGAGTTGGCATGAACAGAATTCAAAATTAGAAATGCCCCCCTTCTGCGTGGTGGAACATGAGACATGATTTAACGGACCTGCGTTTGTTTGTGAACGTCGGGGAAACACTCAATTTGACGCGTGCCGCAGAGCGCACCTTCCTGTCCTTACCTGCGGCGAGTGCACGTGTGAAGAATATGGAAGAGGCCTTTAAGGCCCGTTTACTGGTGCGTTTGGCCACGGGCGTGGCACTTACGCCGGCCGGTGTGGTGCTGCTCAAACACGCCAATCTGGTGTTTCGCCAGCTTGAATGCTTGAACGCAGACTTGCATCCTTATGCCAGCGGTCTGAAAGGTCGGCTTCGTTTATTGGCAAACACCACGGCAACCAATTCTTTTCTGGCGGATGCGTTGTCGACCTTCCTTGCGGAAAACCCTGATGTCGACGTGGAGCTTGCCGAGAAGAATTCGGGCGATATCGTCATTGCGATTCGCGCCGGGGCAGGTGATCTTGGCCTGATCGCCGGGAATATCGATACCAACGGCCTGGATGTCACGCCGCTGTTTCGAGATGAATTGACCGTCGTGACGTCGCTTGATCATCCGTTGGCGAGCAAATCGACCGTCAATTTTGTGGAACTGCTCGACACCTATCAATTTGTGGGCATTCATCCCGATAGCGCGATCCAGACGTTCCTGGAAGATATTGCAAGCGGCTTGGGCAAGCGCATCTGTCAGCGTGTTCACGTCGGCAGTTTTGAGGCAGTGTGCCGAATGGTCGAGGCAGGCGCTGGCATCGCGGTAGTGCCGCGTGCTTGCGTGGGTCGTTATAGCCGGCCAGAAGGCTTGCATGTGCTCAAACTGGCCGACTCATGGGCATTGCGCGATCGTTTGCTTTGTCGGCAACGCGGTAGAGATTTACCCAAGTTCGCAGAGAGCTTCATTGAGCATGTCCAGCGGGCAGCCCGTGGGATAGGTGAGGCGTAAGCCTGGTTGTCACCGAATTGATGAGCAATGGCTCATCCACTTTGGGCGCGAGCTGTGTGCCTAAGGGAGGCTTTGGCAAATCCGAAGCGGCAAATCGCTGAAAGCGGCAAATAATAGAAAAAGATACGGTCAGGTATGTCGTTGACCGTGCCGCCATAAAAATCAGATTCGGAGACAACCGTGATTGACCCAAAACGCCGCCGCGTACTTGCGGGGCTGGGCGCTGCCTGCGCCGCCACCATGCTTCCCTCTCTGTCACGTGCGGCCACCTGGCCGGGCCACGCGGTGACATTTCTTGTGCCATTTCCTGTGGGCGGTCCGGTGGACACCACGGCGCGATTCACTGTGCAGCCGTTGGGGCAGATGTGGGGAGTTCCCACGATCGTTGATAACCGTGCAGGAGCAGGCGGTATTGTGGGTGCGCAGTTCGCGGCCAAAGCAGAATCTGATGGCTACAACTTCTTTTTCGCCGCGATTCACCATGCGGTGCTACCGAGTTTTCGCGAAAATCTCACCTACGACATTACGAAAGACTTTGTGCCAGTAGGCATGGCGGCGGTGTTTCCGATTGTGCTCGTGGTGAACCCGTCTTTGCCAGTGAACTCGGTGTCAGAACTGATTGCCTACGCGAAGGCCAATCCTGGCAAGCTGTCTTTTGGTTCGTCGGGCACAGGTGGTGGTACGCATTTGGCTGGTGAGCTTTTCAAGAGTATGGCGCAGGTAGAGATGCAGCATGTGCCGTACCGAGGTAGTGCGCCAGCCATGCAAGATTTGCTGGGTGGACAAGTGCAGGTCATGTTTGCCGATGGCCCATCTGCCGTGCCACATTTGAAGTCGGGCAAAATCCGCGCGTTGGGGGTAGGTAACCCGGAGCGGTCGGCAATGCTGCCTGACGTGCCTACGATTTCAGCCTCTGGCGTGCCTGGCTACGAAGCTTATTCCTGGAGCGGCGTGCTGGCACCGAAGGGTACGCCTGCCGATGTCGTGACTCGAGTTAATGCAGATTTGGTCAAGGTGTTGTCGAACCCGGACACGGCGAAGGCCATGTTGGCAGCAGGTGCCGAGCCAAAACCCGGTACCCCGGCGGAGTTCGGACAGTTCATCAAAGATGAAATCGTCAAATGGCGCGACGTTATCCGCAAGGGCAATATCAAGCTGGAGTAAGGCGTGTGAGATTGCTGCGGCAGCCGTCGCTGCGGCAGCCGTCGCTGCGGCAGCCATTGTTTGTTGCAGCGGTTTTGTTCTTTTGACGCGGAGCGAGGAGAGGCGTTGCCGTGAACACGGAAAGCTCTTCTGAGCCAGAGCAGTTAAGGCCTGCGAAGCGCAATAAGAACACCAGCCGTTCCACGGAGATCGTAGCGTGGGTGGAGCGCGCGATTGTCTTCACCATAGAGACACTGGCGAGCGCGCGTAACCCGCGATCTTAATGCCGCGCAATTGCAGTTCAAGCATCGCGGGTTACGCGCGCTTAATGGTAATTTTCTTGCCTAGCGCGCTCGCACTCCACCCACGCTACCCGAGCGTGCAGCATCCGAACCCGAAGCAGGTGATGAGGTTGAACCCGAAGCGTCCAGACCGCCATGGGGGAGCACGACAGGCACACTCACCCCTCGATCTGCCCTTAAGAATTCAACGGATCCAGCAAGAAGAAACACCCCATGCGTCGGAAAATATCCAATGGTTGAGGTGCAGTTCAGTCAGGTTGCCGCGTCTGTCAGGCGGCCTGCAATAGCGCTTTCTTTGCCGTCTGATATTCCAGAATCATTT
Organism: Achromobacter deleyi; assembly: GCA_040391965.1. GTDB lineage: Bacteria > Pseudomonadota > Gammaproteobacteria > Burkholderiales > Burkholderiaceae_B > Achromobacter > Achromobacter deleyi_B. The sequence goes on along the minus strand of JBEBWV010000001.1, from coordinate 51,366 downwards.
GTTCCACCAAAGTATGTGTCGCCAGAATTTCCTGTGCGGCACCCACGCCTTGGCCTGCGCTCCAGACGTCTTTCCATGCCTTGGGACGGGTCGATTTGTCCATATTGATTCCAGCGTCGCTTGGACCTTGCAAGTGGTCCGGGTCCAGACCGGTGGCTTCTATGCTGGCTTTCAAATAATTGGCAGGAACGCCCGAAAAATACGGGGTGTAAACCACATCGGTAGCTTGGGCTGCAAGCACCATTTCCCGGTACGCATCGGAGGCCAGCGATTCTTTCGTGGCGATAAAACGCGTGCCGATGTAGGCGAAATCGCAACCTAACGCTTGCGCTGCCAGCACGTCTTTGCCATGGCTGATGCAACCGGATAGCGCCAGGGGCCCGTCGTAGAACGCACGCACTTCATTCACAAAGGCAATCGGGTTGAGTTGGCCTGCGTGGCCTCCGGCGCCGGAGGCCACAAGTATCAGACCGTCGACGCCAGCGTCAAGCGCACGGCGGGCATGTCGGATGTTGGTGACGTCATGAAAAACTTTTCCACCGTAAGGCTTCACGGCCTGGACAACCGCTTCTGGTGCGTGCAGTGACGTAATGATGATGGGCACTCTGCGCTCAACGCAGACGGACAGATCGACTTGCCAGCGCGGATTGCTCGGGTGGATGATCAGGTTCACGCCATAGGGCGAGATGATGGCGTCGGGTCGGGCAGCGCGTTGCGTGGCCAAGCCCAATTCAATGCACGACAACCAGTCTTGCAGTTTTTCCTGCGGGCGAGCATTCAGCGAGGGAAATGTGCCGATAATGCCTGCGCTACATTGCGCCACGACAAGATCGGGCCCGGAAACCAGAAACATAGGCGCTCCGATCACGGGCAGGCGAGTCTGACTATGCAAAAGCTGCGACGCATTCATCGGGGAAGGCTTCCAGTGGCGGAGTGACCAGCCGCCCGTTGGCGGCTGGGAAGGTAGTGATGTTTATTCGGCTTTGATGTTGGCGGACTGGATAACATCGGCCCACATGGCATATTCACGATCAATACGGGCTTGCAGATCTTTCGCGTTGCCTTCATTGATGGTGTAACCACCGTCTTTCATGGCTTGGCGAAACGCGGGGTCGTTGGAGACCTCAGCCAATGCGGTCGTCAGGCGCTTTGTTACCGCATCAGGCAGTTTGCGGGGACCAACCAAGGCATACCAGCCGACCACTTCGTAATCTGGTAATCCTGCTTCGATCATCGTGGGCACGTTGGGCAGTTCGGGATTGCGCGTCTTGGACGTGACGGCCAGCGCCTGCGTCTTGCCGCTCTTGATGAATGGAATGGCGGTGCTGGTGATGTCGAACATGAACGTAATTTTTCCGCTCACCACGTCCATCATGGCAGGCGAATTGCCCCGGTACGGCACGTGCAGCATTGGTGCACCTGTCTGTCTCTTCAGCAGTTCGCCAGACAGATGGTTCGAGGCGCCGATGCCCGCTGATCCAAAAGACACCGCGTCCGGATTGGCCTTGGCAAAGTTCACGAGCTCTTGGACATTTTTTGCCGGTACCTGAGGACCAATGACGAGCACGTTTGCGTAGTCGACAACCAGGCCGATCAAGGAGAAATCCGTGCGTGGATCAAAAAGCTTGCTGCGTTGAACGAGGGGCGACATGGTCAGAGTCGGGCTGGCAGCGAACCCCAGCATATAACCGTCTGGTGGCGCTTTGGCCGTGGCGTCGGAGGCGATCATGCCACTCGCACCCGCACGGTTTTCCACGACGACAATTTGCCCCAGTTTGTCGCCAAGATACTTGGCAAAGACCCGAGCCGTGGTGTCCACCGGGCCGCCTGGTGCATAACCGACTAACAGACGAATGGAACGCTGGGGATAATCGTTTTCTGCGTGGGCCACCGTGACGCTGGATAAGGCACCGACAGTCGCTAGCGCGGCAAAAAGTCTCTTGAAATGCATGGTTGTCTCCTCTGTATTGTTGTATGTGGCGAGTGTTGGGGCAGCGTAGGCCGACCCTAGTTCAGCCTTTCTTTCAGGGGCTGCTTCAGAATCTTGCCGCTGACGGTGGTGGGGATGGTGTCAATAAGTACGATGCGCGCAGGCCGCTTGTAGGGCGCCAGTTGCGTACGCAGGTGCAGCATCAAACGTTCCGTGTCGACAAACGCACCCGGCATGGGCTCGACAAAGGCAATAACCTCTTCGTTCTTGTCTTCCACCTCGTGCCCGACCACTGCTGACAGGCGTACGTTCGGAAAGGCATTAATGACCGCTTCGACCTCGATTGGGTAAACGTTGAAACCGGATCGGATGATGAGATCTTTGGAACGACCCACAATATGAAGCGCCCCTCCCTGATCCACATAGCCGATGTCGCCAGTGTTCAGCCACCCGCCTGGCAATAGCGCTTGCGCAGTCTGTTCGGGATTGCGGTAGTAGCCAAGCATGACGCCTGGGCCACGAATAAGAATGTCGCCGCGTTCACCGGGTGTGGCCGTGCTGTCAGCGTTACCAATGCGCAATTCGACGCCTTCGACCGCATACCCGGCCGAGCAGTCTTCGCGCGGGTGGTCAATGTCGGTAATGAACATGGACCCGGCGTATTCCGTAATGCCGTAGCCGTGATGCATGGGCACCTTGAAATATTTCTGCGCATCACGCTTGAGCGTGGGGTCCAGCGCGGCACCGCCGGTATAGACATATCGCAGTCCGGGCGCCAGCAACGGCGAGGTGGGTGCCGTGGCCAGCAGGCGACTGAACATCGTCGGCACGCCTTGCAAAATGGTGACACCGGGATTGGCCAAGGCTTTGAAGGCGTCTTCGGTGTCAAAACGACTGCGTAGTACCAGGCTGGCGCCTGCGTAAAGCGTCGCCATCAAGACGGTGGCAATGCCGAAAATATGTGACATCGGCAGCGCGGCATAGCCGATGTCTTGTGGCGTGAGGCGACGCGATGCTGCAGAGATGCGCGAGAAATGGAGCAACCCACGCTGCGGTACAAGAACGCCTTTGGGTGCGCCAGTGGTGCCTGAGGTGTAGATGACCGTTGCCACCTGGCTGGCCAATTCGCTGGTGTCGGGTACTGAGGGGCTGGATGCCTGTGCATAACGCAGGCCAGAGCCCCACACAGATGCATCAGCATTGACTGCGCCATTTGCATCGGCATGCTCGGCCGCAGACGCAGAGATGCCGCTGGTGTAGAGCGTGAGCTCGGGCAGGGCGTGTGCCCGAATGTTCTCAACCTCCCTGCTGCTTAAACGCGCATTCACGCCAACTGGCCATGAACCGTGCACGCTGCAGGCAAATAGCGCCACGATCATGGCTGTGCAGTTCTCGCCCACCACCATGACGCGATGACCGGGCTGCACACCTCGTGCGTGTAGCCAGCTCGCGGCCATTTGCACGTGTTCCCACAGTTGACGATAGCTCACCGTGCTACCGCCTTCTTCATACAGACAGATGGCGTTGGGTTGAATATCGGCCTGTTGGGACAGAACGTCGTGAATGCGGGTCAAGTTTGCGAGAGCTGGCATGAATGGCGATAAAGAGCAGGGGTTGAGCGGGCGGGTGACTACAGCGTGGCCTGGGTGCCCAGGATGGCTGTCGACTGACTGGAAAGCGTGCCGCCGTTGCCATGTACCAGAGCCAGATTGGCATCTGACACCTGACGCTCGCCGCATTCGCCACGCAACTGTCGTACGGCTTCGATCATGATGAAAATGCCATACATGCCAGGATGCACGCAGCTCAATCCGCCACCATTCGTGTTGACCGGCAAGGTGCCGCCGGGGGCAATCGCGCCGTCGGAGATGAAGCGGCCGCCTTCGCCCTTGGGGCAGAAACCCAGGTCTTCCAGAAACAGCAGCGTGTTGATGGTGAAAGCGTCATACAGCTCTACAACGTCAATATCGGCAGCAGAAACACCAGCCATGTCGTAAGCGTATTTGCCGGATTGCTGAGCAGAGGTGATGGTCAGGTCTTCCATGGAGGAGATCTGACGATTCCACACTGCCGTGGCATTGCCCAGCACATAGACCGGTGGACGCGGCAAATCTTTCGCCCGTTCCTTGCGGACAAGCACATAGGCACCTGCGCCATCGGTGACCAGGCAGCAGTCACGCACGCTTAAGGGGTCAGACACCATGCGTGCCGACAGAATTTCTTCAAGCGAGGTGGGCGCGCGCATTTGCGCTTCCGGATTCAGCATGGCCCATTGACGTGCAGCCAGTGCCACCTGTGCCAGATGTTCGCGCTTGGTGCCGTACTGATGCATGTGACGCGATGCCGCCAACGCGTATGAGCTGAGCGGGCTTAGCGGGTCGTAAGGGGCTTCGTAAGGTTGGGGGTCGAATTGCTTGCGAACCCGACCCACTTCAGCGCGATTGAGCGTTGATGTGCGCTGCGTGCTGCCATAGCAGACGAGTACGGCATTGCACTGGCCGGTGGCCAGGGCGTGAATTGCAGGCATCAAATGTGCGACAAAGCTGGAACCGCCCAGCATGGTGCTTTCAATGAAGGTGGGGCGAATGCCAAGGTGCTCAATGACGGGCATCGCCCACATCGGCGCGGCGACGCTCGCCGTACAAATTCCGTCGATGTCGCGCATCGTCAGACCCGCATCAGCCACGGCTCGCTGTGCTGCCTGAATCAGGATCTCCATTTCAGTGAACCCGGCTGCTTGTCCCAAACCGGCATGGCCCACTCCCGCCACTGCAACTGCACCGCGTAGGTCCTTCAAGTTCATTGCTTATCCTTGTTGAAGGGTGCAAACACCACGATTCCATTGCCGTCTTTTTGTTCCACTCGGGCTTTTACGGTCATACCAATATGGACCAGCTCGGGTGAGATGTCTTCCACACGGCTCATGACGCGCACGCCTTCCTGCAGATCAATCAAGGCCACGTTGTAATCACCACCGGCCTCAGGCTTGCGGCGCACGACGGTCGTGGCATAGACCACGCCGCGTCCGTCGGCTTCTTCCCAGGCCAAATCGCCCGCACCGCAGTGGGGGCAGATCATTCGTGGGTAGAAGACGGCGTGTTTGCATGCCGTGCAACGTTGAATCAGAAAGCGTCCTTGATTCAGGGCGATGCGGTACTGCGCGTCGGCCCCATAATCCTGCGACTCCAGCTGGTTGAGCGTGGTCATAGTGTGATGAAGTTCCTGGTGTTTTGAATTCAGCGAGTGCGCACACATCCACGTAAGGGATGGGTAGCGATTCAGTGGTCGCCAGTGTCCGGCGTAAGCCTGTGGGCTGACTATTCTTGTTTGCTGAAGCAGGGGTTTTGCGGGCCAATAGCACTCTCGGCGCCCGCCGGGATAACCAGCGTCGACCTGGCGTTTTCCCTTACTTCGGCTTCACCGAAGCCCGGCTTCCGTATAGGCAGATTGTTTGGCGCCCCTGCCCGTGGCTAGATGCCAGCATAGGAGGTAGACCATGAATCTGACTTGGACGCCCGAAGAGCGCCGATTCCGCGAAGAAGTGCGCGCATTCGCCCAAACGAAATTACCCGCCGATATCCGCGACAAGGTGTTGCACCATCAGCGCTTGCATCGTGATGATTACGTGCGCTGGCACAACATCCTGGCGGATCAGGGTTGGGGCGCGCCCAACTGGCCGGTCGAGCACGGTGGCACGGGCTGGAACGCCATGCAGCGGCTGATTTTCGAGGTGGAATGCTTCAAGGCTGGCGCACCGCGTTTGCTGCCCTTTGGCCTGAGCATGATTGGGCCGGTATTGATGAAATACGGCAGTGCCGAGCAGCAGGCAACTTTGCTGCCACGTATCCTTCGCGTTGAAGACTGGTGGTGCCAGGGTTACTCCGAACCTGGTTCCGGGTCTGATCTGGCCTCGTTGAAAACTCGGGCCGAGCGTGATGGCGATCATTACGTGGTGAACGGTCAGAAAACCTGGACCACCCTGGCTCAGTACGCTGACTGGATGTTCTGCCTGGTGCGCACGGATTCCGAGTCGCGACCACAACGCGGCATTTCTATGTTGTTGCTGGACATGCGTGACCCCGGTGTAACAGTGCGCCCCATTCGCACACTGGACGGTGGCGTTGATGTGAACGAAGTCTGGCTGGAAAACGTTCGCGTGCCGGTAAGCAATCTGGTGGGCGAAGAGAACCAGGGCTGGACTTACGCCAAGTATTTGCTCGGCCACGAGCGCACCGGTATCGCCGGTCTGGGTCATTGCAACCGGGAATTGGGCATTCTGAAAGACATGGCCTCGCGCACGGAGTCTCGCGGTCGTCCCATTCTGAGCGACGCCCGCATGCGTGACCGCATTTCGCGCATTGAAGTCGACATCATGGCGCTGGAAATGCTGTTGCTGCGCGTCGCGGCCAGCAATGACGGCACCCCCGGTCCGGAAGCCTCGGTACTGAAAATTCGCGGCTCGGAGATTCAACAGGATCTGGCGATGCTGCAAATGGAAATCGCAGGGCCGGATGCGTGGCCTTACGACCCGGATTGGATGGAAGCGGACGCCGAATTCCACGGCCCAGGCCCGGATATGGCGGCGCCGTCGGCAGCAGGCTATGCCGACATGCGCAAGACTTCCATTTACGGCGGCACCACCGAGGTGCAAAAGGGCTTGATCGCTCGCATGGTGCTCGGTCTTTGATCGCAGCGATCTGCAACCTGAACGGATAGACGACGTATGGATTTTATCTACACCGAAGAACAGCGCATGCTGGCTGACAGCCTGCGCCGCCTCGTAGCCCAGGTCTGGGCATTTCCCGAGAGACGCGCACGTCAGGCCTCAACTCAGTTGGACCCCAAAGCCTGGGGTGCGTTGGCAGAGTTAGGCGTGCTGGGTCTGAATATTTCGCAGGACTACGACGGGTTTGGCGAAGTGCCAGCCAGTCTGTTGCCAGTGCATTTTGAACTGGGGCGAGGGCTGGTTTCCGAACCGGTTATCCCCAGCGCCGTCATGAGCGCCGCACTGATTGCCGCTTGTGATGCCTCGCAACAACAGCGATGGTTGCCCGGCATTGCCAGCGGAGAAACGGTGGCCACCGTGGCGTACCAGGAACCCGGACGCCGCTACGACACCAAGCCGCAGACTTGTCACGCAAACTCTGCCGGGCAGGGCTGGACGCTTGATGGCGTCAAACATCTGGTCTGGCACGGTGCTCAAGCCACATTGTGGATCGTGTCGGCATTGGATAGCTCCGGCCAGACGGTGTTGCTGGCTGTGCCGGCCGATACGGCAGGTATTGAGGTATTGGATACCCCAACACTGGACGGCGCGCGTTGCGCAAAGCTCAGTTTTGCGGGCGCCACGCTGGGTGCTGATGCCCTGCTGGCACGCGGTGAGGCGGCCGATGTTGCCTTGACCCTGGCGTTGGAGTGGGGTTGCGCCGCGTTGTGCGCCCACGCTGCGGGCGCCATGGAGCGCTTGCTTGAAATCACGGTGGACTATCTGAAGACCCGCCGTCAGTTCGGCCAACCCTTGGCGTCGTTCCAGGCCTTGCAGCATCGTATGGCTGACATGCTGGTTGCCAAGGAGCTGGCACTGTCGATGGCTTATGTTGCCGCTGCCGCGTTGACCGAGCCAGACCTGACACAGCGTCGTCGCATGATTGCGGCCGCCAAGTTAGAGGCCGCGCGCGCTGGCCGTCTGGTCGCGCAGTGTGCCGTGCAGTTGCATGGCGGTATGGGCATGACCGATGAGCTGGACGTGGGCGACTACTTCAAGCGGCTGACCGCAGTCGATTTGCTGCTGGGCGATACCGCCGAGCAATTGGCGGTCATGGAGGAAACGGCATGAGCGCAGCGTTTGAGCAGATCACATTCACGGTGACAGATGGAGTGGGTCGCATCACCTTGAACCGACCTGAGCGCCTGAACAGCTTTACCGAGATCATGCACGCCGAACTGGCGCGGGCTCTGGACACGCTAGAGGCGTTGCCGAGTTTGCGTGGTTTGGTGATCACCGGGGCAGGGCGCGGGTTCTGCGCGGGCCAAGACCTGGGAGAGCGCCAGTTGCCGGCCGAGGGTGCGCGACGTGACCTGAGCCTGGGGCTGGAAAAAATGTATCGGCCGCTCATCATGCGCTTGCGCGCTTTGCCGGTTCCTGTCATTTGTGTGTTGAATGGCGTGGCGGCAGGGGCTGGCGCCAGTCTGGTACTGGCTTGCGACGTGGTGTTTGCCGTAGAGTCGGCGCGCTTCGTGCAAGCGTTCAGCAAAATCGGTTTGCTGCCGGATGCTGGGGGTACATGGTTCTTGCCGCGTTTGGTCGGCTCGGCGCGCGCCATGGGCGCAGCGCTCTTCGGAGAGTCAGTGTCTGCTCGACAGGCTGAAGCCTGGGGGTTGATCTGGAAAGTGGTGCCGGATGCTGAGCTGGATGCCACGTTGACTCAGGTCAGCGCGACCTTGGCCAATGGCCCCACTCGGGCTTATGCGGCGGCAAAGCAGGCCTTGCATGCCTCCAGTGGCAATACGCTGGCACAGCAATTTGATATGGAGTCGGGGCTCCAGCGTGAGCTGGGCTATACCGATGACTATATAGAAGGCATGCGCGCGTTCGCTGAGAAGCGCGCCCCGGCGTTTACGGGCAAGTAAGTGGTGCCCAGTCCGCTGGGAGTGCTGCAAGATTGACCTGCCATTGCCCTGCCATTTGTGTTTGGCAGGTCAATGGCAGCGCCTCAGGTCCCGCCGTGGCCTTTGGAGTTTTTGATTTGATCGATCAAAACCCGTGCGCAGCCGGGCAGAGCATCAATATCGCGCACCAGCAATTTGCGCTCGCGCACAATCCAGGGTTCGTCCAACTCGACGACTTTCAGCTTCATGCTGGTGGAATAGCGGCGTGCGGCGGAGTCTGGAATGACCCCAACCCCGACGCCAGCCTCAACCATGCGGCAGATTGATTCAAAACTATAGAGTTGGATGCGTTGCAGCAGTCGATGTCCGGTGCGTCCAACCTGTTCGCGCAAAAATGCGACCAGTGTTGAGCCTTCATGCATGGTGATGAACGGGTAGCGAACCGCGTCAAGAAGCTTGATGCTGGCTTCATTCTCAAGCGCATGCCCGACCGGCACCACCAGTACGAGTTTGTCGGTACTGAAATGAATGGCCTGCAGTTCGGGTGCATCGACCGGGCCGGACACAATTCCCAGATCGGTGGAACCGTCGATGACGCCGCGCACAATGTCGCGCGTCAGGCGCTCTTGCAAGTCAACGGTGACCCCGGGATGGGCTGCCAGATACTCGGCCAGGATGTCCGGCATGAACTCGGTAACTGCCGTGGTGTTGGCAAAAATCCGGATATGACCCAGGTCGCCGTCGGCTTGTTCCTGAAAATCATGTTTCAGGTGGTCTACCTGGCGCATGATCAAACGAGCATGTTGCAGCAGGCGCTGACCGGCAGGCGTGACCTCTACTCCTCGGCTGTCACGGTACAGCAAGCGGGTATTCAGCTGATTTTCCAGCGCCTTGATGCGCACACTGACGGCTGCCAGAGACAAGTGCGCTCGTTTGGCGGCTTGAGTCAAGCTGGGAGATTCTGCAATGTGCAGGAAAAGGCGGAGGTCGGCGAGGTCAAAGTGCATGGCCATAGTTTACGGCCTGGCGTGCCCGCCCACAGAGGCAAAATCGCGAGCGGACCGCCCGAGGTTCGTACTGCACAAAACCCGGCTTGCGAAAAAACGAATTCACAATCAGGGGGAGTCGCGTGCATGCTAGTCAACTGAATCTCCCTTTATTAGGAATGCGGCATGACTTCTTCAGACCCGGTTGCCTGGATCGGCAGTGGTGAACGCATGGCGGACAACCTTGATCCCATGCATGCGGGACGAGTGGCTGCTACCTTAAGCGCACCGGCGCCTGCTGTCGGAGACGCGTTGCCCCCGCTTTGGCAATGGGCTTTTTTCATAAGCCCCGTGGGTTTGGACGGATTGGGCATAGACGGCCACCCCGCCCGTGGAGGCTTTCTGCCGCCAGCGAACGACCGCAACCGTATGTGGGCGGGTGGGCGTGTTGAGTTTCGCGCGCCGTTGCGTGTTGGCGTGCCCGCTGAGCGGGTCTCAACGGTGGCGAAAGTTCAGGAAAAGACCGGCAGCACAGGCTCTCTGTTGTTCGTAACCGTGCGCCACGAGTACGTTCAAGAAGGCGAAGTGGCCATTCAGGAAGAGCAAGATATTGTTTACCGTCAGCCATCACCGCCGAAATTGGTGGGCACAGAGCCCGCGCCTCAGGCTCAATGGCGCGACGAACGGCATCCCACCAGCGTATTGCTGTTTCGCTACTCTGCGGTCACCTTTAATGGCCATCGTATTCATTACGACTACCCCTATGTGACGGGTACCGAAGGGTATCCGGGGCTGGTGGTGCATGGCCCGATGATCGCGACCGAAATGGTGGCGGCATTTCAACGTGCCAACCCAGGTGCGCGTCTGAAGCACCTGTCGTATCGCGGCCTGCGCCCGCTGATCGCCCCAACGCCTTTCCATGTCGCTGGCCGGATCACCGAGCCGGGCGTTGCCCAATTGTGGGCAGAACAAAATGGCACGCTGGCCCATCAGGCCGAACTGAGGTTTGAGCAATGACCGAAAAATCTCCCCGCCCGCTGGACGGCATTACCGTTGTCAGCCTGGAGCATGCCATCGCTGCGCCGTTTTGTACGCGTCAGTTAGCCGACATGGGTGCGCGAGTCATCAAGGTCGAGCGGCCCGGGTCCGGTGACTTCGCCCGTGGCTACGACGAACGTGTGCGCGGCATGGCTTCGCACTTTGTCTGGACGAATCGTTCCAAGGAAAGCCTCACGCTTGATCTGAAACGTGACGGCGCTTCAGACGTCATGGAGCGTTTGTTGGCCGAGGCCGATGTGTTGGTTCAGAATTTGGCCCCGGGGGCTGCAGCCCGGCTTGGGCTTTCGTTCGAGGCTTTGCATGAACGTTTCCCCAAACTGATCGTCTGCGATATTTCGGGCTACGGTGTGGGTGGGCCCTATCAAGACAAAAAAGCCTACGACCTGCTGATTCAAAGCGAAAGCGGGTTTGTGTCTACAACCGGTACCGCAGAAGACCCCGTGAAAGCAGGGTGCTCCATCGCGGATATCGCCGCCGGCATGTATGCCTACTCCGGCATTCTGAATGCACTGCTGCTGCGTCAAAAAACCGGGCTGGGCAGCCAATTGGACGTCTCCATGCTGGAAAGCATGGTCGAGTGGATGGGCTATCCCATGTACTACGCCTTTGAAGGCGCGCCACCCCCCGTGCGTGCAGGTGCCGCGCATGCCACGATTTATCCTTACGGGCCTTTCCCGGTTGGCGACGGCAACACCATCATGCTTGGCCTGCAGAATGACCGCGAATGGCGTGTTTTCTGCGCACAAGTCCTGCGCCAGGCTGAGTTGGCCGAAGATCCTCGCTTTGTCACTAATTCATTGCGCACCACGAATCGGGACGTTCTACGTGCCTTGATCGTGGACGCCTTTGCAAGCATGACCATCGCGGCAGTCGCCGACCGCCTGGAAGATGCGCAGATCGCGAATGCACGTGTGAACGATATGAAGGGTGTTTGGGCGCACGAACAATTAAAGGCACGTAGCCGCTGGAGTCAGGTCGACAGCCCGGTAGGCAGCTTGCCTGCGTTGCTTCCGCCAGCCAGCAACAGTGCCTTTAGCCCGCGCATGGATGCCGTACCCGGCATAGGCCAACATACCGACGCGGTGCTAGCATCGTTGGGATACGCGCCAGATCAGGTCGCGCGATTCCACGCTGCGGAGGTTGTGTGATGCATCCCGTCGTTCGTACCGCTTTATTTGTTCCCGCCAGTCGCCCCGAACGAATCCCCAAAGCCCTGGATAGTCAGGCGGATGTGGTCATTGTCGACTTGGAGGACGCGGTCGAGCACCTGGCCAAGGATAGTGCGCGAGAGGCGCTGTGCGACTTTCTCTCCACGCATCCCGATGTCCGTTTATGGGTGCGCATCAATGATGCGTCCACTCCCTGGCACGAAGATGACCTGAAAGCATGCCGTGGGCGTCCCGGCGTCGCTGCCATCATGCTGCCCAAGGCAGAAAGCATGGCGCAGGTGCGCCATGTGGCGCAGGCAGGGGCCGTGGTCGTGCCCATCATTGAATCCGCCAGGGGTTTGATCAATGTGGCCGAAGTAGCTAACACGCCGGGCGTGGCGCGTCTGGCCTTTGGCAGTCTGGATTACGGACTGGATCTGGGTTTGACGCCAGACACCGACGCCGGCAATCAGGTGTTGGATCACGCGCGCGCACAGGTGCTGCTTCATAACCGTGGCGCCGGCTTGGCGCCTGCGCTGGATGGCGTTTTCCCCGGCATTAAAGACGAAGCGGGTTTAACGCGTGCTGCCGGTCGGGCGCAAGAAATGGGGTTTGGCGGCATGCTCTGCATTCATCCAACCCAGGTGCCGATCATTCATGCCGCGTATCTGCCGGATGAGCAGGCACTTGCCTGGGCGCGTCGCGTCATTGCCGCCAATCGCGATAACGCGGCGGGCGCGTTCATGCTGGAAGGCAAGATGGTGGACGCTCCTGTCATCGCACATGCCAGACTGTTGCTCAGCCGGGCCAGCGCTGGCTGAATCGGGGAGCAGGGCGCACGCAACGCGGTAGCATTAGGGGCTTCGCCCCTTCCAGGCGAATTTGCCCGATGAGATCGCCGCCGTGCCCAGCCTGTCTTTCCCGATTTTTCCTTCAAGGCTTGCCAGCCAGTTTTCGAACCTGCCAAGTCGCTGTCTGCCATACTGGAGCCAGCCATGAGTGTGGTGTTGGCTTGCGATTTGGGCGGCACCAGCATGCGTGCGGCATTGGTGGACGTGAACGGCCACAGCCTCCACGAACTTGCGGTACCCAGCCCGCAAGGCGAGGCAAGTGCTGATTGGGCGCAGATCGATCCGCAGCAGTGGTGGGATGCGTTTGAATCGTTGGTGGCAGGCTTGGCCAAAAGTGCCGGCGAGCTCATGGCAGACGTTCAGGCCATCGCCATCTGCGGTGTTACGCGAACCCAACTATTCCTGGACGAGCAAGGTCGCAGCCTGCGTCCGGCCATCACCTGGCGAGACGCGCGCGCAGCCGAGTTGCTGCCCACCTTGCTTGCGTCCTTACCCGTCGATCATCCCGAGCGCAGTCAGGTCAATGCTTTTCATCCATTGGCCCGGTTGGCATGGCTGCGCACACATGAGCCTCAGGTGGCGGCACAACTGCGCAGCGTTATCGAGCCCAAGGATTACCTTAATTTTCGGCTGACAGGCGCGCTTGCCAGCGACCCGATATCGTCGGCCCGTTTATTGGCCAGTGCGCAGCCGGGTCCACAACACGGGCCTTCGCTGCTCACGGCGGCAGGTGGCGATGCCAAGTGGCTGCCCCGTATGGTGGCACCGATGTCTTGCATGGGCATGGTTTCAAGCGGCTTGGCTGGCCCGCTCGCGCAATGGGCAGGTATTCCCGTGATGGCGTGCTCGAACGATACCTGGGCGGCGGTTGCTGGCCTGGGGGCGTTGCGCGAGGGTTACGCCTATAACATCTCCGGCACCACAGAAGTGTTCGGCGTCATGGGTGCTCAGGCAGCCGTCGCGCCCGGTTTGATGACGGTGACCTGGGGTGATGGCCTCTACCAAGTAGGGGGTCCCGGTCAGAACGGTGCCGATACGGTGAGTTGGTTACTCTCGTTGCTGAGTAATGCGGCGGCGGGTGACACATCGGCCGCTGCGGCTATTGAAGCCTTGCTGGCCGGGCAGCGTGACGCCCAGCCCTTACTCTTTCTTCCCTATCTGCAAGGTGAGCGCACGCCTTACTGGGATGCCGACTTGCGCGGTGCCTTTGTCGGGCTAAACCGGCGGCATCAACGAACAGACCTGGCGTGGGCGGTCATCGAGGGCATCGGTTTTCTAAACCGTGTCGTGCTTGAGCGTGCCGAAGCGGCGCTCGGTATCGCGGTGAAAGAAATTCGATACGGCGGCGGGGCGGCGGCCAATGCCCGATGGTGTCAGGTCAAGGCAGATATCTGTGGTCGCCCGGTCTGGGTCGGTGACGCGTCGCAACCTGGCATCGTGGGAGCCGCAGCCATCGCCTGGACAGGGGCGGGCCGTTTTGCAAGCTTTGACGAGGCGCAGCAAGCGCTGACGAGTGAAGGACGCCGCTACGAGCCGGACCTTGCCCGCCATGCAAGCTATAGCGCGCTCTTTGCTTTATTTCGCCAAGCGGAATCTGCCCTCGCGCCAATTTCGCACGGATTGGCGAAATCGGCCTATCCTGGCGCGGCGTAATGGCCTCAATGGGTTTTTCCCCTCTTCACGCGGGGCTTCTTTTCTTGGAGAATGAGCCCCCGCTTTCATCTGAATTCTGCCGCGATGCGTAACCTGTTGGAAACCTACGGCACAGCGTTTGCCGGTTTGGCGCTGGTCATTTTTTTCACGATCGCCGCACCGAATTTCTCGTCGCCTGCGAATCTGCTGAATATTCTGAAAGAAACCAGCTTTCTGGCCATTCTTGCGCTGGGCTTCACCTTGGCCCTGATAAACGCAGAACTTGATCTCTCGGTGGCCGATGTGGCCAGCTTGTCCGCCGTTGTGACGGGGGCGCTCATCCAGTTTGGCCAACCTGCTCTGGTCGGAATTTCGGCAGGCCTGGCCGTCGGCCTGGCTTGCGGCTTCGTCAATGGCCTGGTCGTGACGCGCTTGCGTGTGCCTTCCCTTATTGCGACGCTGGGCATGGCCGCCATGGCGCGGGGTTTTGCATTCATGCTGACGGAAGGCGTGTCCTTTGTTGGTCGTTGGCCGGTCGCCTTTACGCGCCTGGGTCGAGGCAATCTGTTTGGCATTCCGGCACTCATTCTCTGGATGGTCGGGGCGGTTCTGGCGGCATTGTTCCTCGTGAAATGGACGCGCACGGGTGCGCGCATGACCGCCACGGGTGAAGCTGGAGAAGCCGCTCGCCTGGCGGGCATCAACACGCGCGCCATGAAATGCCTGGGATTAAGCCTGGCAGGCCTGCTGGCCGGTTTGACCGCCGTCCTGTTGACGGCAAGCCTGTCGTCGGCGGCGCCGAACATGGCGGGTGATTATTTTCTGTATGCCATTGCTGCCGTGTTGCTGGGCATGACCATGTTCGAGCCGGGTCGTGCCAACGTGCCGGGCACACTGGTTGCCGCTCTCACGTTAAAGGTGCTGGGCAATGGCCTGGTGCTCATGGGCGCGCCGTACTATGTGCAGGACATTGTTCTTGGCTTCATCATCATCGCCTCGGTGGCGATGTCGACCGCCTTTTTGAAAAACGCCGCATTCAAGTTCTAACCTGATTTCCACAGGACCATCATCATGCAGAAGAACGCCTTGCGCCTGCTCGTTGCAGCCGCCGTTACCACGACCTCCATGCTGGCCGGCACGAGTGCACACGCATTTGAGGTGGGCATTATTGCTTTTCAAATGTCCTCGGAAACGCATGCGCGCGTAGCAAACGCCGCCCAGGCAGCGGCCAAGGCTCGGGGTTGGGACGTCACCTTGTTGAACTCTGAGGGCTCGCTGCCCAAGCACGCAGAGCAGATCGATACCTTGGTCAACAAGAAGGTCGACGCTATTGTGGTGGCCATGGGCAAGCCCGTGGAAACCGACGTGCAGTTGAAAGAGGCAAAGGAAAAAGGCATCCCGGTCATCGGCGTCATGTCTGGTGCCAGTCCGCACATGTTGTTTGACGTTGAGGCCAATGAATTCAAAGTGGGTGCCGAGGCCGCGCTTTATCTGTTGGGCCAGCTCGGCTATCAGGGCAATATCCTGACCGCACGTTTTGACGGCAACTCTGGCACGCGTATCCGTGGCAAGGTTCTCGACGCCGTGCTGTCAGAAAATACGGGTGTCAAAGAGCTTGCGCGTTTTTCCATGGCACGTACGCAAAGCTGGCGTGACGATGTACGCAATGGCATGCGCGCCATCATCATGCAGAATCAAGGCAAGTTTCAAGGTATCTGGGCGTCTTTTGATGGCCAGGCCTACGTCATTGACGACCTGCTCCAGCAACAGGGTATGAAGAAAGGCGACATCACCCTGGTGTCTATCGACGGTGGCCCGGAAACCTATCGCCGCATTGCTGACCCGCAAAGCTTGATAACGGCGACGGTCATGATCCCATTTGAAGAAATGGGCAAGTCCGCCATTGATGCCATCGACAAGATCGTGGTGCAAAAACAGCCTAAAAACAACGTTACTGTTGGCCCGTATCTGTTCTCGGACGCGGTCCTGGTCGATGCGAACAACGTGCAAAAATTTCTGAAATAAACCGGCTGTCTGGGTCGATTAAATCGGCCCGAGGATGCATTCATGTCCATTGTGTTGTCGCTTCGCCAGATCCGAAAATCCTACGGTGCCGTTGAGGCCTTGCGTGGGGTTGATCTTGATGTCCGGGCCGGAGAGATTCTGGCTATCTGCGGCGACAACGGCGCGGGAAAGTCCTCGCTCATTCGCATCATTTCCGGTGCGCAAGAGGCAAGCAGCGGCGAATTGCATCTGAAGGGCGAGGTCGTGCGCTTTAAATCACCGCACGACGCCCTCACGCGCGGCATTGCCACCATCTATCAAGACCTGGCACTGGCACCTCGCCTATCCATCGCCGAAAACGTATTCATGGGTTCGGAGCTGGTACGCAAAGTGTTGCCGTTTGTGCAGGTGCTCGACAAGCCAAAAATGGCTGAGCAGGCGCGGGGCTATCTTCAGCGCCTTTCTTTGGCGGTGGACGACATGACGCGCCCGGTTGAACGCATGTCAGGCGGCCAGCGCCAGGCGGTGGCCATTGCAAGAGCGCTACGATGGAATGCGGAAGTCGTCATCATGGACGAGCCGACCGCGGCCTTGGGTGTCAAAGAAACGGCGCTGGTGCTGGGCCTGGTGCGCCGCTTGCGCGAAGAAGGCCGCACGGTGATCCTGATCAGCCACAACATGGCGGACGTGATCGCGTTGGCAGACCGTGTCGCCATTCTGAAAAGCGGCGTGAAAGTGATTGAGCGCGCAGTGTCGGGTCTGACGGCGGATCAGTTGGCGCATATGGTCATGACCGGTGTTGACGCGACAGCAGGAGTGGCAGCATGAGTCAGGCATTATTTGTCGGGCATACCTATATCGACGTCACTGTGACCGCTGATATATGGCCCATAGGTGATGAAAAAAGCGTCGCGCGCGATTACGCCATCTCGTTTGGCGGCAACGCGGTAACGGCTGCCTTCGCGTGTGCGCGTCTCGGTTTGGCGCCAGACTTGCTTTGCACCTTGGCGCCTGATTGGTTAGGCCACATGTTCAGCGACATGGCTGCAAGCTACGGCGTGACGTTGCATGCGCGGCAAGTGCAGCGCTCATCCCTGTCGTTCATCATGCCCAAAGATGGCAAGCGAGCCATCGTGCGCGCTCGGGATGCGGACTACTTGAATAATTTTCCGCGTCTGGACGTCTCGGGCTTTCGCGCCCTGCATCTGGACGGGCATCAGGCCGATGCGGCCCTGCACTACGCCCAAGCCTGCCGTAAGGCTGGCATTCTGACGTCGCTTGATGGCGGCGGTGTGCGCGAAAACACAGAGGAATTGCTGCGATATATCGACGTGGCAGTGTGTGCCGAACGGATGTGCGAACAGCTGAATTTGTCACCAGAAGCCTTGCTGTATTTTCTCAAGGAGCGCGGCTGTCGTATTGGCGCTGTGACCATGGGGGAGCGCGGCATGCTCTGGTATGACGAATCGGGGCAGATCAGTCTATTGCCATCGTTGAACATACCCGGTGAACTGGTTATAGACACCTCGGGTGCAGGTGACGTATTTCACGGTGCCTATGTTTGGTCATATCTGCAGCGCCCGGCACTAACGTGGCGTGAGCACTTCGAGTTTGCGCGCGCAGCTGCCACGCACAAAATTCAGCGTTTGGGTAACGAGGCGGGTTTGCCGACGATGGCGGATGTTGAGCGCGTCGTCGCGCAGTTTTTGCCACGCAACTAAAGCCTGAGCTACCAGGCGCAGCGTCACATGCGGCTGATGGCTTGATCGGAAATTTGTGCCAGCAAGGTGTCGAGTGTTCCTTGCGCCAGACGCATGTCGGGTGCCAGGTCGCGTAGCGGCAAGAGCACGAACGCGCGTTCGTGCATGCGTGGATGCGGCAGAACCAAGCGTTCGTCATTCTGCGTGACTTGGCCGAAGCTCAGCAAATCCAGATCCAGAGTGCGCGGTGCGTTCTTGTATGGCCGTACGCGCCCATGCTGGTTTTCAAGCGCTTGCAGTACATCGAGCAAGGCCAGGGGCGAAAGTGTGGTGTCCAGCGCCGCCACGGCATTCACAAAGTCAGGGCCCGTGGCGTCTACCGGTGCGCTGCGGTAGAAAGGAGACGCAGTGCAAGCCAGCACCCCGGGGGTGGCAGCCAGCGCTGTCAGTACTTCTCGCAGCGTGGCTGCGCTGTCGCCCAAGTTAGCACCCAGGCCAATATAGGCGCGTGCGGGCAGGGCGACACTCATGTCTGTTACTCAGCCGCTGGCGTGCCAGTAGCAGGCTTGCGGCGCGACGGACGACGGCGCTTTTTTGCCACCGGGGCTTCAGCTGCTTCGCGAGGCAACTTGGCCAGATCTTCGATCATGTCGGCACGCGTAGAGTCATCGGCATTGGCCAGATCCATCCACCATTGCGCAAGCACGCTGTCAAAGTCGCCAGCGGCGGCACGCAATTGCAGGAAGTCGCAGGCGGCACGAAAGCGCGGCTGCTCAATCATGCGGTAGATGGTCTTGCCCATACGGCGCTCAAAGCGCGGTTGCATGAACCAGATTTCGCGCATATCTGACGAAAAGCGGCGTTGAATAGCCAGCTTCTCGGTTTGCTCGTCCAGCACGGAGTCGGCGGCTTGCGAGAGCGCGGGAATGGTGTGCTCGCCTTGGGCGCGCAACTGCTTCCAGCGCGAATCCACTTGTTGCCACAACAAGGCGGCGAACAAAAAGCTGGGGCTGACCGTCTTGCCAGCGCGTACGCGAGCATCCGTGCGTTCCAGGGCAAGCTCGACAAAGTGCTCGCCACCGGGTTGTTCAAGCACGACGTCCAGAAGCGGCAGCAA
The DNA here is from genome assembly GCA_040391965.1 of Achromobacter deleyi. Lineage (GTDB taxonomy): Bacteria > Pseudomonadota > Gammaproteobacteria > Burkholderiales > Burkholderiaceae_B > Achromobacter > Achromobacter deleyi_B. The sequence goes on along the minus strand of JBEBWV010000001.1, from coordinate 32,330 downwards.
ACCATGATGCAAACCGTCTGCACGCAATTGGCGCAGGCAATCCATGGCGTGGCCGCAAGTCAGCAGCTTGAGCATTTCGTCAAACAGACGCGATGCAGGCACGTTATCAATCAGCGCGGCCATCGTGTGGATGGGCTCGCGAGTGGCCGGGTCGATGGTGCCGTTCAATTTGGCCGCGAATCGCACGGCGCGCAGCATGCGCACCGGGTCTTCGCGGTAACGCTTGCTGGCGTCGCCAATAATCCGGACCTGGCGTTTTTTCAGATCGGCCACGCCCTGGTGATAATCGATGACTTCTTCGGTATGCGGGTCGTAATACAGCGCGTTCATCGTGAAATCGCGGCGCGCGGCATCTTCTTCCTGGGTACCAAACACGTTGTCGCGCAAAATGCGGCCGTGTTCATCGGTTTCCTGGTCGTCCGACGCAGGCGCCCGGAACGTCGAGGTTTCAATGATTTCCTGGCCAAACACGACGTGCACCAATTGGAAGCGGCGTCCGATGATGCGGGCACGGCGAAACAAGGGGCGAATCTGCTCAGGGGTGGCGTTGGTGGCCACGTCGAAGTCTTTGGGTTCCAGGCCGACGATCAGGTCGCGCACTGCGCCCCCCACGATGTAGGCTTCGTATCCGTGTTGCCGCAGAACCTCGCACACCTTGATGGCGTGACGCGACACATTGCGCCGGTCAATACCGTGCTTGTCGCGTGCAATGCGTAATGGTCCCCGGGCTGCCGGTGAAAACAGGCGGCTGACGAATTTTTTTATGGTTTCGGTAATCATTTAAGACTTGGCATCTTCCATGTGGTCGAAAAGATCGAGCACTTGCCAGCCTCGGTCCTGGGCAATCTTGCGCAGGGTAGGGCTGGGATTGGCGGCGATTGGTCGGGTCACCTTTTCGAGCAGCGGAACATCGTTGACCGAGTCACTATAAAAGAACGATTCGGAAAAATCCGCAAGCTTCAGGCTCATGCCGGCAAGCCAATCGTTGACACGCACTACCTTGCCTTCCTTGAAACTGGGCGTGCCCAGAATGCGGCCCGTATAGCGGCCGCGCAAGTATTCGGCGTCGGTGGCCACCAGATGTTGCACGCCAAAGGCGCGGGCAATCGGACCGGTGACAAAACTATTTGTGGCCGTGACCAGCGCGCAGAGATCGCCAGCCTGCAAGTGTTCTTCGACCAGGCGCAACGCCTGGCTTGTGATGGATGGGCGAATGACTTCGCGCATGAATTCTTCGTGCCAGGCCGCCAGATCAAACGGTGAGTGGGCTGCCAGCAATCCCAGCATGAACTCAGCGGCTTGTTCCGCAGTGAGTTCTCCCCGGTTGTACTGGTCCATCAGGTCGTCGTTGCGGCGGCGGGCTTGCTCCGGGTCGCCTGCGCGCCCCGTGCGAGCGAGAAAGTCGGCCCACTGATAGTCGCTATCGAGCGGCAGCAGCGTGTGGTCCAGGTCGAACAGGGCGAGGCGTCGGGTAGTCATTTAGGTTGCGAGTGCGGGTCTGCGAGCATGGCCCGCAACAAAGGAATGGTGATAGGCCGGCCAGTGGCCAGCGAATAGCGGTCTAGCCCATCGAGCAGCGCAGCCAGCTTGCGGATATCGCGCTCGTGATGCGTCAGCATCCAGGTAACGATTTCCGGCGCTAGGTATAAACCGCGTTCGCCCGCTTGCTTGGTGATTGCGGCCAGTTTGTCAGCGTCTGATAGAGAATCCAGGCGAAAGACCAGATCCCAACCCAGCCGGGTGCGCAGATCTTCGCGCAAAGGCATGGAGAGTGGAGAACGGTCGCCAGACAACGCCAACGCAAAAGCGCTTGCCGTCGCCGCAGATTCGCGCCAGCGATTGTACAGGGCGAATAAACCGGCCTGATGCGTGTCGTCCATCAAGTGCACATCGTCAACGGCGATGTACTTCGGCATGGGTTCGCCTGAATCTGATTCAGCCAGCTCGCGCAAGGGCTCAACGCCCCGCGCGGCATCAATATAGAGCGCGTCGGGACGGGCGCTGAACGCACGCAGCAAATGGCTGCGACCGCAGCCCGCAGGCCCCCAAATATAGAGGGCCCGGCCCGGCGTGAGGGCGCGTACGGCAGCAAGCACCTCCCCGTTGGGGCCGGCGATATAGTTATTCAGCGAAGGCGCAGACGCGGGCAGAACGTCAAGCAGCAACTGGCGGTTCATCTATGTGGTTCGAAAACGGGCTGTTGCGTCGAATATGAAAAAAAGCATGCCGCGACATGAATATTGCATGGTCGGGCACCGGCCAAGCCGGAAAACTAGCCCGGCTAACCCTACACTTTAAACTACCTTTAAGAATGGCGTCGTATCGTCAAAGCCTTGGCGTGGCGCGGGTTTGCGCGAAATCGGCCAACGGGGTTTGACCTGTCTCAAAACGTCGAAAATCACGGCTTGGGGTGTTTTTTGTCCGGGCGTCGTAAAATCAAGTGCGCACCCCCTAAAATTCCCGCAATTGTTACATATTCCACGGCATTTCTAATGACAAAACAACCTTCAGCCCCCTTGACCTACCGCGACGCAGGCGTCGACATCGACGCGGGCGACGCGCTGGTTGACCGTATCAAACCGCTCGCCGCACGCACAATGCGTCCTGGGGTGCTGGCCGGTATCGGCGGTTTCGGCGCGTTGTTTGAAGTGCCGAAGAAATACCGCGAACCCGTGCTCGTCTCGGGTACCGATGGCGTGGGTACCAAGCTGCGCCTTGCCTTTGAGTGGAATCGCCACGACACAGTAGGCATTGACCTCGTGGCCATGAGCGTGAACGACATCCTGGTGCAAGGCGCTGAACCCTTGTTTTTCCTGGACTATTTCGCTTGCGGCAAGCTGTCGGTTGATACGGCGGCTTCCGTGGTGGGCGGCATTGCTCGCGGTTGTGAACTGTCCGGCTGCGCCCTGATTGGCGGTGAAACCGCAGAAATGCCCGGCATGTACCCCGACGGCGAATACGATCTGGCCGGTTTTGCCGTGGGCGCCGTGGAAAAATCAGCCATCATCGACGGCAAGTCGATCAAACCGGGTGACGTCATCCTCGGTCTGGCGTCCAGCGGCGCGCATTCCAATGGTTACTCCCTGGTTCGCAAGATCCTGGAGCGCGTCGACGCCAAGCCCGAGCAAGATTTCCACGGTCAACGCCTGGTTGATGTGGTGATGGCGCCTACGCGCATCTACGTCAAGCAAGTGCTCGCCGCACTCGCCAAGCACGGCACGGATATCAAGGGCCTGGCCCACATTACGGGTGGCGGTTTGCTGGACAACGTGCCACGCATCCTGCAGCCCGGCCTGTCGGCCAAATTGCACCGTGACGGCTGGGAAATGCCCAAGCTGTTCCAGTGGCTGCAAAAAGAGGGCGGTGTTGAAGATACCGAAATGCATCGCGTCTTTAACTGCGGCATTGGCATGATTATCGTCGTGCCGGCAGCGCAAGCTGACGCCATCGCCGCCACGCTGCGTGAACAGGGCGAAACGGTCAGCACGATTGGTGAAGTGGTCGAACAAAAAGAAGGCATGGCACAGACATTCGTTGTCTGATCTGCCGCCTGAAATTTGGCATTGAGGAGGCTCTGGTAATTCTTGAGTGGTGGGTGTTAAGCCACTTCGTGACATCAAACCGGAAACCACATTGCTGAGAACGTCCTGGGTGCGTGAGTTTCACGCGGCCTTGATGAGAAGCCCGTTGGCACTTGCGTGCTAGCGGGCTTTTTTTGTGCGCCCGAGTTTAGGAAGAATGCGATTTTCCGCATGGTCCGAAACTGACTATCGTGCGTGTCCATTGAATCCATGGATACGAACTGCGATGCTCCAACCGTTAAATAGTTCCAGCTCAGATTGGTCATTCTCGCGCCGCCAACAATCAGATGCTTTGCCTGGCCGTGCTGAATCGTCGCGCACGCTGTCCATCGTTGCTCCTCAAAAGACAGAAGCAGAGGCGGTCATTCTTCGTATTAAGCAATTGCTCATGCCGCTGGCATGTCGACTTGCCGTTCTGAATACTCCGGAAACGCATCGGTCTCTCTGGAAGTGGCCAACGGCATGTATCGGAAGCCCACCGGGCCAGCCTTATTACTATCGATCTGAAAACACACTGGAGGCAGAAAACGAGTTCAGATCTTTCCTGCGTACCATGCCCAACATCTCAAGCTACATGCGTGCAGCGGCGCGCCTACTTCAGGGACAACCCGAAATCCGAACCAACTGCGTGCATCTATCCTGCCTTGCTGCAGTCAGAATCGAACAAGCAGCTATTGCTCCTGGATACTTCTCCCGCTTGGTCACCCTGAAAGCTGAAGACCATGCGTTTTTGTTGCTGACGAAGTTGGAATCTCGTGAAACAGGACACGACGCCAGTTATATCGATTGGGACGCTGAGTTCAAGGCATGCTCCATTGTCGTGGACCTTTGGCGCTGGCGCCTTGATACTGATCAGCCATTGTTTCTGGCTTCTTTAGCCGAAACGGGTCTTTATAGCGCCTCATCACCCGCTGCGTATGGCAGCGGTCCCTTGCGTGCGACAGACTCCAACGAGTTCGACGTCTCAGCGTGCCATTTTGAATAGTCCAGCACCTGACGCCCAGACTGCCGCTTTGCCTTCTGTCACAGACGCCATGCCTGAAATGACGTCGAAAGTGCAGGCGCAATCCGTTGCGGCTCAAATTAAAGACTATCTCATGCCGATTGCCCGACGTGTTTTCGTATTGAATACGCCCGATACCCATAGGCATCTGCGGACACTACCGAGCATGGTCAAGGGCATGACTGTTGATGGGATTGGCTATCGCCTCCTTTCTTCGGAACTGATGAAGGAAGAAAGAGAACTGCGGGCGTATGCAGATTTGGCGGCGAAGGACGATGGATCCATTTATATCCGTAGCGTGGCGCATAAAATGCAGAAGTGGCCGCAAATTTCAGGCACGTGCTGGACGCTAAGTTGCTTGGCCGCGGATAGAATTGAGCCGCTTGCAAGGGAACACGGATATTCGGAGTGTCTGATCAACCTGAAAACTGAAGATCACAGTTTCCTGCTTTTGACAAAGCGTCACGATCAACAGGGCGACGTTGATTGGAACGAGGAATTCAAAGCCCGTTCCCTCGTGGTCGATCTCTGGCGCTGGCGGCTTGATCTTGACCGTCTGGACTATATGGTGTCACCGGCAGAAGATGGCTTTTATACGGTGTCGAAACCTGCCGCAATGGCGTGGGCCGCGATGCGTCCACAGTGAGTGGAGCGCTCTATGATGAATAGAGGGGGTAACTTTGCTGCAAATACATCGGCAGGCTTCGAGAAAACAAACTCCGTGCCCGAGACCTCTTTGACGGGAAGCGCTAGTCGAGCAGCAGGGCGACCTCATCCGTGACGCGAGCACTCGCGTTCGGGTCCAAACAATCCACAATCACCCGGTCTGGTTGCGCACGCAGCCAGGTAATCTGGCGTTTGGCCAATTGACGCGTCGCTGCCAAGCCCTGCTCGCGTGCGGTCTTCAAGTCAATTTCACCGTCCAGATGTGCCCACATTTGGCGATACCCCACGCAGCGTACCGACGGCAATCCGGGATGCAAGTCCGGCCGCGCATGCAGCCGTTGCACTTCGTCAATCAGGCCATTCGCCAGCATGGCGTCAAAGCGCTGTTCGATGCGTGCGTGCAAGCGAGCGCGGTCTGAGGGTTCGAGGCTGATGGTTACGTAGGTGCCTGGATCATCCGTGGGCTTGCGATCTGCCCCCTGCAACAGAGCCGACATCGGTTGTCCGCTAAGCATGCAGATTTCCAGCGCGCGCTGAATTCGCTGGCTATCGTTGGGTGCCAGTCTTGCGGCTGTGATCGGGTCAATAACGGCCAGCTCGGCATGTAGCGCAGGCCAACCGTGCTCGAGAGCGCGTATCTCAAGCTGTGCGCGCAATGCCGGGTCGGCCTGGGGCAAGTCATCCAGGCCGTCGCGCAGTGCCTTGTAATACATCATCGTGCCACCCGCCAGCAAAGGTATGCGGCCTCGTGCCCGAATATCAGTGATCAGTTGGCGGGTGTCTGTGCAAAACTCGGCGGCAGAATACGATTGTGCCGGGTCTCGAATGTCTAGCAGATGCTGCGGAACAAGCGCTTGCTCTGCTTTGGACGGTTTCGCTGTGCCGATGTCCATGCCTTGGTAAATGGTGGCGGAATCGACGTTGATGATTTCCAGCGGCCATCGCGTGGCCAGTGCAAGCGTGGATGCACTTTTTCCTGCGGCGGTCGGGCCTGCCAGGCAAATTACGATATTCGACTTCATGACAAAGAGTGCAGCAGGGCGCGAAACGATGAAGGCATGACTTATTGGCCGCGCAGAAAAAGCTTATCCAGATCAGACACAGACCATTGCACCCACGTCGGGCGCCCATGGTTGCATTGGTCTGCACGCTCTGTGGCTTCCATCTGGCGCAGCAATCCGTTCATTTCTTCGAGCGTGAGCTTGCGGTTGGCGCGCACCGAACCATGGCAGGCCATGGTCGACAGCAACTCATTGCGTTGCTCCGTCAGTAAGCGCGATACGCCTACCGAGCCTAGATCGCGCAGCAAAGCGCGCGTCAACGTTTCGATGTCGCCTCGCGCCAGAATAGCGGGCACGGAACGCACGGTTATCGAGGTCGGGCCCGAGGGGCGTAATTCGAAGCCCAGCTCCGTGAGTTGCTCCTCGTACTCTTCGATGAGCGCGATGTCTTTTTCGTGTGCGTGAAACACCACGGGCACAAGCAGATCCTGACGTGGCAGGCTGCGCGCATCCAGAGCCTGTTTTAGCTGTTCATAGACCACTCGCTCATGCGCGGCATGCATGTCTACCAGCACCATTCCCCGTTTGTTTTGCGCCAGTATGTAGATGCCGTGCAATTGCGCCAGCGCCATGCCCAAAGGATGTTCTTCATCGGTCGGCAAAGCGGTGGTGGGCGCAGCTTCCCGAACGGCTGGTGCGCTGGCGAGCGTGGATTCATTCAATGGGCGGTACAACGATTGCCAATCGGCCGCAGGGATGCCTGCTGGCTGTTCTCCGTGCAAGCGAAATGGCACTTGTGCGTGAGGACGAGGCGACGAGGGCGAAGGATGCAAACCATAGCTTGAACCGCTGGAGGGCGCTGCACGGGAGTACGTGCTGCCTGCATCTGCGCGTGGAGGGCGTACATAGCCGCTATCAGGCGCGCCAGTGCGTTCGGTGCCAGCACCGATGGGTGTGGGACTGGTTGAGCGCGAAGCCTCCTGGGTGCCGTCTGCGCCGCTTACGTGGTTGGTGCCATCTTCGTCTGCGCGGTCTTCGGCGTCTGAGGTTCCCACGGCGGAGGACCCGCCCATTTGCGCCAGGGTCTGGCTGACTGCCTGAGATACAAAACGATGCACCGCTCCGCTGTCACGAAAACGAACCTCGCTTTTGGCGGGATGTACGTTCACATCTACCGCAGCGGGGTCAATGTCCAGAAAAAGCACATAGGCTGGCTGCCGGTCACCATGCAAGACATCGGCATAGGCGGCACGCAGTGCGTGGCTGACCGTGCGGTCACGGACATAGCGGCCGTTCACATAGAGGTATTGGCGGTCAGCGCGTGCGCGTGCAGCGGTGGGCCGGGTAATCATGCCCGCCAGACTCACAGGGCCAACGGTGACTGCCAAAGGCAGGCCATGCTCGGCGAACTCAGCGCCCAATACGTCTCGAATGCGTTGGCCGGGCTCGGCTGGCAGCCACTGGCGTTGCGCACGGTCCTGGTGAAACAGGCGAAAGGCAATGTGGGGGTTGGCCAGCGCAATTCGCTCCATGGCATCCACGCAATGGCCGAACTCTGTGGGCTCGGCGCGCAGAAACTTGCGCCGCGCTGGTACGGAGTCAAATAATTGACGCACATCGATGGTGGTACCTGGCGGGCCAGACGCGGGCCCTACTTGCAGACTGCCGCCATCAATTTGCCATGCATGCTCACCGTCGCGGGTGCGCGAGATGATGGTGACCTGCGCCACCGAGGCAATCGAGGCCAGTGCTTCACCACGAAACCCCATGGATGCGACAGATTCCAGTTCACTTAACGAGCGAATTTTGCTGGTAGCGTGGCGTGCGAGCGCCAGCGGCAGCTCTTCAGGAGGAATGCCGCTCCCGTCATCAGACACTGCAATGCGACGAATGCCGCCCCCTTCCAGACGAACCTCGATGGCTTTTGCGCCCGCATCGATGGCGTTTTCCAGAATTTCCTTGAGCACCGATGCCGGTCGCTCAATCACTTCGCCAGCGGCGATTTGGCTGATGAGCAGGTCGGGTAGGGCGGCAATGGAACGACGGTCAGTCATAGAGGCGAGGCGCAATGAGGTGAAATGACAAAGGTGATTTTAGCTGCTGGCTCTGTAAGCTATAGTCGCAACCGGTGTTCTCTTCGAAAATATGGTTAATAAATGCTCGAATTTCTAGATATGGTGCTCCACATCGACAAGACCTTCGGGGTCTGGGTCGCCCAATATGGGATGTGGGTGTATTTGGTGCTGTTCTTAATCGTGTTTGCGGAGACGGGTCTGGTCGTCGTGCCATTCCTGCCGGGGGACTCGCTTCTATTTATTGCCGGCGCGTTTGGCGCAACGGGAAGCATTGATCCGGTCTGGCTTGCTGTCCTGCTGGTCATTGCCGCCACAACGGGCAACACCTTGAACTATGCGATTGGTCGTTATATCGGGCCGCGTGTGTTCTCCATGAATTTGCGCTTTCTGGACCGTGGCGCCTTGATGCGTACACATGGGTTCTACGAGAAGCATGGCGGCAAGACGATTGTGATGTCGCGCTTTATTCCGGTAGTACGCACGTTCGCACCGTTCGTGGCGGGCGTGGCCGAAATGCCAATGGGTCGGTTCCAGTTTTTCAACATTGTTGGTGCGCTGGTTTGGGTCGTGGGTCTGATCACGGCCGGGTACTTCTTTGGCAATATCCCGCTGGTGCGAGATCATTTGAATACCATCGTCTTGCTGGGCATGGCGGCGGCAATTGTGCCGTTGATGCTGGCGGGTGTCGTGAAGGTGTATCGGAAGATGCGCGGCGTGCCAAAGGCCTGACGGGCCGCTTTCGCGTCCTCTGTTGGCCTCGTCGGCAGCCACAGAGTGGTAGCGTGGGTGGAGCGCGCGATTGCCCTGGTCGTTGAGACTTTGGCGAGCGCGCGTAACCCGCGATCTTAATTCCGCACCATTGCTGTTCAAGCATCGCGGGTTACGCGCGCTTGACGGTGGTTTTCTGGCCTCAGCAAGCTCGCGCTCCATCCACGCTGCGCTTCGAATGGCGCGCTTCTTACGTTGGGAAGTCTTGCCGTGTCGCCTCGAACGACGGCGGCAGGCTGTTGCTGGCGAAACAGGGTGCGTGTTACGAACCCGATCGACCACGCGCCCATTGGCACACAACAAATCTCGAAATAGAAAACACCCCAAACATTGGACACAGATATCCAACATTTGAGGTGCAGTTCGCCCTGAAAACTCAGGGCAGCCATTCTTTCATTGACGGAGCAGGCTGATTAACTGGCTTCGCTCAGACGGGCCAAGGGCGGATTCGCCGTGAAATACCGTTGAATACCCGTCAGCATGGCTTGCGCCATCTTGTCCTGGTGCGCGCTGGTCTTCAGAAGTGCTTCTTCTTGCGGATTGCTGATGAAGGCGGTTTCCACCAGGATAGATGGAATGTCTGGAGCCTTCAGTACGGCAAAACCGGCTTGTTCCACGCTGCCCTTGTGCAGACGATTGATCTTGCGAATTTCGTCCAGAAACGCATTTCCGACCCGCATCGAGTCGTTAATCTGTGCCGTAGTGGACAAGTCCAGCAGCACTTTGGCTACTTGCCGATCATGGCTGCCCAAGTTCACGCCGCCGATCAAATCGGCCGCGTTTTCCTTGTCGGCCATCCATCGAGCTTGCGCACTGGATGCACCACTTTGCGACAGCGCGAAAACCGATGAGCCGTTGGCCGATGGTTTGACCCAAGCATCCGCGTGAATAGACACGAATAAATCTGCGTGTACCCGACGCGCTTTCTGCACACGCACATGCAGCGGCACGAAGTAATCGTCGTCGCGGGTGAGATAAGCGCGCATGTACGGCTGGCTATCAATCAAGGCCTTCAGGCGACGGGCGATACGTAACACCACATCTTTTTCGCGAAGGCCGCTGCTACCGATAGCACCCGGATCTTCGCCACCATGACCTGGATCCAGCGCGATGGTAAGCATGCGCTGCTTGCCGCGGCCACTGGCCGTGGCGGGAGGCGGCTTCGGTGTGCTCGGCATGGGCAGGGGCGCTGCGGGCTGCTGGCCTCTCGCCAAGGGCGGTTCCGGCGTCGAGGGAGTGCCTTTGGTACCACCTGGATTACGCGAGATATCGTCCAGAATGCGGGCGAGTGGATCGTCCACGTCTGGCCCGCTGCCTTGCTGCTTCAGCACAGCCAATAGTGGATCTTGCGCAATCTTGGGATACAAATCGAGCACAAGCCGGTATTGATAATCCGCCACGGGTTTCAACGTAAATACCTGCGGCGCAACGGGTTGCTTCAGGTCAAACACCAGTCGCACGACATTCGGGCGATTTTGTGCCACCCGCAAGCTGCGGATATAGGGATCGTCGGGACGAACCTTTGCGACCAGATCATTAAGTGCTGGGCTGATGCTCAGCCCTTCGATATCGACGACCAGGCGGTGGGGGTTCTCCAGCGTGAATTGCTCAGCTTTGAGCTCACTATCGAGTTCCAGGGTGACCCGGGTGTATTCGTCAGCCGGCCAGGTACGTACTGCCAGAATCGTGGCAGCCTGAGCCAGGCGGGGCAGTACGGGAAGGACGAGCAGCGTCGCCGCTACGCTGATCAGGCGGCGTCGGGTGGCGCCTCTGGTAGCAAGGGCGCCACTGGGGACGGGGGGACAATCGCGTTCAACCATGTTTGTCCTCGAGCGGTGTAGGCGGTCAGGGTGACGTCGCGCCCCTGAGGGGCATAAGCCAGGGCAATGTGTAGATCTGGGGAGGGCAAAAGGCCCTCCGCTCGCTCCGGCCATTCGATCAAAACGATTGCGTCGTCACGGAGTAAATCTCGAAATCCTGCGTCCAGCCATTCTCGCGGGTCACTAAATCTATAAAAATCAAGATGATAGAAGTATAAGTTAGAAACTTTATAGGATTCAAGCAGTGCGTAGCTGGGACTCTTGATTCGGCCAGTTATGCCGCATTCCCGCAACAATGCCCTGGTGAAGGCCGTTTTTCCTGCGCCCAGGTCACCTTGGAGATGGATACATGCCCCTGGCAGGCCGGTTTGTTTTCCGGACACGAGCGGGGCCAACTGCTGGGCCAGCGCGTCAGTGGCGGCTTCGTCGGGCAGGTGCAGGGTCAGGCTGCTAAGGGGTGCGGACATGGCAGGGAGCGAGTGGTAAAACGGTCAAAGTGGAGCAGATTATAGGAACCTTGGATTCTGCTAATCTAGAATTGATTGCTATTCTCAACTAAATGGCGCGCGATGGTCGGCATCGTCCTTTGCGCCCAACGCCGCAACGGAGTTGTTTGCATCATGAAAACCCGAATCGAGAAAGACACCTTTGGCCCGATCGAAGTTCCCGACGATCACTTGTGGGGTGCTCAAACCCAGCGTTCGCTGCACTTTTTCGCGATTTCCACCGAAAAAATGCCCGTACCGCTCGTGCATGCCATGGCGCGCTTGAAGAAAGCCGCTGCGCAAGTAAACGCCGAGCTGGGAGAGCTGGACCCCAAAATCGCCAAGGCCATCATGGCGGCCGCCGATGAGGTGGTTGCGGACAAGTGGCCGGACGAGTTCCCCTTGTCCGTATGGCAGACCGGTTCGGGTACGCAAAGCAACATGAACATGAACGAGGTGCTGGCTAACCGCGCCTCGGAAATACTGGGCGGAGAACGTGGAGAAGGGCGCATCGTGCATCCGAATGACCACGTCAATCGCGGCCAGTCGTCGAATGACACTTTCCCTACTGCCATGCATGTGGCGGCCGCCGTCCAGGTCGAGCATAAATTGCTCCCCGCCCTGAAAGCCTTGCGTGGCACCCTGGCTGCCAAGAGCGCCGAGTTCTACGACATTGTGAAAATTGGGCGCACACATTTGCAGGATGCCACGCCCTTGACGCTAGGCCAGGAAATTTCCGGCTATGTGGCTCAACTGGATTTGGCCGAACAGCAAATCCGCGCGACGTTGTCCGGGCTGCATCAATTGGCGATAGGCGGCACTGCCGTCGGCACGGGGTTGAACGCGCACCCGCAATTCAGCGCCAAGGTTTCCGCGCAGCTTGCCCATGAAACGCAAACGGCCTTTGTGTCGGCACCCAACAAGTTCCAGGCACTTGCTTCACACGAAGCCTTGCTGTTTGCTCACGGGGCTCTTAAATCCTTGGCTGCGGGTCTGATGAAAATCGCCAACGACGTGCGCTGGCTGGCGAGCGGCCCGCGCTCTGGCCTGGGAGAAATCAGCATTCCGGAGAACGAACCGGGCAGCTCGATTATGCCGGGCAAGGTCAATCCTACGCAGTGCGAAGCCATCACGATGCTGGCGGCGCAAGTGTTGGGTAACGACGTCGCTATCAACATTGGCGGTGCCAGCGGCAACTTCGAGTTGAACGTGTTCAAGCCGCTGGTCATTTACAACTTCCTGCAATCCGTGCGTTTGCTGACCGACGGCATGCTGAGCTTTGACAAGCACTGCGCTGCAGGCATTGAGCCGAACCTGGAACGCATTGCGGAATTGGTGGATCGCTCGTTGATGCTGGTGACGGCACTCAACCCGCATATCGGCTACGACAAGGCTGCGCAGATTGCGAAGAAAGCGCACAAGGAAAATCTGTCGTTGAAGGAATCGGCACTGGCGCTCGGCCATGTTACGGAAGCGCAATTTGCACAATGGGTCGTGCCCGGGGATATGACGAACGCCAAGCACTGATAAGCGCAACGCGCAGATTGGATTGGCAATAAAAAACCGTGAAAAATGAGCAGCACCCCGAGGGTTGGACACCTGTTCAATGCATGGGGTGCTGTTTTTTTTCGCGATACGTTGAGTTCTTAAGGGCAGGGCGAAGGGGGGCTGTCGCGCTCCCATAGAGCGGTCTGGACCGTTCAGGTAGCGTGGGTGGAGCGCGAGCAAACTGTCGCAAGAAAACCACCGTTAAACGCGAGTAACCCGCGATGCTTGAACAGCAATGGCGCAGGGTTCAGATCGCGGGTTACGCGCGCTCGCCGGTGTTTCCACGATGAAGGCAATCGCGCGCTCCACCCACGCTACGATCTCCATGGCCCGGCTGTTGTTCTTGCGCTTCCTAGGGCCAGCCGTCATTAACGCTCCTACGCCACTATCGGGCGGCCCGCGCCGCCGATAGTGGCGACCCTGCAAGATCTCCAGAGCATAGGAAATGCGCCATTCGAAGCGCAAGAACCCTACCCATGCCAGCTGCGTTGAAATTTGAACCATTGCGAGCTGTGCGCGGCAACGCCTCCCCTCGCACAGCGTCAGAAGAACACCACCCGCAGCAATAAGTAATGGCTGCGGCAGCCGATGCTGCGGCAGCCGTTGCTGCGGCCGATCTATTCGTAAAAACACCCCAAAACGTGGATCCATGTCCAATTTTTGGGGTGCAGTTTAGAAGCAAAGCTCCGCTCTTTTACACGCCGCCGAACCACCGTAGCCACAACGGAATCGTGATCGCAGAGAACAACGTGCCGAGCGAAATCAGCACGGCGACCATGCGCCCGTCACCTCCCATTCGCATGGCCAGCACGTAAGCAGCGGATGCCGTCGGCAAGGTCGCAAATAACAACAGCATCTGCGACTCTAGCGCGGGCATGGCGAGCAAGTACGCCACCAGCAGGGCAACAGCAGGCAACGCGATCAGTTTGACCGCGAGCATCCAACTGATCAGCAGGCCATATCCTTTGCCGCCTTCCCAAGCCAGACTTGCTCCCACGCAGATAATCCCCAGTGCGATCGCGGCTGCACCCAAGCGTGCAAAGACGGTGTCGATTGGACCTGGCAAATGCAAGCCTGCCAAATTGCAAGCCAAGGCCAACACCGTGGATACGACGAGCGGATTGCGCGCCAACTCACGCAGTAAATTTGTGCCGTTATGTCGAGCCAATCCGTATACCGCAGCGATGTTCGCCATGGGCACGGCAAAGCCCACGATGAGTGCCATGATCGTTTGCCCCGGGGCGCCGCCAAGACTGGCTGCCAGCGCCAGACCGATGTAGGTGTTGAAGCGAAAACCACATTGTGTCGACGACGCCAAAGCGACTGAGGCCGGTTTCAAAATCAAGCCCGCCAGCCATGACAGCGCAACACCAGACACCACAACGGCCGCGGTCGCTTGCAGCAGCATCATCGCGTTGCCCGCAGAAATGGGCGTGCGCAAAATGGATTGGAACAACAAAGCAGGAAAAAGAACGAAGTACACCAGACGTTCAGTTCCCGCGAAAAATTCTCTCGTAAAACCCAGCTTATGACGTAAGGCCCACCCTAAGGCAACAAGCAAAAAATCAGGGAAAACCAGGAGTGCTACCGACATGGATTAGCTTGATATCAATGGCGCGCACCGGGGATCAGCACGCTATGCGAGTGTAAGAATTTGCTGCTATTCTCCGACATTCTGGCAGGGCGCGTACGCCACACGCAACATAGATGAGTGACGCGCCCTTAACCGTTTAATGCTGGCCTGTTTATCGACGGGTCCACCACGCAACGGTCCGTTCACAAACGGGCTTGTAATTTTGGAGGAACAAATCAATGACGAAAGTACGCTCACTGGCAGTGGCGATTGCGTTGGCTACCGGCGCTGTCGGCACCTTTGGCGCTGTAGCTGCTCAGGCAGCCGATAAATTCCCAAATAAGCCGATTCGGGTCATCGTTCCTTTCGCACCGGGCGGTTCCACGGACATCATCGCGCGTCTCGTCACGCAGCGCATGAGCCAAGAGTTGGGCCAGCCGATGGTTGTGGAAAACAAGGGCGGTGCAGGTGGTGCCATTGGCGCTTCCGAAGCGGCTCGCGCTGATCCTAATGGCTACGTACTGTCCATCGCAACCGTATCGACCATGGCTGTGAACCCAGCTTGCCGTCCGAACGATCTGCCTTACGATCCCATCAAAGATTTCCAGCCAGTGACGAACTTCGCCAATACGGCGAACGTCGTGGCAGTGAACCCGAAATTTCCTGCCAAGGACTTTGCAGGCTTCCTGGAAGAACTGAAAAAGAATCCAGGCAAGTATTCCTACGGCAGCTCGGGCACATGTGGCGTGCTTCACCTGATGGGTGAGTCGTTCAAGATGGCTACTGGCACCGACATCGTGCACGTGCCCTATAAGGGTTCGGGTCCGGCTGTCGCCGATGCCGTTGGCGGCCAGATCGAAATTCTCTTTGACAACCTGCCATCGTCGATGCCGCAGATTCAAGGGGGCAATCTGCGCGCCATTGCGATTGCATGGCCGGAGCGCATCGCCGCCATCAAGGACGTTCCTACGTTCAAGGACGCAGGGTTCCCTGTGTTGAATCAACCCGTCTGGTACGGCTTGTTGGCGCCCAAGGGCACCCCGATGGAAATCGTGAACAAGCTGCGTGATGCTGCGGTTATTGCCTTGAAGGACCCTAAGGTTATCAAGGCGCTGGACGATCAAGGTTCGGCACCGTCGGGCAACACACCGGAAGAGTTCGCCAAAGAAATTCGTGAGCAATACGACTGGGCGAAAGACGTCGTGAAGAAACAGAACATCAAGTTGGACTGAGCAGTAGGCAGTTGAGAAACAGGCCTGGCTTGTTTCTCATTGTGGTCGGAAGCAACGGGCGCCTTCGGGCGCCCGTCGCGGTTTTTGAAGCCAGAATCCTGACTGCAAAAAATATGCGACTGTTCGGCGGACTTGTTCAGGGCTTGAGTTGCTCGCCGTGCAAGGCTGCCAGCTTTTCCTCACAGGTGTGGCGCAGCCTGAGCAGAAAGTTGCGATGCAATGTGGACAGCGGGTCTTGATTGCGCACGAGCAAATTGATCGGCACGCGCAGAGCAGGTTCCAGCCGGCGCAGCGTCATTCCCGGGCGCAACATGGCATTCGCAGTTATGGCATCGACAATGGCTTCGCCACAACCGGCCTGCACCAATGCGCAGGCCACATAATGGGTTTGCACCTGAATCGCCACGACGGGATTCAGACCTTGTGCATCCAGGGCAAGCTGCAGCAACGAGCCTGTGGCATCGCGCGAATCGAGAACAATCAAGGTGTCATCTGACAAATCCTCAAGACGCATCGGGCCCGTGGCCGCTGTTGTGCTGAGGTGCACCAACTCTGTATTGCCCAAGTTCAGGCGTGTAAGGCCCGGGTAGTCGTTGGTGTCGAACGTAATGGCCAAATCCAGTTCACGCGTAAGCAGTCCCTGCACAAGCTCGGCGCTGTGATGCGTGTGAATGTCGAAGGTGATGCCGGGTTGCGCGTCGCGACTGGCACGTATCACTTCAGGCAGCAGACCCAGACCCAACGCGGGTGCGCAACCCAGGCGTAAATGGCCGTTGGGTCGGTCGCGCAAACTGGCGGCTAATCGACGCACACTATTCAAATCTTGATGCAGTCGCGAGACTTCAGGCGTGAGAATTTCCGCCTCCCGTGTGGCCACCAGACGGCCCTTGACACGCTCGAACAGCTTGAAACCCAGTTGCGATTCTGCGTGGGCCAGTAACTTGCTGGCGGCAGGCTGCGAGATATGCAGGGCGGCTGCCGCCTCGGTCAGCGAACCGGTGCGACGAATGGCTTCGAAAATTTCGATATGACGCAGGCGCATGACACTTGGGAAGAAAGAGGAAAGATGCGCGATTCTAAGTCCAAGCGCGGGATAGGGCGTGGCTTAAGTGACAGAGGAGCTTGTGGCCGCTAATAAGGGCAGATCGCTTGCCTCTGTTTTTCTGGCATAGACCACCATTCGTAAATGCCTGTCCTCATCGATGGTAAGCGAGGTATGTTCAAACGGTGCCTGCGTGCCATCTTCCAGACACAACTCGCGCACGCCATTGCAGGGCGCATGCACGTCGTGCTGTCGCCACCATTGTTTGAACTCTGGCGAGACTCTTTCCAACTCGTCGACCAGTTCCAGAATGTCGGCCTCTTGGTTGGCGCGAGCAAAGTCGCGACGAAAGCTCGAGAGCATATCGGGCGCTTGCTGTGCCCAATCGACGAAGGTGTGGCGCGTATGGGGGTCGGTGAACAACATCCACAGAAAATTGCGTCGACCGGGGGCTTGTTGGCCGAACTTGAACAACTGATCGGCCGACGGGTTAAAGGTCAACACGTCCCAACGAAGATTCAGCACAAAGGCGCTGTGGGGGACCAGATCATTCATTAGTCGGCGTATCAACGGCGGCACCACGCAGAAGGTCTTGCCTGGCTCGACTGGCAGTCTCTGGTGAGTCAGTAAAAAGAGATGACGCCGCTCGGCAGCATCCAGTTTGAGCACGCGGGCCAGGCTATCAAGAAACGCAGCAGACACACCGATGTCGCGGCCTTGTTCCAGCCACGTGTACCAAGTGAGACCAACTCCGGCCAGTGCGGCGACTTCTTCACGGCGCAAGCCTGGTGTGCGACGTCGCACGCCAGTGGGCAGGCCGACTTGATCCGGAGTTAGGCGCTCTCGGCGACTGCGTAGAAAAACGGCCAAATCGTCACGGGTGCGTTCCAAGGTGCGCATACCTTATCCAAGTGCTATTAGTAATAGCATAAACAGTTAAATTGTAATGGGATTGAGAGAGGCCGAGAATGCGCAGCTTATCTCAATGAGCGTTCACTATGCACTCAACTTCTCGCGTGGCTCCCCATCGCGCAAGCCCGACCCCCAGCCTTATTCCCGCACGGCCCCCATGGCCGGGTTTGTATGTGTTGTTGTTGGCGGGCTTTGTCACGATCTTCGACCTCTTTGTGGTCAACGTTGCCATTCCCAGCATGCGGGTAGGCTTGTCGGCCAGCTTTGCGCAGGTTGGTTTCATCCTCGCTGCTTACGAGCTGGCTTTTGGCGTCTTGCTGATGACCGGCGGTCGTTTGGGCGACCGATATGGCCGACGCAAACTCTTCGTGATCGGCATGGCAGGCTTCACCTTGGCATCAGCACTGTGCGGCGTGGCTACGAGCGCCAATTTCCTGGTGGCTGCCCGTGTCTTGCAAGGCTTGGCGGCCGCGCTCTTGTTCCCTCAGGTGTACGCGTCCATTCGCGTCAATTTCGAAGGTGATGCCAGTAGGCGCGCGTTTGGGCTGTTAGGCATGACGCTCGGGTTCGCCGCCATTGCCGGGCAGGTGCTGGGCGGCTGGTTGGTTCATGCCGATCTATTTGGACTGGGCTGGCGCAGCATTTTCCTGATCAACATTCCCATTGGTGCCTTGGCCATTGTTTTTGCACGCGCTATTCCGGAAACGCGTGCCCCCAAGCGACCCGGTCTGGATTGGGCTGGCGTGGTCTTGATCAGCCTTGGCCTGAGCCTGCTGCTGGTGCCACTGATTGAAGGCCCGAACCAAGGCTGGCCACGCTGGAGCCTCATGTCAATAGGGGCTGCCGTGCTGGTACTGGTCGTTTTCTACCGATTTGAAGAGCGCCGTCGTCAGTCGGGTGAGGAACCCTTGATTGATATGCGCTTACTGACGCAACGGCGCTTCTCCTTGGGCGGAGTGCTTGTCTTGCTGATCTACTCCACCTCCACCTCATTTTTCTTGTGCTTCGCGTTATTGATGCAAACCGGTTTTGGTTTTGATGCCTTCTTTTCGGGCAGCATCTTTGCCGTGGCGGGTGCGGGCTTCATGCTGGCCTCAATGACTGCGCCCTGGCTGGTGACTCGGTGGGGATCCGGCGCGATTGCATCGGGTGGCTTGTTCTACGCGCTCGCTCTCGGCATTCTGATTGCTCAGGTGGCTTGGTCAGGCACTCAATTGAACCCGCTCGCGTTACTGCCCGTGCTCTTCTTGGTGGGGGCGGGACAGGGCCTGATCATGACGCCATTATTGAACCTGGTGCTGGGCTTCGTAGCGCCTGCGCAAGCCGGTATGGCCTCGGGCATTATTGCCACCTTGCAACAGCTTGGAGCGGCCCTTGGCGTGGCCGTGGTTGGCATGTTGTTCACGGCCGGGCTGCACACACAAGCCCGGACGGCAGAATTGCCAGCGCAGTACGTGACGGCCTTCGTCAATGCAATGCTCTATAACCAAGCGGCCGCCGTGCTGGCGTTCGTCTTATTGCTGCGCCTGGCGAAGTGGTCTCGACCCACGGGAATCGCGGCGCCTGCGCAGGCCTGACACGATCGTGCGCGCCTCGGTGTGCAAGATCGATACTTGCACAACCCTATCCTGCCGTCCTTGACTATCATGCAAGCTGCTCTGGCAGCAGGCCCAGGATAAAAAGGACACAACGTGCATATGAAAAGTCTGGCTGCGGCCCTGATGGTGTTGGCGATGGGGACGCTCACTTCGCCACCCTCCTGGGCCCTCGACCCCGTGGCGCGCGACGACCTGAATCCTGAGGCTGCGACGGGTACTTCCGAGCGTCAACTGGTACGCGCCAAGCGTTTCATGATGGTGAGCGCGAACCCGCTGGCTACGCAGGCAGGCTACGACATGCTGCGCCAGGGCGGCAGTGCCGTCGACGCCGCTATTGCTACGCAGTTAGTACTTAATCTGGTTGAGCCGCAGTCTTCGGGCATTGGCGGGGGGGCGTTCATGGTGCTCTACACGGCAGATACCGGCCGCATCAGCACCTACGATAGTCGCGAAACTGCGCCTGCCGCTGCCACGGCGGATAGGTTCCTGCATAACGGCAAACCCCTGTCCTTCGCGCATTCGGTGAACAACGGGCGCGCGGTCGGTGTGCCAGGTTTGCTGCGTGGCCTGGAAATGGCGCATCAGGCGCACGGAAAGCTGCCCTGGAAAACCCTGTTCCAACCCGCCATTGCCTTGGCGCGAACAGGTTTTGCGGTTTCGCCGCGCTTGCACAAATTGCTGGCAGGCAACACCGAACTCCGTCACCAATCAGCCGCAGCAGCCTACTTCTACGCCTCTGACGGCTCAGCATGGCCAGTGGGCCATGTCCTGAAGAACCCGGCGTTTGCGGATGTGCTGGAGCGTGTTGCCCATGGGGGCGCTGATGCCTTTTACCAAGGCGACATTGCTCGCGATATCGTAGCGGCAGTTCACGGCCACGCCATGCCTGGCGACATCACGCTGGCAGACCTGGCCGACTATCGTGCCCGCGAGCGCGAACCCGTGTGTGGCACTTATCGTGCTTATCGCCTATGTGGCATGGCACCGCCCAGCAGTGGGCCGTTGGCGGTGCTTCAAATGCTGGGCATGCTTGAACAATATCCCGTCGGCAGTTTCGCGCCGGACAGTGTGCAAGCGGTGCATTATTTTTCCGAGGCAGGCAGGTTGGCATTTGCCGACCGCGATTTTTACGTCGCCGATCCAGACTTCGTTGACGTGCCGGTGCAGGCACTGCTGAATCCTGAATACCTGCGTGCGCGTGGCGCACTGATTCGGCCGGATCGAAGCATGAAAGTTGCGTTGCCGGGAGATCCGCAAGGCAAGTTGGCGAGCCTGGGTCGAGACAACGCGTTGGAACTCCCCTCCACCAGTCATCTGGTCGCGGTTGATGAGGCCGGCAATTCGCTCACCATGACCACCACTATTGAAAGTGAATTTGGCAGCAAGATTTTCGTCCACGGTTTTCTGTTGAATAACGAGATGACGGATTTCTCTTCGTCTTTCAAAGATCCTGAAGGTCGATTGGTGGCCAATCGTGTCCAAGCCGGAAAACGCCCGCGTAGCGCTATGTCACCGATGATTGTGCTGCGCGATGGCAAGCCATTCATGCTGGTGGGTTCGCCGGGCGGTAGCGCCATCATCAACTACGTCGCAAAAACGCTGGTTGGTGTGCTGGATTGGAATCTCAACGTGCAGCAGGCTATCAACTTGCCAAACATGGGCAGTCGAAACAAAGACACTGAATTGGAGCGTGGCACTCCATTGGTGACGCTGGCGCCCGCGCTTGAGGCCATGGGGCACCCTGTGCGGGTTGTGGATTTTCCCAGCGGTATTCACGCCATCGTGATTGGACCTGACGGCTTGCAAGGCGGCGTTGACCCTCGGCGAGAAGGCTTGGCCAAAGGCGACTGACCCTAGGACTTACCGAGGTGCCTCGCTGACGCGCTTGAGAGGCATAGCGAGGGACTTGCGCGTTTGTTGCGTCGGAAAGTGACGCAAAACAGACGCACTGCGGCAACTCACCATTTCGCTAGCTTGATAAATTGTCTCTTTTGACGGACAATTTATATGCAGATCTTCAAGATGACTGAAGACTTTGCGGCTTGGCTGAGTGGTTTGAAAGACCGCCAGGCACGAGCCCAAGTGGCGCGACGCGTGAATCGCGCATGCAGTGGCAATTTTGGTGATGTGAAGCCCGTCGGTGAGGGCGTCAGTGAAATGCGAATACATGTCGGCCCAGGCTATCGCGTCTATCTTGCTCGAGAGGACAGCGTGGTTTACGTGCTCCTTTCCGGGGGCAATAAGAGCAGTCAGCAGCGCGATATTGCGCACGCGAAATCGCTGTGGGCAGAGATCAAACGGAGTAAAGATAAATGAACGTCAAACTACGAGTTTTCGACCCTGCCGAATTTCTGGACGATGAGGAAACGATCGCCCATTACCTGGCAGACGCAGCTGCCGACGAAAACCCGGACGCCTTTCTGGAAGCGCTCGGCGATGTTGCCCGTGCACGAGGCATGAGCGACATCGCACGCAGAACAGGCTTGGGGCGCCAGAATCTGTACCGTGCTTTGTCGCCAGGCGCGAATCCCAGTTATCACACGCTACGCAAAGTGATGGCAGCGCTGGGCGTGGCATTCACCACCCAAACGACCAAGCCTGCGGCAACACAAGGCACAGCTCACGCCTGACCGGGCCGCGTTCACTCCTTGTTGCCAAACTGCGCGTTCTCTTCCCCCAACGATGGGGGTAAGCGACGCAAGGATGCTGGCGTACGAGACAACTTGATCGGGGACCCAACTCCCCGATACCCGTCTTGTTCAAGCACCATGCCCCGATGGCGCGTGTGGGGATGGTTCAATGCCTCATCAACCGTTTGCACCGCTGCAGCGGGCACACCAGCGCGCAACAAGGTTTCGGCAAACGCCGCGGCTTCATGTGTGATGAGCAAGGCCGACAAGGCCTCGCGCAGTGCCACCCGATTGGCCAAGCGATCTGCATTGTTCGCAAACCGAGGGTCAGTCGCCAGGTCGGGGGCGCCTAGCGCTGTGGCCAATCCGGCGAACTGGCGGTTATTGCCCACGGCAAGAAATAGGGGGCCTGTACTCGTCTCAATGGTTTCATAGGGCGCAATATTTGGATGCGCGTTGCCGCTGCGTCCGGGCACCTTGCCGCTATAGAAAAAATTGGCTGCATGGGGATGCAACAACGATAGCGCGCAGTCGTACAGGGTGATGTCCAGAAACTGCCCAAGCCCACTGCGCGTGCGCTCATTGAGCGCTAGCAATACCGCCACGGCAGCATTCAAACCCGTGACCATATCCACGACGGGCAAGCCCACCCGAGTGGCCTCGCCGTCTGCGTCGCCATTCACACTCATCAAGCCGCACATGGCTTGCGCACACGCGTCATAACCCGGCAGTCCGCCTAAGGGGCCGTCTGCGCCAAAGCCGCTGACGCGACAGTGCACGAGACCGGGAAACGCTTTGCTCAGCGTGTCAAACCCCAATCCCCATTTCTCCAACGTGCCTGGCTTGAAATTCTCAACCAGCACATCCGCATCCGCCAGCAAATGGCGCAGCAGTTCCTGACCTGCAGGCTGCGCCAAGTCCAGCGTCATGCCACGCTTATTGCGGTTCACACCAAGAAAGTAGGACGCGGTGTCGCCCTGGAACGGAGGCCCCCAGCCACGTGTTTCATCACCACCGGGAGGTTCAATTTTCAGAACATCTGCGCCATGATCAGCAAGAATCTGCGTGCAGTATGGGCCGCCCAATACACGGGACAGATCGATCACTTTGCAGCCCGCTAATGCGCCTGCGTTCGAAAGCGTGGGTGTCATGGGATGTTCCGGTCAGTCGATGGAAACGTTGGCGCTGCGAATCAACTCGCGCCATTTAGGCACTTCGGTTGAGATGAACGTTGCCAAACCTGCGGGTGTCTGGTCAGTGGCGGGCACGATGCCTTGCATGCGAAGCGTTTCTTTAACGCCGGGATCGGCCAGGGAGGCAATAAATGCTTGATTCAAGCGAGTTACCACCTCGGTCGGCGTGCCTTTCGGGGCGACGATGCCAAAGAAAACGCTGACGTCATACCCTGGCAAGCCTTGCTCGGCGATGGTGGCCAACTCTGGCAGCGCGTCTGAGCGTTGCGCGCTGGCCAGGCCAATCGCGCGCAACTTGCCCGACTTCACAAACGGGAGCGCGGTCATGATGTCGGTGAACGACATGGATACCTGACCGCCCAGCAAATCATTGAGTGCCGGACCGGTTCCTTTGTATGGAATATGCATCACTGCGGTATTGGCCATTTTGTTGAACAAGATGCCAGCCAGATGCGAAGAGGCGCCATTGCCCGACGAGGCGTAGCTCAGCTTCTCGGGATTTTTTTGAGCGTACGCAATGAGCTCTTGCACATTGTTGACCGGCACAGACGGGTTTACGACCAGAATGTTCGGCAAATGGCCGATTCGGATAATCGGCGCGAAACTGGTCTCGGGGTTGTAGTGCTGGTTCTTGTAGAGGCTGACGTTAATGGCCAACGGGCCCGAGGTGCCAAACAGAATCGTGTAGCCGTCCGGCTTGGCAGCGGCCACATACTCAGCTCCGATATTGCCGCCGGCACCTGCACGGTTTTCCACCACCACGGTTTGGTTCAATTGTGTTTTCAAACCATCGGCCAGACGCCGAGCCAGCGCATCCGTAGGTCCACCGGGTGGGAAGGGTACAACCAGGGTGACCGGGCGAGTGGGGAAGGCATCAGCAGCATAACCAGGGGCGGCGGCCATCAGTGCGGCGGCAGCCAGGGCCAGCGGGGCGAACAACGCTTTCATGTTTGAGTCTCCTGAATGAACTGCCCGGCTATCGCGGATAAGCGTGGCGAGGCGGTCGGGGCTTATCGGTCTGGATTGCCGATATAAAGCCCGGTTGTATGGCGCAAGATTTATCGTTTACAGCGCGTACTGCAAAATAGCTTCGCAACTGGCGGCCTCGTCTTTGGCGACAGCGTAGGGGTCACGCGGCGAGAGGCGGTGCAACAACACCTGATCCGCCAATAACGCACGGGTCTCCAGACCTGGCGTGCCCGCCTCCCAGCGCAATGCCGCCATGGTGACGGCGTGATAAAGCAGCGAGGCAGCCTGGCGTGCTAGTTCGGGTTGATCGTCTTGTGCAGCTCGCTCGGCCAATGCGTAGGTTTGCGTCAGTGCATGTTGTTGTCGTTCGGCCAGGGCCGGGTCGCAGGCCACGCCCTCCGACAGCAAGGTCTCAATGTGGCGTTGCAGCGCAGGAAGTGAACCTTCTTTCTTGATGGCGCGTAGCACGTCCAGCGCCACAATATTGCTGGTGCCTTCCCAGATTGAGCCCAGGTGTGCGTCGCGCAGCAAGCGGGGTTCTGTGAATTCTTCGATATAGCCGCAGCCGCCGCGCACTTCCATCGCGTCACCTGTCACCTTGCGTGCATCGCGGCAGGCGCGAAACTTGATCAGCGGCGTCAGGATGCGAGCCAGGGCGGGGTCGCCACGCCCCTGGTCGGCATCACTCAAGGCCACGGCCGTCTGGAACATGATGCTGCGTGCCTGCTCTGTCCACACCGTCATCTTGACCAATTGGCGGCGCATCAGCGGCATATCGATTAAACGCTTATCGAAGGCCCGGCGATGCTGAGAGACGTAAATCGCCTCGGTCAACGCGCGACGCATCAAACCTGCTGCACGCATGCCATTGGACAGGCGCGAATTATTGATCATGTCGGCCATGTGCTTGAAGCCTTTGCCGCGCTCACCCACCAGCCACGCTTGCGCACCTTCCAGCCGAATCTCTCCGCTGGCCATCGAGCGTGTCCCCAGCTTGTCTTTCAAACGCAGGATGCGGTAATGGTTATGACGACCGTCGGACAAGTCACGAGGCAGCAAAAAGAGCGAAACGCCTTTGAGTCCGGCGGCGGTCTCACTGCGTGCCAGCACCATCGCGAAACCTGCGTCCGGGTTCGAGCAGAACCACTTGTCGCCATGCAACGCCCAACTGCCGTCGTCTTGCGCGTGCGCCGTGACTTCCGTGGCACTCACATCGGAACCTGCGGCTTGTTCCGTCATGAACATGGCACCTTGCTGCAGCGTGTCGAAATCTTGCGAGGTGACAAGCGGCAGCACGCGCGCGGCCAGCTCCGGATTGCCAAACTTGCGCAGGGTGCGAGCCAGGGAATCGGTCATGCTGACTGGGCAGCACAGGCCGAATTCGGCCTGCACGAACAGATAGGTCAACGCGTACTTGGCCGCTGCCGGCATGGCCTCTGGCCAGCCAAGCACGCCACCGCGATGTGACATTGCTGCCAGTCCAAATTCGCTATAGGCCAGGCGTTCCAGTTCTACATAAGCCGGATGCTTTTCAACCCGCGATTCATCCACGCCCGCGCGGCTACGCACTGACAGCGTTGGCGGGTGTTTGTCGGCCGTGGCGGCCAATTCGTCCATGAGACCGCCCGCCAGTCCACCTAACCGGTCAAGATGGGGAAGCAGGTGTTGGTAGAGCGAGGTGGGCAAGTAACGCTGAGCCAGCGCCGCTGCATAAGGGTCGGCACGAAACAGGTTCAGTCCTCGCGAATCGGGCACGGGGGTAGTGGCTGCGACGGCGGGAGAAGTTTGCATATCCATGAACAACACCTGGAAGTGGCTGGGGAATAGGCAAATGTTGCTCCGCTGTATTCATCTATACAAATACCGTTTTTGTGTATAACTACACTTTTAAAGTATAGATAATGGCATGCAGGCCGACAAAATCGGGGTCGGATTTGTCGCGCCGCAGGGCAACTACACGGAGAGCTCCCTCATGGATCTGGAACCACGCCTTCTGCGCTACTTCATTGCCGTGGCCGAAGAGCGCCATTTCAGTCGTGCCGCCAAACGCCTCCATATATCGCAACCCCCGCTCAGTTACGCCATTCGGCAATTGGAGGAGGGTGTCGGAGCACGGTTGCTGGATCGCACCAGCCGCCACGTCGCACTCACCGATGCCGGGCAGGTGCTGTATAGAGAAGCCTTGACCCTGTTGCGTCAGGCGCAGGAGGTATGCACGCTGGTGCAACGGGTCGATGCCGGGTTGCGAGGCAGGCTTCGCATTGGCTTTGTCGGCTCCATGCTTTATCGCGGCCTGCCTGCCATGTTGGCGCAAATGCGAAACGAATTGCCAGATGTGGAGCACGTGCTTAGCGAGCTCAACTCACACGATCAGATCGAGGCAATCAGGCGAGGCGAGCTCGACTTGGGATTCATTCACGCCAATCCAGTGCCGGAGGAGATTGAGGCCCTGGATTTGTTGGCTGAGCCTTTCGTCGTGTGCTTGCCGCAAACGCATCCGTTAAGTGGGCGAAAGCGAATCGCCTTGAAAGACCTTGCCGGCGACGACTTCATTTTCTTTGCGCGTGCGGCCTCGCCCAGCTATTACGAGACCGTGCTGTCAATGTGCGTAAGTGCGGGCTTTGTGCCGGTAATTTGTCATGAAGTGCGCCACTGGCTAAGCGTGGCGTCTTTGGTATCGCAGGGCTTGGGGGTGTCGATTGTGCCGTCCTGCCTGTCGCGCAGTGGATTGGCTGGCACGCGTTTTATCGCGTTTGATCATGAGGCCCGATCGATCAGCCAGGTGGTCTGGCAGCGAAACGGCCATTCGCCTTTGCAGCGAACGGCCCTGGCACTGGTCAAACGTCACTTCTTGTTGGCGTCCTAGCGGAACACCACAGTTTTGTTGCGGTTGATCAAAATACGGTGCTCGACATGGCCACGCACGGCGCGTGAGAGCACAAGCGATTCCACATCGCTGCCTACTTGAGTCAGGTCTTGCGCTGTCATGGCGTGATCAACGCGCTCGATATCTTGCTCGATGATCGGGCCTTCGTCCAGATCAGACGTGACGTAATGGGCGGTGGCCCCAATGATTTTCACGCCGCGCGCATGCGCCTGGTGATATGGGCGTGCGCCTTTGAAGCTGGGCAAAAAGCTGTGGTGAATATTGATGGCGCGTCCAGACAACGCATGGCACAGATCAGCGGACAGAATCTGCATATAGCGCGCCAGCACCACCAGATCAATGTTCTCTTTGGCCACCAGATCAAGCACTTGATGCTCTTGTGATTCCTTGGTATCTGGCGTGACGGGCAAGTGATGAAAGGCAATGCCATAAGACGCTGCGAGCGCCGCATAGTCATTGTGATTCGACACGATGGCCACGATCTCGGCATGCAATTGCCCGCTTTGCACGCGGAACAACAGGTCATTTAAGCAATGGCCTTGTTTGCTCACCATGATGAGCAGGCGTGTTTTGCGCCGCGCATCGTGAATCTGCAATTCCATGCCGTAGTCGTTGCGCACTGCGTCAAAGCGCGCGCGCAATTCGGTTTCAGCGACCGATCCAGGCAGGTCGAAGTGAACGCGCAGGAAAAAGCGGCCGGTTTCTTCGTCGCCGAATTGCTGTGAATCCAGGATGTTGCAACCCAGTTCGAACAACAAACCGCTGACGCGATAGACAATGCCTGTGCGATCTGGGCAAGACAGGGTCAGGATGTAATCGTTGTGCTGCATGGTAGTCAAGGCGATCTATAACGGCGAAAAAGGGAACACGCGCATGGGGCAATAAGCGCGTGGGGCAGGTTCAGGCCTGCAAGCGATCCAGGGTGGTTTCTGCAATGGCCAGGCTTGCAGTTAAACCGGGCGATTCAATGCCGAATAAATTGACCAGGCCTGGCACTCCATGCACCGCCGGACCCGAAATCACAAAGTCGGCAGCGGGCTCATGTGGACCGGAAATTTTGGGGCGAATGCCGGTGTAACCCGGCGCGAGGGCATCGTCAGGCAGCGCTGGCCAATAGGTGCGCACGGCGGCATAGAAGACCTCGGAACGATGCGGATCAAGCGTGTAGTCCTCGCTTGTGATCCATTCCGTGTCGGGTCCGAATTTTGCCTGGCCACCCAGGTCGAGCGTCAAGTGCACGCCCAGGCCAGCATGTTGGGGAACCGGGTAGATCAGGCGGCTAAAGGGTGCCCGACCCGCCAATGTGAAATAACTGCCTTTGCACATGTACTCGGTGGGAATGCTCCGGGCAGGAATGCCGTCAATCTTGCGCGCCAAGGTGGGGGCGTGAATACCCGCCGCGTTGATTAGCACATTGCAGCTCAGGCTCATGCCCTCATCGCCACCGAACTGCAGCTCAAATCCACCTTCAGGTCGTACGCGGCCCGACACGAGTGGCGTATGAAACACGCACTGTGCACCGGCATTTTCTGCATCGCCCTGATAGGCGAGCATCAAGCCATGGCTGTCAACAATGCCGGTAGAGGGTGACAAGAGGGCGGCTGTGCATTGCAACGCCGGCTCCAGGCGCATGGCGTCGTGGCCGGAGATAAATTCAAGATCGGCTACGCCGTTGGCGTGTGCGCGTTTGGCAATGCCTTCTAACTGCTTGGCTTGCTCGGCGTCAGTGGCGACGATGAGTTTACCCAAGCGCTGATGCGGCACGGCGTGCTCGGCACAGTAGGCGTAAAGCATGGCTTTGCCGCGCACGCACAAGCTGGCTTTCAGACTGTCAGCGGGGTAATAGATGCCTGCGTGAATCACTTCGGAATTGCGCGAGCTGGTGCCAGTGCCGATGGCTTCCGTGGCCTCGGCCACCAGCACTTCACGTCCTGACATGGCCAGCGCGCGGGCGATAGCCAGTCCGACGACCCCTGCGCCGATGACGACGCAATCAATATCTGCACTCATTGCTTGGTCCTTTCTGATTTGACGCCAGCGGGTGTCAGGTCAAACCCTCCCGCGTGAAATACCAGCGGCGAGTCGCCGCTATGCCCGCAATGCTCGACCTCGCCGACCATGATGATGTGATCGCCCTCAACGTAGCGGCTGCGGTTGTGGCATTCAAACCAGGCAGCGCAATGATCAGCCAGCATGGGCGTGCCATTTGGTGTGAGGCGATGCGGCACGCCAGCGAAACGGTCGGGTGTCTTGGCACTGGCGAAGCGTCTTGCCAAGGCAATCTGCTCCGAGCTCAGAACGTTCACCACGTAGCGCTCGCATTTTTCAAACGCGGCTAATGAGGACGATGACCGGGACAGGCTCCAGAGAATCAGGGGCGGATTCAGCGAAACAGAGTTGAATGAACTTACCGTGAGACCGATGGGCGCACCATTTTCACCAATGGCAGTCACTACCGTGACGCCAGTGGCGAATCGGCCCAGTGCGGTACGGAAAAAAGCGGCATCAAAATCGGGAGAGGAGGCTGGCATGCAACAGGGTAAGGGCGAACGAGGCGTCGAAAAAAGCCGGGCTCAGGGTGAGAGGCGGTCGATTTTCCAGTTTTGCTTGTCGTCTGGTACGTAAGTCAGGCGGTCATGCAGGCGCGACGGGCGGCCTTGCCAGAATTCGAATCGGGTTGGCATGAGCCGGTAGCCCCCCCAATGCTCGGGGCGAGGAGGCGTTTCACCATAGCGTTCGGTGAACTCACGATTGCGCGCTTCCAGGACTTCACGAGTAACAGGCTGACTTTGACGCGATGCCCACGCACCGATCCGTGAACCGACCGGCCGACTGTGGAAATAGGCGTCCGACTCATCGGCTGACACTTTCTCGACCACGCCTTCAATACGCACCTGACGTTCGAGCGGTTGCCAGAAAAACAGCAAACCGGCGCGCGGGTTGGCAATTAAGTCCTTTCCTTTGCGCGATTCGTAATTGGTGAAGAAGGTGAAACCGTGCTCATCAAAACCCTTGATCAGGACGATTCGCGCAGCGGGTTGGCCGCGGGCGTCGACCGTTGCCAATGTCATGGCATTGGGTTCCGGCACGCGGGCAGCCAGAGCTTCGTCGAACCAGCGCTTGAATTGTTCAAACGGTGAGGCGGCGGCTTCGGTTTCCAGCAGCACGTTCTTTTCGTAGCTTTGACGCAGGTCGGAGATGGACATGATCTTGGGCGTGAGCAGTAACAACCCTAAGTTTACCGCCATCGCCAGGGGATTTACGGTCTGAGCTTATGGAGACTAGGGATTTTGGACGGCAGGCTTGCCGTAAATGCTCATTCGCCGAGTGGCAAGTGACCGCAGCGCGCTAGTTTTCGGGCAATACCCGGCTATCTGCTTCCAACACCTTGGCAATGGCCTCCAGGCGGGCATCATGAATGCCCGCAGCTCGCAGGGCCTGTGCGGTTTGGACGACGTATTCGGTGCATGGGCCGTATCGACCCGACGCGCGACGAACGACCGCAACCAGCTCGTCCTCGGGCAAGGCGCGAATGTAGGCCGGGTTGTCGCGGTTCATGACAAACACCAAGGCACGTACCGGACCCTCTTGCGTTGAACATTTGAGCCAGCGGGGCAAGTACGCGCCGGTGGACATTTCCCGATCCCACAACGAAGGGAAGTAATTTTCGACCTGTTCACTGGCCAATCGGTACACGACGCCTCGGCAGGAGCCGCCACGATCCAGGCCGAAGACCAGGCCGGGGCATTCCGGCGTGCCGCGATTCACGCGTGACCAGAGGCAAAGCGCGCGATGGTGGCCGTGCAGGGTGGCTAGTCGGCGCTCAACAAAATCGAACTCCGGGCGCCAGATCAACGACCCGTATCCATAAACCCACACGTCGTCACCCGGACGCCAATGCTGTAACGCGGCGTTCATGGACGCTATGCGTTCTTCCGGCGTCCAGAGCTGAAAGGGCAGGGACGAGCCTGTGACGGTCGTGGGCGAAGAAGGTGGGGCGGACTGCGTGTTCACGATTACGATTTCCGGTCAGCCTCGATCGGGGGGTTACGGTTGGCCCAGCCGCCTGCCATCAAGGCAAAGGAATAGGCCCAAAACAAAGGTGCGACACCAATTACCGCACCCAGCGCACCAAAGGTCAAAGGCAAAGACACTTGTGAGCCGTTGATGAGCGCCATACGCAAGCCTACCGCTTCTGCAGCACGACCGGGAGGGGAATGTTGGTGCAACAGAGACAGCATGCTGGGCTGGCAACAGCCCAATGCCAATCCGAGTATGAAAGATAGCCCGATCAGGATGCTAACGTCGGTGAACAGCGGGTAAAGCATAAAATCGATGGCGGCCGTTGCCATGGCAAATCGGACCAGCGTCCAGGAGCGCACGCGACGCTGGATAAGCGGCAATACCAGTCGGATAAGGAAAGTTGCCGCCGCGAACGAGGCAAGTATGACGCCGATGGTGGTGGCAGACAGCCCGATGGCAACGCCGAAAATCGGGACGACGAACAAATGCGTGTCCCAGGCACCGGACAAAATGGTGTTCACCAGCAGAATTCGGCGTAACGGGGGCAGAGCCAACAATTCGGTGACGCGGCGGCGCTGTTCTTCGTGATCTCTGGGCAGACGTTCGCTGGCAATTTTCAATGGCCTGCGCAACAAGTACAGGCCGGCAATCGAGATGGCGGGGCCGAGCGTCAGCAACCCGAAGGCGACTCGGGTTCCCAAGTTGTCGATGGCCAGGCCGGCGATCAGTGGGCCCGCAAAACCGGAGCCTGCCAGTGCCAGTGAAAGCCAGGAGAAGTTGCGTAGGCGTCGGGTGGGTTCTGCATGGCCCAACAGGTCTTGTGTTGACACCTGATGCAGCATGAACCCAATGCCGATACAGCAAGATGCGAGCAATAGGGATGGGCGGGTCTGCGATATAAACGGCAGAAAGGTGCCAATGGCAACTAAAGACGTACCGATGACCAGCGGCCGAACAACACCCACGGCATCTACCCAACGGCCGGCGCGAACTGAAAACAGCATCGGCAGTATGGCAAATACGGCAATCAACATGCCCACCGTGAAGGTAGACAAGCCCATTTGTAGCGCCGTCAGCGAAACGGTGATCCGTCCCCCTGTAAGTGCCACATGATTGAGCATGGCCAGCAGGCACAGCGCACCTGCCCTCGGAAATTCCGGGGCGTTTGCAGTCGAAGAAGGGGTCGGGTGAGAGGTATGCACGGCTTAACTGCGTTCATTCTGTCCCTATCATCTGGCTATGTCGAGCCGCCAAACACCGCGCATCTAGATGCATGTGACAACACGATGAAGGAGGGTACGCAACAGGTACGGGACATCTGACG